>DAORTX010000089.1:0-9738 GCA_035432885.1 Usitatibacteraceae bacterium
GCTGCCAGAGGCGCTCGTAGGTGAGCTTCGGGTCGCCGCCGCCCTTGAGCACGAGATCGCCCGCGAGCACGCCACCGGAGATCTCGCCCGCAGCGAGGACGTCGGTCCGGAAGGTGTACGCGGGGCCCAGGAGATCCAGGCCCGCGAAGGTCGTGACGAGCTTGATGGTGGAGGCGGGGTTGAGCACCGCGTCGGCATTGTGCGAGACGAGCCTCGCGCCGCCCGCGACCGGAACCACCACGGCGCCCACGGCGGATTCCGGCACGCCCGCCTTCGCGAGCGCCTCGCGCACCGGGCCGGGAAGCTGGGCGCAGGCGAGCGCCGGGACGAGGAGGAAGGCGGCCAGGAGCGGCTTCATTCGCGCGTGCCCAGGGTGTCGGCGATGGCGGTGCCGGCCCGCACGAGGACCGCAAAGGCCTCCTCGTCGGCGACATAGGGCGGCATGAAGTACACCGTGTTGCCGATGGGGCGAAGGAGCGCGTGGCCGCGCAGGGCGAGCTCGAAGGCGCGCGCGGCGAAGTCGGCGTGGCCGGTCGCCACCTCGAAGGCCCAGATCATCCCCAGGCGGCGCCACTCGCGCACCGCCGGGTGGGTGGCGAGGGGGGCGGCGATCGCGTCGAAGCGCTTTGCCTTTTCGCGGTTGGCGGCGATCACGTCGCCCTGCTCGAAGAGGTCCAGCACCGCGCACGCCGCGCGGCAGGCGAGCGCGTTGCCGGTGTAGGAGTGCGAATGCAGGAAAGCGCGCGAAGCGGAGTCGTCGTAGAAGGCGCCGTACACGTCGTCCGTGGACAGCACGCAGGAAAGCGGCAGGTAGCCGCCGGTGATGCCCTTCGACAGGCACAGCAGGTCCGGCGCGATGCCCGCCTGCTCGCAGGCGAAGAACGTCCCGGTGCGCCCGAACCCGGTCATGATCTCGTCGGCGATGAGGAGCACCTCGTGCTCGGTCGCGAGTTCCCGCGCGCGGCGAAGGTAGAGCGGGTGGTACATGCGCATGCCGCTGGCGCCCTGCACCATGGGCTCCACGATGATCGCCGCGATCTCGCCGGACTTCTCCGCGAGCAGTTTCGCGAGCGCCCCCGCGGCCTCGACCGCGCAGGCCTCGCACTGGAATTCCTTGTTGCCGGCATGGCGCGACGGGAACGGCGTCACCAGGTTCCGGCGCAGGATAGCCCCGTAGGCCTCGCGAAACGCCGGCACGTCGGTCACCGAGAGCGCGCCCAGCGTCTCGCCGTGGTAGCCGCCCTCGAGGTGCACGATGCGGTTCCTGCCGGGCCGCCCGCGGTTCACCCAGTAGTGGCACGCCATCTTGAGCGCGACCTCCGTGGCCGAGGCGCCGTCGGAAGCGTAGAAGGCATGGCCCAGGCCCGGGGGCGAGAGACTCGCCAGGCGCTCCGAGAGCGTCACCACCGGCTCGTGGGTGAACCCGGCGAGCATGGCGTGCTCGAGCTTTCCCAGCTGGTCGGCGATGGCCGCGTTGATCGCGGGATGGGCATGGCCGAAGAGGTTCACCCACCAGGAACTCACGCCATCGACGAAACGGTGCCCTTCGAAGTCCTCGAGCCATGCACCGTTTCCGCGCGCCACCGGCACCAGCGGGAAGCGCTCGTGGCTCTTCATCTGCGTGCACGGATGCCAGACCGCGGCGAGACTGCGGTCGACGAGGTCGCGGTTGGACCCGGGCATCAGTCGCGCGCGAGCCGGTTGACCTGTGCCGCCAGCGCGGTCGCGGCTTCCTCGGCGAGCGGAGCGAGATTTTCCCGGGTGAAGGCACCCGGCCCTTCGTCCTTCAGGTGGCAGACGGCGGTGAAGAGCGCGCGGATCTCCACGCACGCGAGCCCGCCCGTGGCCGCTTGGGAGACGATGGAAGGGCCCTTCGCATCCAGCGCCACGTACACGCCCGGGGCGAGGATCCCCTGGGAGCCGTGCGAATTCCAGTACGCGGTGAGCTGGGCGAGGAGGATCGCTTCCAGCTCCTTCCTTTCCGGAGTACCCAGCAGCACCATCGGTGTCACTTTCCTTCAGGCGTGTGGACAGCATTCTAGCTTGCCTCGCGCACGGCATTCCCGGGACCGGCTGGCAACCGCCGCGCGGGAGTGCTAGCAACACGCGCCGGAAATTCCGTGCGAGAAAGGGCGCGCACGCATTTTGCTTCGCAGATGTGGCGAACGGCCTTCGAGTCCCCTTTCCGACGAACCCAGGGAGGAACCGGACCATGCAACTGCTCGACTGCATCGAGACGCAGCTCATCGCCAACCGCCTGCCGCTGGTGGGCGTGAGCGTCGCGGCCGTGCCCTACGCCAACACGCCCGTGGTCCTCACGCTGCACTGGCACGGCTTCGTCGAAACGAGGCTCGCGGACGTGACCGACGCGAACGTCGTCGCCTACCAGCCGGTGCCCAGCTCGGCGCTGCAGGTGAACGACCGCTGGGACCGCTTCGAGGAGCTGGAGAACGCGGTCCTCGACGTCGCCTGGGAGCTGGGCTCCTGGGATCTCGCGCGCCGGGAAGCGCCGCCGTTCATCCGCCCCGGCTCCAGCGCGCAGGAATCGGTCGAGTGCATGGGCGCCTTCGGCAGCCTTCCCATCGCCATCGAGGGCCAGCCGCCCGTCGTGGCCGAGGTTCCCGACGGCGAGGAACTCATCGACGCGGCGGGGCGCTCGGGCTACGTGCAGTGGATGTTCCGCCCGGTGCGCGGCGGCGTGTGGGCGGAAGTGGCCGAGGACCTGACCCTGGAGCAGGGCGGCTACCGCAATCCGCCGTGCCCGCACCTCTCCGCGCCGACGAAACCGGGCAGGTCCCGCCGCGTCGTGTACCAGTTCGGTCGCAGCGATCGCCTCGTGACCTGAAGCGCGCGCGCGGGCGAGCGCCGCGCTAGGGGCTCCAGAAGACTTCGACCTCGCCCAGCGCCACGACCGGCGCAGCCGTTGCGTCGCCCGCGGCGTACGCGCCCAGGAGGACCTCGAGTTTCCGCGGCGACTGCAGGACGAGGATCAGCCGCCTCGAGCGCCGCAGTTCCGCGAGCGTCATCGTGAGCCGCTCCACGGCAGGCGTTGCGGCGACCGGCGCGGGCACCGCGGCCACGCGCTCGCCGTTGTCCGGGTCGAGCAGGTCGGCAAGCCTCGGGCTTGCCGGAAAAAGGGAAGCCACATGGCCGTCGCCTCCCATGCCCAGGAGGACGAGGTCGTAGGGGTCGCCCGGCGGCGGCAGCGCCGCCCTCGCCGCCGCGACGCCGAGCGCGGCCGTCGGCGCGCCGCCGTGGAGCGGGACGAAGCGCGCCCGCGAAGGCCCCGGCGCGGCGAGCAGGCAGCGCCGCAGCATGGCGGCATTGGAGTCGGGCGAGTCCTCGCCGACCCAGCGCTCGTCGGCGAGGAAGAGGCTCACCTTTTCCCAGGCAAGCGGCAGCGCGGCGACGGCGGGAAGGAATGCCCGTGGCGTGCTCCCGCCCGCGAAGACGAGGCTCGCCCGGCCCCGGCTCTCGACGCCCGCGCGCACGGCCTCGGCCACCGCGTCGGCCACGGCACGCGCGAACGAGGGCGCGTCCGCGAACCGCGTCACGCGTGGCGCGGGCCCCGCGCTACTCATGCCACGAATGCCCGTGCCTTTCGGTGAGCGCGATCGCGGCCGTCGGGCCCCAGCTTCCGGCGGAGTAGGGCTTCACCTTCTGCCCGGCGTCCTGCCAGCCGCGGACGATGCCGTCGATCCATGTCCACGACGCCTCGATCTCGTCGCGCCGCACGAAGAGCGCCGGGTTGTCGTGCAGCACGTCGAGGAGCATGCGCTCGTAGGCGATGCGCTTTCGCACCGCGCCGAACGAGTCCTCGAGCGAGAGGTTCAACGGCACCTCGCCCAGGCGCACCTCGTTCAGCCCCGGCTTCTTGTGCATGAGGGAGAGCGTGATCATCTCGTCGGGCTGCAGCTTGATCAGCAGCAGGTTGGGCGCGAGGCTCTGCCCGATGCCGGCGAAGATGTTGAAGGGCGCGGCCTTGAACTGGACCACGATCTCGCTCGAGCGCTCCTGCATGCGCTTGCCGGTGCGCAGGTAGAAGGGCACGCCCGCCCAGCGCCAGTTGTCCACCTCGGCGCGAAGGGCGACGAACGATTCGTTGTCGCTTGCCGGGCGGGCTCCCGCCTCCTCGAGGTAGCCCGGCACGGGCTTGCCGCCGGCAAATCCCGCCGTGTACTGCCCGCGCACGGTGTGCGAAGCCACGTTCTCGCGCGTCAGCGGGCGAAGCGACCACAGCACCTTCACCTTCTCGTTTCGCACCGCGGAGGGCGTGAACCCGGCCGGCGGCTCCATGGCCACGAGGCAGAGCAGTTGCAGCACGTGGCTCTGCACCATGTCGCGAAGGGCTCCCACGCCGTCGTAGTAGCCCCAGCGCCCCTCGATGCCCACGGTCTCGGCGACCGTGATCTGCACGTAGTCGATGGCGGTCGCGTTCCACAGCGGCTCGAAGATGGCGTTGCCGAAGCGAAGCGCCAGCAGGTTCTGGACTGCCTCCTTGCCCAGGTAATGGTCGATGCGGAACACCTGGCGTTCGGCGAAGACCGAGCCCATGGTCTCGTTCACCTCGTGCGCGGTGCGCGCGTCGGTGCCGATGGGCTTCTCGACGACGATCCGGCTCGTCGCGTCCGCGATCCCGCTGCGGCCGAGCTGCGCGGCGATCGGCCCGAAGTGCTCCGGCCCCGTGGACAGGTAGAAGATGACGCCGCCCGGCCCGGGCGCGAGGACGTCGCGAAGGGGCGCGAAACCGTCCTGCGCGGCGGCATCGACGGCGACGTAGCGGATGCGCCGGGCAAAGGCCTCGAACGACGGCTCGTCGTGGAGCTCCGCATTGGCCGAGCCGAGGATCGCCTCGCGCACGCGCGCCACGAAGTCGGCGTCGGCGATGGGCCTGGTCGCCACGCCCACGAGCTGGAACGGTTCCGGCAGCAGGCCGTCGCGGTGCAGCGCGTAGAGGGAGGGCCAGAGCATGCGCCGCGCGAGGTCGCCGGTCGCGCCGAAGAGGACCAGCGCCCGGCAGGGGGCGCTCGCCTCGCCCGGCTTCGAGGAATAGGAGGGGCTCATGGATTCGGGCGCAGCTTCGCGGCTGCGGCGGCAAGTTGGCGGATCGCCTCCCAGTCGCCGGCCGCGACGCGCGCCGCAGGCGCGAGCCACGAGCCGCCGACGCAGGCGACGTTGGGAAGGGCGAGGAAGGCGGGGGCGCTCGCCGCATCGATGCCGCCCGTGGGACAGAAGACGACGCCGGGAAACGGGCCCGCGAGGGACTTGAGCATCGCGATGCCGCCGGCGGGAACCGCCGGGAAGAGCTTCATGCGCGTGAAGCCGGCGTCCAGCGCGCGCATCACGTCCGATGGCGTCATCGCGCCGGGCAGCAGCGGCAATCCCGCCTGCCTCGCGTGCGCGAGCAGCGCCGGCGTCGTGCCCGGGCTCACGCCGAAGGCGCCGCCGGCGGCCATCACCTCGTCCACCTGCGCGGGCGTGGTGATCGTGCCCACGCCGACGATCGCCTCGGGGACCGCGTCGCGGATCGCGCGCACGGCTGCGACCGCCGCCGCCGTGCGCAAGGTGATCTCGAGCACGGGGATGCCGCCTGCGACGAGGGCGCGGGCGAGCGGCACCGCGTCCTCGATGCGCTCGATCACGATCACCGGCATGACGGGGGAGGCCGCGAGGACCGCGTCGATCGCGATCATGCCGTCACCTTCGCCGGCGCGACCGGCGCCGCCGTCTCGCCGCCGAAGCAGGACCCGCCTTCCTCCGCGGGCCGGGCGTTGGCCCGCGCGGCGGCGAAGAGCTCGCGTCCGTATCCGGTGGCGTTGCGCGACAGGTCCGCGGTCGCGAGCGGGCGTCGCGCCCACTCGTCGGCGGCCACGAGCGCCTCGAGCTTGCCGGCCTGCGCGTCGAGGCGGATCACGTCGCCCTCGCGAATGCGCCCGAGGGGCCCGCCGCCGAGGCATTCGGGCGAGACGTGGATCGCGGCGGGCACCTTGCCGGAGGCGCCGGACATGCGCCCGTCGGTGACGAGTGCGACGCGAAATCCCGCGTCCTGGAGCACGCCGAGCGCGGGCGTGAGCTTGTGCAGCTCCGGCATGCCGTTGGCGCGCGGCCCCTGGAAGCGAACGACGGCGACGAAGTCGCGGCGCAATTCCCCCTTGTCGAATCGCGCGAGCACCTCGTCCTGGTCGTCGAAGACGAGGGCCGGCGCCTCGACGATGCGGTTGGCGGGCTTCACCGCCGAGACCTTGATCACGGCGCGGCCGAGGTTGCCGGTGAGAAGCCTGAGTCCCCCGTCGGGCTGGAAGGGGTCCGACGCCGGCCGCAGCACGGCGGTGTCGGCGCTCCGGTCCGGCACCGGGCGCCAGCGCAGCGTCTCGCCGTCGAGGACCGGCTCCTGCGCATAGGCCGCGAGCGACGCGCCGGAGACGGTGCGCACGTCCTCGTGCAGCAGGCCCGCGCCGATCAGCTCGCGGATCACGAAGCCCGTTCCGCCCGCGGCGTGGAAATGGTTCACGTCGGCGGTGCCGTTCGGGTAGATGCGCGTGAGCAGGGGGACCGCCGAGGACAGGCGGTCGAAATCGTCCCAGTCGATGCGGATGCCCGCCGCGTGCGCCATGGCGACCAGGTGGATCGTGTGGTTCGTCGATCCGCCGGTCGCGAGGAGCCCCACGATCGCGTTCACGACGGCGCGCTCGTCCACGACCTGCGCGATGGGCGTGTACTCGGCTCCCGGGGAGGAAATGGCGGCGGCGCGGCGCGCCGCGGCGCGCGTGAGGGCGTCGCGAAGCGCCGTGTTGGGCGGCACGAATGCCGCGCCGGGCAGGTGCAGCCCCATCACTTCCATCAGGAACTGGTTGCTGTTGGCCGTGCCGTAGAAGGTGCAGGTGCCCGGCGCGTGGTAGGAGCGCGCCTCCACGTCGAGGAGCGCGGCCCGGTCCGCCTTGCCCTCCGCGTAGAGCTGGCGGACGCGGTTCTTCTCGTCGTTCGCGACGCCGGAAGGCATCGGGCCCGCGGGCACGAAGATCGCCGGCAGGTGGCCGAAGTGCAGCGCCCCGATCACGAGGCCCGGCACGATCTTGTCGCACACGCCCAGGCAGAGGGCCGCGTCGAACACCGCATGCGTGAGCGCCACCGCCGTGCCCATCGCGATCACGTCGCGGGAGAAGAGGGAGAGTTCCATGCCGGGCCTGCCCTGCGTGACGCCGTCGCACATCGCCGGCACGCCGCCGGCCACCTGCGCCGTGGCCCCGGCTTCGCGCGCGGCCTGCTTGATGAGGTCGGGAAAGCGCGCGAGCGGCTGGTGCGCCGAGAGCATGTCGTTGTAGGCCGTGACGATGGCGAGGTTGGGCGCCCGGGCCTCGCGAAGGACCAGCTTGTCCGGGGGCGCCTCGGCCGCGAAGGCATGCGCGAGATTCGAGCACGAGACGCGCCCGCGCGCGGTGCCCTCGGCCCGCGAGCGCTCGACGAGCGCCAGGTACGCCGCGCGCGATTGCCGGCTGCGTTCGCGCACGCGCTTCGTGACTTCCTCGACCACCGGGTGCAGTGCCATCTTCCTGCCTCCTTTCCTTGCCGCCCGTTCGACGGGCTGTGCGTGTGCCGACCACGAAATCCATGGGCGGCGCCGGAACGCGCGCGCTGCCCCGGGATGCGCGTGCTACCCAGGGATGCGCGTTCTACCCCGAGAGCTGCTCGAGGGCGGACACGGCGCCGTCCAGCGCCGCCATGGTGTCGATGATCACCGCCGTGGGAATGGCCGCCAGGTAGGGCCGGAAGCGGCCCTTGGCCTCGAAACGCTCGCGGAACGCCGAGGCGAAGAAGCGATCGCCCAGTCGCGGGACGATGCCCCCGCCGATGTAGACGCCCGAGCGCGCGCCGAAGGTGAGGGCGACGCTGCCGGCGAAGCTGCCCAGGAGCGCGCAGAAAACCTCGAGCGTGCGCTGGCACGCCGCGTCGTTCCCCGCGAGACCCCTCGCCACGATGTCCTCGGTCGCGAGCTCGGGGCCGGGTGTGCCGAGCTCCTCCGCGACGACGCCGTGCAGCAGCGGGAGCCCGATGCCCGACAGCAGGCGCTCGGCGGACACGTGGTCGCCGCGGGCGCGGGCGCGGGCGAGCAGGGCGCTCTCGAAATCGTCTCCCGGGGCGAGCGTGGCGTGGCCGCCTTCGCTCGGCACCGGTGTCCACCCGGCGCGGGTGGGCACCACGGCGGCCACCCCGAGTCCCGTGCCGGGGCCGATCACCGCCAGCGCCGCGTCCGTTCCCGGCGCCGCGGCGCCGGGCCAGGGGCGGTACTGCTCGGGCCGCAGGCGCGGCAGCGACAGGGCCAGCGCCTCGAAATCGTTGAGCACGACCAGCTTCTCCAGCCCGAGCTCGCGTTGGAGCGCCGCCCGCGAGAAGCGCCAGCGGCTGTTGGTGAGCTCGACGACGTCTTCCCGGATCGCCGTGGCCACGGCGATGGCGGCTCGCCCGGGCGCGCGGTAGGCCTCGCCCAGCTCCGCCCGGACTTCGTCCAGGTAGGCGCGCGCGGCGTCGAGGGGAGAGCCGAACTGCGCCACCGGGAGCTTGCGGATGCGCTCGGCCCGCCCCGATCCCGGCGCCACCCAGGCGAAGCGCGCGTTGGTGCCTCCCACGTCGGCGACCAGCCACGTTTGGCCCGTGGCCTGGCGAGTGCCGGCCGGGCCGGCATTTTCCCGCAATGGTTCGGTCGGCATGATCCGTTCAGGCGCCCCGTGGCAGAGGGGCCAATACTACAGGTCGCCTGCGCCGCCCGATCCCGGGCGGCTGCCGCCCCAAACCCTAGAGCGGCTTCTTCAGCGTCATCGCGCCGCGGATCTGGCCCAGGGAGTAGCCCACGGCCTTGTCCTGGGGGTAGAGCGCGGCGAGCTTGTCGCGCACCGCCGGCGACAGGCTCGCGTGGGCGCCGTGGCAATTGAGGCAGAGATCCACGGTGGGCAGGGCCTTCATGTAGCGGTAGGACTTGCGCTCCCCGTCCGCCACCACCTCGCCTTTCTCGAGCGTCTTCGGGTTCTCCCCGGCGGCGGCCCGCCGGTCGAATTCCTCGAGCACCGCGCGCTCCCAGGCATCCGGCACCGCTTTCGGGTTGCGGTTGTTGAGGCTCACCCGGCGAATGGCCCATCCCGTTTCCGCCGAGGCGGCCTTGGCGATCTGCGGCGCCTTGTCGCGGCAGGCGGAAATGGCGCCTTCCGGCCCGCCCTGGTCCATCTCGACGGTGAGCACGGCGAGGAGCTTGCCGGGGAGGGCGCCGGCGACCTTCCGGGCTTCGGGGAGGAGGTCGGTCGCGGCGGCAGGCAGGGCAGCGAGGAGGGCTGCGGCGAGGATCGCTTTTTTCATGGGGAGTCCGTGATGGGAGATGGGGGCGGCTCCCGGGCGCGAATCGGTGGCCGCTTCCATCTAGCCGCCCCCCCAGCCGGGGAAGCAATTCCCCCTTCGGGCAACCCCGCGGGGTGGCTGTAAGCGCACACTCTCAGAATTCGGGCCAGCTACCCCTTGAACTTGAAGGGTGCCGCCCCTATTATTAGCACTCGCTGCGGGTGAGTGCCAAGACCCCCCAATTCGCGTCGGGGAGCCCATCCCCGAAGACCAATCCGATACACCCAGACCAACCGAGGAGTCGAGAAATGAAACTGCGTCCCTTGCATGACCGCGTCATCGTCAAGCGCCTGGAAGAAGAGAGGAAGACCGCCTCCGGCATCGTGATCCCCGACACCGTCGCCGAGAAGCCCG
>DAORTX010000090.1:0-9736 GCA_035432885.1 Usitatibacteraceae bacterium
CAAGCCAGGGATCATAGCAAGGTGCTGTGCCGACCTCCGCGCTTGCCTCGTAGAGCGCGAGTCGGCACGATGGCGTCTTTCGACACGCGCGCCATGCCCTCCCTCGCCGTCCTGGCGGTTCTCGCTGCCTCCGCTCTCGCGACCTCGTTCATCTCCGGCATCCTCGGCATGGCCGGCGGCATGATCCTCATGGGGATCCTGCTCGCCGTGCTGTCGGTGCCCAAGGCGATGGTCCTGCATGGCGTCACCCAGCTCGCCGCGAACGGCTGGCGCGCGATCCTCTGGCGCGAATCGATCGACTGGCGCGTCTTCCGCGGCAATGCCTGGGGCTCGGTCGTGGCGCTGGCGGCGTTCACCGCGGTGCAGCTGGTCGTGGCGAAGCCGGTCGCGCTCCTGGTCCTGGGCGTGACGCCCTTCGTCGGGCTGGCCCTGCCCGAGCGGCTGGTGCTCGATGTGAAGAAGCGCGGCCACCCGTTCGCGTGCGGGATCGTGACCACCGGGCTGCAACTCATCGCCGGTGTCTCCGGGCCCATCCTCGATCTCTTCTTCGTGCGCTCGGCGATGGACCGCCGCGCCGTCGTGGCGACCAAGGCCTCGACGCAGAGCCTCGGGCACATCATCAAGATCGTCTATTTCGGGGGGCTGGTCGGCGCCGCCCAGCGCGGCAGCGTCGATTTCTGGGTCGGCGCGATGATGATGGCGCTCGCGATCGTGGGCACCACGCTGTCGCGCCGCGTGCTGGAGAAGCTCACCGACGCGTCGTTCCGGCAGTGGACCCGCTGGACGGTGATGGCGACCGGCGTGGTCTACCTCTCGACGGGCGCCTGGCTACTCGCGATCGGGTGAGGCGGCGGCCTTGCGCACGATGCACTGGATCTGCGCGAGCGTGTCGGGAAAGGCCGTCTGGTCGATGGGGCGGATGAAGGCGCGCTTGAGGCGGTCGCGGTCCATTCCCACGAGGCGAAGCACGCCATAGGCCAGGCGACCGAGCGCCCGGCGCACGCGCCAGCCCGTCGTGCCCGCTTCCCGGCCGTCGACCTGGAGTTCGCGCCGGTATCCCGTGTCGAAGAGCCGGATGTCGACCAACTCGCCGCCCGCGAGCGATTTCGCGAGATCGAGCAGGTTCACGGACACCGGCGACCAGCTCGCGCGCTTGGCGATGGTGAAGGTCCACTTGTGGTCGCGGTTGAAGCGGCTGGGCCAGTAACCCTGCTCGTAGAGGTCCTCGTCGGGCACGATCACGAAGAGCACGCCGCCGGGCCTCACCAGCGCCCACCACTGCGCGATGGCCGCGCGCGGATCGCGCATGTGCTCGAGGCAGTGGGAGGCGTAGACGAAATCGAACTTGCGGTCGACATGGCGCAGGATCTCGTTCGCGTCGCCATGGGCCAGGTCGAAGGGCATCACGTGGGGAAAGACCGGATCGGGCCCGCAGCCGATGTCGATGCCCTCGCCCTGCAGCACGCCAAGCTCAAGCGGGCCCCACTGCTTGCGGGTCTTCGTCGATTCGTTGGCCATGGGCGACCCTACATCGAAATGGAACCCTCGCGAAACTCCGTCCGGTCGAGCCAGACGTTCACGAGGACGGGCCTGCCGGTGGCGGCGAGCCGGCGTGCCTCGGCAAGGCCCGCCTCCACCTCGGCCTGCGTGCGGATTTCGACCCCGGCCGCGCCGAATCCCTTCGCGACCTCGTGGTAGGCGGTGCGCGCGAGCACGGTTCCCACGTCGTCGCCCAGCATCTTCACCTGCTCGCGCGCGATCTGCATCCACGCGGCGTCGTTGCCGACCACGGCGATGACCGGCGTGCCGTGGCGGACGAAGGTGTCGAATTCCGCGAGCCCGTAGCCGCTCGCGCCATCGCCCCACACGAGCCAGACCTCGGACGAAGGCGTCACGACCGAAGCCCCGAGCGCGAATCCGGCACCCACGCCAAGCGTGCCGAAGGCACCGGGATCGAGCCAGGCGAGCGGACCGCGCGGGCGAAGGATGTAGGACGCCGTGGCCACGAAATCGCCGCCGTCCGCCACGAACACGGCGTTGTCGCCCGCGGCGCGCTCCAGGGCGCGGAAGAACGCCACCGGATTCACGTGCTCTCCCCGGGCCTTCGCCTGCTCGTCGATCTCGGTTTCGCGTTCGGCGTCGCGCGCCTTCAGCAGGTCGATCCAGGAAGCGTGCCGGTTGCCCGCCGCGGCGCGCTCCGCCAGCGCCGCGATGAAGCGGCCCGCGTCGCCGATGGCCTCGATCGCGGGCTTGCGGTTCAGGCGCGCATCCTTGCGGCTGCGATTGGCGGCGATCAGCGTCGCGCCGCGGCGCACGTGCTTGCCGTAGTCGAGCCTGAAATCGCAGGGCACGCCGGCGAGCAGGACGCAGTCGGCCTCCCGGAGCGCCTTGCGGCGCGCGTGGCGCATCTGCAGCGGCGAGTCGCGGCCCAGGAGCCCTCGCGCCATGCCGGACAGGTAGACCGGAATGCCCAGCTTCTCCACGGCCTCGGCCACGCGGTCCGCGGCGCCGGCCTCGACGATGGCCTGGCTTCCGATGACCATCAGCGGGCGCTCGGCGCGGGCCAGGGCCTCGGCTGCCCTCGACACCGCGCCGTCGCCCGCGAGCGGCGCGGCAATGGCGCGGCCGACGGGCGCATAGCGATCGGCGGCGCCGGCGAACATCTTCGCGGCGTGGCGGTTGAGATACCAGCGCAACAGCCGGTCGGCGATCGCGGTCCCCTTCCCCGCCGCGTCGGCATACCAGCCGCGGATCAGCTTCTCGTCGTAGAGGAGATCGACGGGGCACTCGACGAATGCCGGCCCCGGAATGCCGGAGAGGGAGGCCGCGAGCGCCTCCTCGACGGCGGGGCCGAGGTCCGCCACGCGCCGCACCTGGCGCACGAACTTCACGTGGGGCGAGACGACGGGCTTCTGGTCGATGTCCTGCAAGGCGCCGCGGCCCTGCAGCGCCGTGGGCGCGGCCCCGCCCAGCAGCACCACCGGCGACTGGGCGAGCTGCGCGTTCTTCAATGCGGTGATCGTGTTGGTGAGTCCCGGTCCCGCGGTCACGGCCGCCACGCCGGGCGATCCGGTGAGGCGCGCCACCGCATCGGCCGCGAAGACGGCGGTTGCTTCGTCGCGCGTGTCGACGATGCGGATGCCGCGGCGCTTCGCGGCCACCAGGATGGGAGAGATATGACCGCCGCAGAGCGTGAAGACGACCTTCACGCCGAAGGCCTCCAGCGCGGCCGCGACGCGTTCGCCGCCGTGGGCGGGGGTGTCCGATGGGTTCATGCGACGCTCGCTTCCTCGCCCGCCGCGTGCCGGCGGGCCACTTCCCGGTAATCGACCTTGCCCACCCGCGTGAGGGGCAGCGCGGCAACGAACGCCACCTCGCGGGGACAGGACCACTTGATCAGGCGTTCGCGGCAGTGGGCGATGATCGCTTCCTTCATTTCGGCGCCCGCCTGCGCGGGATCGCGAAGCACCACGCAGGCCTCGACGCGCTCGACCTGCGCGGGATCGGGAACGCCGATGACGCAGGCGTCGGCCACGGCCGGATGCTCGCGGATCACCGCCTCGACCTGCGCGGGATAGACGTTGAATCCCGACGACTTGATCATGCGCTTCAGGCGCACGGAGAAGTAGGTGAAGCCGTCGGCGTCCATCCTGCCGAGGTCGCCCGTGTGCAGCCACTCGCGCCCGTCGCCATGGACGCGAAGCGTCTGCGCGGTGGCCTGCGGGTCGTCGAGGTAGCCCAGCATCACCGCCGGCCCCGCGATGCAGATCTCGCCCTCCTCGCCCACGGGCGCCTCCTCGGTGCCGCCGGGCTTCACGATCTTCGCGAACATGTCGGGAAAGGGAATGCCGACGGATCCTTCGCGGTATTCGGTGAGCGGCGTGGCCATGATGCCGGTCACCGCCTCGGTGAGCCCGTAGCCCTCGAGGAGCTTCACCTTGCCGCCGCCCGCCGCGACCATCGCCTCGAAGCGCTCCTTTACCGCCCGGGGCAGCGTGTCGGCGCCGCAGAAGCAGGCCGTGAGGCAGGAAAGATCCGCCCCGGCGAGCGAGGCGTCCCGCGTGAGCGCCTCGAAGAGCGTGGGCACGCCCACCAGGACGTTGGGCCGGTCCTTGCGCAGGACCTTCGCGACGACCTCGGCGCTGAACTGCGGCACGAGGATCGACTTGCCGCCGCCCATGAACGCCGCGTTCACGCACACGCCGAGCCCGAAGCCATGGAAGATCGGCAGGATCGCGAGGATGGCGTCGCGCTCGCCCAATCCGCACCACGACGCCGCCTGCTTGCCCTGGGCGATGAAGTTGCGGTTCGACAGGACGATGCCCTTGGGCAGCCCCGTGGTTCCGCCGGAAAAGAGGATCGCGGCCGGATCGTTAGTCTTGCCTGCGGGCGCCTGCGTGGCCGGGGGAAAGGAGGCGATGAGCTTCGCCCAGGCGCGGATCCGGGGATCGGCGGGCAACGGCGCGATCCTTCGCCCCTTCGTCGCCCAGAAGCCGAGCCGCTTGAGCGGCGGAAGGTATTCCGGGATTCGCGCGACGACGATCTTTTCGAGGGCCTTCGCCGGCGTGGCCGCGGCGAGCGTGCCATAGAAGGCATCCAGGACGAGCGCGATGCGCGCTCCCGTCGCATCGAGGAAGTGCGTGATCTCCGGCGCCGTCGACAGCGGGTGGATGAGCGCGGCCTGCGCGCCGAGCCGGTTGGCCGCGTAGAAGGCGATCACGGCCTGCGGGGTGGTGGGCATGGACACGAGGATCCGGTCGCCCGCGCGAAGCCCTTCGCCCGCGAGCGCCGACGCGAAACGGTCCACGGCGTCGAGGAAATCGCGGTAGGTCGAGCGCGTGCCGAGGAACTCCCACGCCACGGAATCCGGCACCCGCCGCGCCGAGGCCGCGAGCGCCTCGTAGAGCGTGAGGTCCGGGTAGTCGATCGAGTGCGGCACGCCGCCGTAGTAGCGAAGCCAGGGAGGGGATGCGGTCATGGAGCCTGTCGTTTCCCGCAGGGCAGCCGTGCGAAAATTCGCGTCAGACCGGATTCTATAGGAACCTTTCCATGGCCAATCGCAGGACATGCGCCGTCGTCGGCGGCGGCACCATGGGCGTGGACATCGCCCTCACCCTCGCGCGCGCCGGCTGCGCGACCCATCTCGTCGAGACCGTCGGCGAGGTCCGGCGATCGCTTCCGGCTCGCCTGTCGACCGGGCTCTCCTCCCTGGGCTGCCCGGAATGCGGCGACCTGGTCACGGTTCACGCCGGCATCGCGGACGTGCCCTGGGGCCTCGTGGACCTCGTGATCGAGGCGGTGCCGGAGAAGCTCGACCTGAAGCGCCGCCTCTTCGCGGACCTGCTGCCGCGCCTCGCCCCCGGCGCGCTCCTCACCAGCAACAGCTCGAGCTTTCCCATCAGCGCCATCGCCGAGGGCCTGCCCACGGCGCACCGCTTCTTCGGCCTGCACTATTTCATGCCGGCGCACCTCGTTCCGCTGGTGGAAGTGGTGTGCGGCGCCGCGAGCGACCCGGCGCTTGCCGAGGACCTGGCCGGGTTCATGCGCGCCACGGGCAAGGTGCCCGTCATCGTGCGGAAGGACCTGCCCGGCTTCCTCGCCAACCGCCTGCAGCACGCGCTCGCCCGCGAGGCCCTCGCCCTCGTGGAAGCCGGCGTCGCGAGCCCGGCGGACGTGGACGCGGCGGTTCGATTCGGATTCGGCTTCCGCTTCCTCGCGGCCGGGCCGCTGCTGCAGCGAGACCATGCGGGACTCGACGTGCACGCGGCCGCCGCGGCCACGATGTATCCGACGCTTGCCGCCAGCCGGACGCCGTCGCGCGAACTCACCGACCGCGTGGCGGCCGGCCGGCTGGGCATGAAGGCGGGGGGCGGGTTCTACGACTGGCCGCCGGAGGCGATCGCGAAGGAAAAGGCCCGCTACGAGGGGCTGCTTCGGGCCGGCCTCGCGCTGCTCGAGGCCGAGTTGCCGGCCGTCTCGCGCGACTGAGCGCCGGGCGCTACTTGCCGCGACGGTAGACGAGCTTCCTCGCGCCGCCGTCGCAAGTGCCCACGATGCGGCCTTCCTTCTGCTCGTCCTTGGCCACGATGTCGATCGTCCAGGACTTGACGCCCTTGGCCTTGAGCTTTTCCTCGATCTCGCCCTTCAGCTCCTCGCAGGACTTCTTCGCGAGCGCGGGGGTGGCGACGAGCGCCAGCAGGCAGGCGAGCAGGATGGACTTGTTCATTTTCCGTGACTCCCTGGAAATGGGCTCCTCGGTAGCATAGTCAGTTTGCCCGGTTCGCGCCACGGCCGGGTGGGGTAGACTTGCCGTTGGGCGGCCCGTCAGCGCCGCAGCCCCGTCAAGCCGCACCGCCTTGAACAGACCAGAAGCCCCCGCCGGCCCCGGCGCGCAGGATGGCGCCCGGGAAGGCCAGCCCTCCGGCGCGCCTCGCGTCAGCTCCGCGCAGTTCCGAGACGCCATCGTCCACAAGCTCGTCTACGCGGTCGGCAAGGACCACCGCCACGCGTTCGAGCACGACTGGCTCATCGCCACGGCGCTCGCGACGCGCGACCAGATCGTGGAGCGCTGGATGGAGGCCACTCGCCGGACCTATCGCGACGGCCGCAAGCGCGTCTACTACTTCTCCCTCGAATTCCTCATCGGGCGGCTTCTGGTCGACGCCCTCTCGAACCTGGGACTCGTCGACACCGCCCGCGAGGCGCTGGCCGACCTCGGCGTGGATTTCGACCGGCTACGACGACTCGAGCCCGACGCCGCGCTCGGCAATGGCGGCCTGGGCCGGCTCGCCGCGTGCTTCATGGAGAGCATGTCCACGCTCGGCATCCCCGCGCACGGCTACGGCATCCGCTACGACCACGGCATCTTCCGGCAGGCGATCAAGGACGGCTGGCAGATCGAGCTGCCCGAGAACTGGCTCTCCTCGGGCAACCCGTGGGAATTCGAGCGGCCGGAAGTCACCTACACGGTGAGCTTCGGCGGCTCCGTGGAGACCACGCACAAGGCGGACGGCACGTCGCGATCGACCTGGCACCCCGCGGAGAGCGTGAACGCGGTGGCCTACGACACGCCCATCGCCGGCTGGCGGGGCGCCCACGTGAACACGCTGCGGCTCTGGTCGGCGCGGGCCGACCACCCCATCGTGCTCGAGGACTTCAACCGCGGCGACCATGTCGGCGCGCTCGCCCACCGCGTCCGGCTCGAGGCGATCTCGCGCGTGCTCTACCCGAACGACAACACGCCGGCGGGCCATGAATTGCGCCTTCGCCAGGAGATCTTCTTCGCCTCGGCCTCGCTCCAGGACCTGCTGCGCCGCCACAAGGCCCAGCACGGCGAACTCGCGTCGCTGCCCGACCACCTGTCGATCCAGCTGAACGACACGCACCCCGCGATCGCGGTGCCCGAACTCATGCGGCTGCTCGTCGACGAGAACAACCTCCCGTGGGAGCACGCGTGGCGGATCTGCACGGCGGTCTTCAACTACACGAACCACACGCTGCTGCCGGAGGCGCTGGAGAAGTGGTCGGTGCCGCTGATGGAAGGGCTCCTTCCGCGGCACATGCAGATCATCTATCTCATCAACGCGCGCCACCTGGACCAGCTGCGCGCCGCCCACCATGACGACCCGCGGCTGCTCGCCTCGCTTTCGCTGATCGAGGAGAACAGCACCCGCCAGGTGCGGATGGGCAACCTCGCGTTCCTCGGCTCGCGGCGGGTGAACGGCGTCTCCGCCCTGCACACCGACCTCATGCGCCGGACCGTGTTCCGCGACTTCAACGCGATCTACCCGGACCGGATCGTGAACAAGACCAATGGCATCACCTTCCGCCGCTGGCTCTTCCAGGCGAACCCGGCCCTCACGGATCTCATCGCGGAGACGATCGGCCCGGCGTTCAAGGACGACCTGGACCGCATCTCGGAGATCGCGCCGTTCGCGGACGACGCCGCGTTCCGCAGCCGGTTCGCGGCGGTTCGCCGCGCCAACAAGGTGGTGCTCGCGCGGGTCGTCGCCGAAAGGCTCGGCGTGAGCCTCGATCCGTCCTCGCTCTTCGACGTGCACATCAAGCGCATCCACGAGTACAAGCGCCAGCTCCTGAACATCCTCGACACCATCGCGCTCTACAGCGAGATGCGCGCCCGCCCGTCGGAGGCCTGGGTGCCGCGCGTGAAGATCTTCGCCGGCAAGGCCGCCGCGGGCTATCACCAGGCCAAGCTCGTCATCAAGCTCGCGAACGACGTGGCGCGGGCGGTGAACAACGACCCTTGCGTGAACGAGCGGCTCAAGGTGGTGTTCCTCACCAACTACAACGTGAGCCTCGCCGAGGAGATCATCCCCGCCGCCGATCTCTCCGAGCAGATCTCGACCGCCGGGATGGAGGCCTCCGGAACCGGCAACATGAAGCTCGCGCTCAACGGCGCGCTCACCATCGGCACCCTCGACGGCGCCAACATCGAGATCCAGGAGCGCGTCGGCGCCGGGAATGTGTTCATCTTCGGCCTCACCGCGGCCGAAGTCGCCGAGCGCCACCGCTTCGGCATCGACGCGACGGAATCCATCAAGGCCTCGCCCGTGCTCGACGAGACGCTCAAGTCGCTCGCGGCGGGCAACTTCTCGCCCGACGACCGTGCGCGGTACAATGGACTCGTCGATGGCCTTCGCCATTTCGACAACTTCATGGTGTGCGCGGACTTCGAGGCCTACCGCGCCGCCCAGCGTTCGGTGGACGAGCTCTGGCGCGACCAGGACGCCTGGTGGCGCCGTGCCATCCTCAACACGGCAGGCATGGGCTGGTTCTCGTCGGACAGGACCATCCTCGACTACGCCCGCGAAATCTGGCGCGCGGAACCGGGAACCCGATAGCGCGGGACCGCCCCCGGCGACCGAAGGCGCGAAGGAGGTGCCATGGAACCCACGACGAATCCGGCCACTTCACCCGCACCCGGTCCGGCCGCCCCGGAGGACGCCGACGTGAGCGGCTCGCACCACACCCTGCACGACCGGCGCCGGGTGTCCTACACGATGCCGCTCGCGCGCTCGGCGATGGCCTACGTGCTCGCCGGCGGCCGCGGCACGCGCCTCATGGAACTCACGGACCGGCGCGCCAAGCCCGCCGTGTACTTCGGCGGGAAGCTCCGCATCGTCGATTTCGCGCTCTCCAACGCGCTCAACTCCGGCATCCGCCACATCGCCGTGGCCACGCAGTACAAGGCGCACAGCCTGATCCGCCACCTGCAGCGGGGCTGGAACTTCCTGCAGCCGGTGCGAAACGAGAGCTTCGACATCCTGCCCGCCAGCCAGCGCCTCGAAAGCAGCGAGTGGTACGCGGGCACTGCCGATGCCGTGTTCCAGAACACCGACATCATCGACGACTACGGCGTGGAATACCTCGTGATCCTCGGCGGCGACCACGTCTACAAGATGGACTACGAGCGCATGCTCGTCGAGCACGTGAACAGCTTCGCCGACGTCACCGTGGCCTGCCTCGAGGTGCCCGTGGCCGAGGCGAGTTCCTTCGGCGTGATGCACGTCGACGCCGACGACCGCGTCATCTCCTTCGTGGAAAAGCCCGAGGTTCCCCCGGAAATGCCCGACCGTCCCGGCTTCGCGCTGGCGAGCATGGGCGTCTACGTCTTCCAGCGCGACCTGCTGAACGAGCAACTCCGGCGCGACGCCGCGGATCCCCATTCCCACCGCGATTTCGGCCGGGACATCATCCCGTGGCTGGTCACCAACGG
>DAORTX010000091.1:0-9592 GCA_035432885.1 Usitatibacteraceae bacterium
GCGAGCATCGCGAAGGGGTCGCGGCGCACGACGCCCACCTTGCCCGTGATCGCGGCGGTGGTCTCCGAGCCCAGGGTCGCGGCCATGTAGACGCCCTCGTCCCACGTGGCCGCTTCCGTCACCAGCGGAACGGTGGAGGAGCGGCGCCCGCCGAAGACGAACGCGGAGATCGGCACGCCCTTCGGGTCGTCCCAGGCGGGGTCGATCGACGGCGACTGGGTGGCGGCCACGGTGAAGCGCGAGTTGGGGTGCGCGGCAGGCCGGCCGCAGCCCGGCGTCCACGCCTCGCCCTTCCAGTCCGTGAGCTTCGCCGGGGGCTCGGCGCTCATGCCCTCCCACCACACGTCGCCCTCGGGCGTGAGCGCCACGTTGGTGAAGATGGTGTTCGAGCGGACGGCGGCCATGCAGTTCGGGTTCGTCGCCTCGCTCGTGCCCGGCGCCACGCCGAAGAAGCCGGCCTCGGGGTTGATCGCGTGCAGGCGCCCGTCCTCGCCCGGCTTGATCCAGGCGATGTCGTCGCCGATGGTCGTCACTTTCCAGCCCTTCATCGCCGCGGGCGGGATGAGCATCGCGAAATTGGTCTTGCCGCAGGCCGACGGGAAGGCGGCGCTCACGTAGTGCTTCACGCCCTCGGGAGACTCGACGCCCAGGATCAGCATGTGCTCGGCGAGCCAGCCCTCCTCGCGGCCCATGACGGACGCGATGCGAAGCGCGAAGCACTTCTTGCCGAGCAGCGCATTGCCGCCGTAGCCCGAGCCGAAGGACCAGATCTCGCGATCCTCCGGGAAGTGGACGATGTACTTGTGGTCCCGGTTGCAGGGCCAGGCGACGTCCTTCTCGCCGGCGTCGAGCGGCGCGCCCACGGAATGCACGCAGGGAACGAAGTAGCCGTCGTCTCCCAGCGTCGCCAGCACGTTGGCGCCCATGCGCGTCATCAGCTTCATGTTGACCGCGACGTAGGCGCTGTCGGAGAGCTCCACGCCGATGTGGGCGATGTGGGAGCCGATCGGCCCCATGCTGAACGGCACCACGTACATCGTGCGCCCGCGCATGCAGCCCTTGAAGAGGCCCTTGAGCGTCGCGCGCATCTCGGCGGGCGCGACCCAGTTGTTGGTGGGGCCCGCGTCGTCCTTCGCCCTGGAGCAGATGAAGGTGCGGTCTTCCACGCGCGCCACGTCGGACGGATCCGACCAGGCGAGGTAGGAGTTGGGCCGGCGCTTCGCATCCAGGCGCCGGAAGGTGCCCGCATCGACGAGTTCGCCGCAGAGGCGGTCGTATTCCTCCTCCGTGCCGTCGCACCAGTGGATCCGGTCGGGTTGCGTGAGCTCGGCGATGTCGGCGACCCACTTGAGCAGCTTCGCGTGGCGCGTATGGGCGGTGCCCGGCACCGGAGCCGATTTCGCTTGCATGTTCCTGCCTCCAGGAGAGCGCCGGCTGTCACAGGCGTGATGCCGGCTCGAGATATGTCCGAAGATTATCGCATGGCGAGAAGCCTGCCCGGCGTTGCATCGCCGGTTACGGACCCTGTTACTCGCGAGCGCAAATCGTGCCGGATGCGCCGAACGTTCAGCGTGGCCGCGCCGTGCCGGAGACAGGCCTCAGGTGAGGAAGGCCTGGCTCTTGCGCTCGCGCGGGAAGAGCGCCAGCAGCGCCGTCTCCTTCGCGGCGAGGACGCCTTTCTCGGTGATGATGCCGCTCACCAGCGCGGCGGGCGTCACGTCGAAGGCCGGATTGGCCACGGGGGTGGTTTCCGGGGCGATCGCGACCGAGGCGGGGCGCCCGGCGCCGTCCAGGCCGCGAACGATGCGCATCTCCTCGCCGCCGCGCTCCTCGATGGGAATGCCCGACATCGCGTCGTCGACTTCCCAGTCGATGGTGGGCGAGGGGACGGCCGCGTAGAACGCGACGCCGTTCTCGCGGGCCGCGAGTGCCTTCAGGTAGGTGCCGATCTTGTTGACCACGTCGCCCCTTCGCGTCACGCGGTCCGCGCCGACCAGCACCAGGTCGACCCGGCCGCGCTGCATGAGGTGGCCTCCCGCGTTGTCGGCGACCAGCGTGTGCGGCACGCCGTGGCCCGCGAGCTCCCAGGCCGTGAGCAGGCCCTGGCTCCTCGGGCGCGTCTCGTCCACCCACACGTGCACGGGAATGCCCTTGTCGTGGGCCAGGTAGATGGGCGCGAGCGCCGTGCCCCAGTCGACGGTCGCGAGCCAGCCCGCGTTGCAGTGGGTGAGGATGTTCACCACGCGCCGGTGCGCGGCATGCTCGCGCTCGATCAGCGCGAGCCCGTGGCGGCCGATCGACTCGTTCAAGGCGACGTCCTGGTCGGCGATGGCCTGCGCCTCGAACCACGCCGCCGCCGGCCGCTCGCCGGGGGCGAGGCCCTCGAGCGCCTCGCGCATCCGCCGGATGGCCCAGGCGAGATTCACCGCCGTCGGCCGGGTCGAGGCAAGCCTCGCGGCGGTCCCGGCGAGCGACTCGTCGGAAGGGTCGCGCGACATGGCGAGCGCCAGCCCGAAGGCCGCCGCCACGCCGATGAGGGGCGCGCCGCGCACGCGCATCGTCTCGATCGCCTCGGCCGTCGCCTCGGGCGAGTCGAGCACGCGCGTCTCGAACGCGTGCGGCAGCCGCGTCTGGTCGATGATGTGCACCGGTCCGCCGGCCTGCTCGGTCCAGAGGCTGCGGTAGTGGCGCTCGCCGATCTTCATGGCGCCATTCTGGCATGGCGCCCGCCGCCGGATGGATCTGGATCAAGGCAAGGCGAGATAGATCGCGTAGGATCGCGGGATCCGCGGCGCCATTTCCCGGCCGCGTCCGCCCCCTCCGGAGTCCCCGAGAAATGACCACCCTTCGCCGCGCCCTTCCCCTCCTTGTCGCGTCGGCCTTCGCCGCCGTCCCCGTCGCGGCGCAGTCGCTTCGCATCGCGCTTTCCTCGGAGCCGACTTCCGTCGACCCGCACTACCACGTGCTCGCGCCCAACAACGCGCTCGCCGCGCACCTCTACGATTCCCTCGTGGACACCGACGAGGCCCAGCGCCTCGTCCCGAGCCTCGCCACCGCGTGGAAGAACGACGGCGCCAACAAGTGGACCTTCACGCTGAGGAAGGGCGTGAAGTTCTCCAACGGCAGGCCCTTCACGGCCGAGGACGCGATCTTCACCTTCTGCCGCGTGGCCAAGAACGAGACCAACATCGCCGGCGGCAACAAGGACCTCATCCGCAACATGAAGGCGGTCGAGGCGCCGGATCCGTTCACGCTCGTGGTGACGACCGCCGAGCCCGAGCCGCTCCTGCCGCGCCTGCTGGCCGGGATCTCGCTGCTCACCTCCTCGATCGCCGCGCACGGCAAGATCGAATTCTCGATGGACACCAACTGCGGCGTGACGGGCCCCTGGCCCAGCGTGAGCCAGTTCAACGAGGGGGCGGTGGCGATCGGCACCGGGCCCTACAAGCTCAGGAGCTACGTGCGCGGCTCGGCCATCGAGCTCGTCCGCAACGACGGCTACTGGGGCGAGAAGCCGCACTGGGAGACGGTCAAGATGGTGCCGGTGACCAATGCCGGGCCGCGCCTGGCGGGGCTCATCGCGGGCGACTACGACCTGATCGAGAACCCCGCGGCGCGCGACCTGCAGCGCATCCGCGAGGACAAGCGCCTGGCCTACGTGGCCACGCCCTCGTCGCGCGTCATCTTCTTCCAGCTCGACGTGGGCCGCAGCCCCAGCCCGCTCGCGAGCGACGGCAAGGGCGGCAATCCGCTCCAGGACCTGCGGGTGCGGAAGGCCATGTCGATGGCCATCGACCGCGACGCGATCGCGAAACGCATCATGGACGGCGGCGCGCTGCCCGCCTACCAGTTCCTGCCGACGGGCATGTACGGCACGCTGCCCAACCCGCCGGTCATC
Organism: Usitatibacteraceae bacterium; assembly: GCA_035432885.1. Lineage (GTDB taxonomy): Bacteria > Pseudomonadota > Gammaproteobacteria > Burkholderiales > Usitatibacteraceae > FEB-7. The sequence goes on from DAORTX010000091.1 coordinate 3,899, forward strand.
AAGTTCGACCCGGCCGCGGCGAAGAAGCTGCTGGCCGAGGCGGGCTACGCGGGCGGCTTCGACCTCACGCTCTCGGCGACCAACGACCGCTACATCAACGACGGGCAGATCGCGCAGGCCGTGGCGGGGTACCTCTCGCAGGTCGGCATCCGCACCAAGGTCGACGCGATGACGCGCGCCATCTACTTCCCGCGCCGCGCCAAGAAGGAATTCAGCTTCGCGATGGGCGGCTGGGGGTCCGCGGAGGGCTCTTCCTTCCTGCGCTACTGGGCCGCCTCGCTCGACGACAAGAAGACGCGCGGCACCTCGAACTACGGCGGCCTCGCCGACCCGGCCCTCGACGAGCTGGTGGGCAAGGCGCTGGTGACCATGGACGACGACAAGCGCGCGGAGCTGCTTCGCCAGTCGCTCACCCGGCTCCTCGAGGTCGGCGCCTTCATTCCGCTGCACTTCGAGAGTTCCCTCTGGGCCCACCGCGCGGACATCGCCTACGCGGGCCGAGCGGACCAGTACACGTTCGCGATGAACGCGAAGCCCGCGAAGAAATAGCGGCGGGCGCCGCCGCCCGTGGCGACCTACGCGCTGCAGAGGCTGATCCAGAGCTTCTTCGTCCTGCTGGCGGCCTCGATCGTCGTCTTCCTCGCGGTCTACGGCATCGGCGACCCGATCGAGCTCCTCGTCCCGCCGCAGGCGAGCGAGCTGGAGCGCGTGGAACTCGTGCGCCGCCTGGGCCTCGACCTGCCGCTCTGGCGCCAGTACCTCGTCTTCGTCTGGAACGCGCTGCATGGCGACCTGGGGCGCTCCTTCGTGCACGGCGTGCCCGCCATCGAGCTGATCGTCTCGCGCCTGCCCGCCACCTTCGAGCTGGTGCTGCTCGCGATGAGCCTCGCGCTCGCCGGCGGCATCCCGCTCGGCCTCGCCGCCGGCCTGGACACCGAGACGCGCCTGTCGCGCTTCATCATGGGCGGCACGGTGCTCGGCTACTCGCTGCCCAATTTCTGGAAGGGGATGATGCTGATCCTCCTCTTCGCGGTGCTGCTCGGCTGGCTGCCCGCCTCGGGGCGCGGCGAGACGGTGTCGATCCTCGGCCTCAAGACGAGCCTGCTCACGCCCGACGGGTGGAGGCACCTGATCCTGCCGGCGCTGAACCTCGCCATCCCCAACATGGCGCTCATGGTGCGCCTGGTCGCGGCGGGCACGGCGGAGGCGAAGGCGCAGGACTACGTGAAGTACGCGCGCGCCAAGGGCGTGCGGCCGCGGCGCATCGTGGGGCGGCACATCCTGCGCAACATCCTCATCCCGGTGGTGACGGTGGTGGGCATCGAGTTCGGCAGCCTCATCGCCTTCTCGACGATCACGGAAACCGTGTTCGCCTGGCCCGGCATGGGCAAGCTCCTGATCGACAGCATCTACCAGCTCGACCGGCCGATCGTCGTGGCCTACATCATGCTGGCGACCTTCCTCTTCGTGAGCGTGAACCTGCTGGTGGACCTGCTCTACGCCGCGCTCGACCCGCGCGTGCGCCTCGTGGGAGAAACGGCTTGAGCGCGGCGCCCGTCCAGCCCGGGGACGACACGCCGCTTCGCCGGCGCGTGCTGCGCCGCCTGCGCCGCAAGCCGACGGTGCGGAGCGCGCTGGTCGTGCTGGCCGCGATCGTCGCCGTCGCCCTCGTCGGCCCGTTCATCGCGCCGCAGGACCCCTACGACCTCACCGCGCTCAACGTGATGGACAACCGGCTCGCGCCGGGCGGGAAGGGCATGGCGGGCTTCACCTTCTGGCTGGGCACCGACGCGCAGGGCCGCGACATGCTCTCCGCGATCCTCTACGGGTTGCGCACGAGCCTCTTCGTGGGGCTCTCGGCGACCGCGGGCGCGCTGTTCGTGGGCGTGACCGTGGGCCTCGCCGCGGCGCAGTTCGGCGGGCGCGTGGACGCGATCCTCATGCGCGTGGTGGATTTCATCCTGGGCTTCCCGTCGATCCTCGTGGCGCTCGTGCTGCTCGCCTCCATCGGGCGCGGGGTGGACAAGGTGATCCTCGCGATCGTGGTGGTGCAGTGGGCCAATTACGCGCGGCTCATGCGCGCGGCCGCGCTCGTCGAGCGGCGCAAGGAATACATCGAGGCGGCGGTGAACCAGGGCCTGCCCACCGCCTACATCATGCGGGCGCACCTGCTGCCCAACAGCATCGGCTCGGTGCTGGTCGTGGCCACCGTCAGCATCGCGGGGGCCATCACGCTCGAGGCCACGCTGTCGTTTCTCGGCGTGGGCGTGCCGGTGACCGAGCCCTCGCTGGGCCTGCTCATCGCCAACGGCTTCGAGTTCCTGCTCTCGGGCGAGTACTGGATCTCGCTCTTCCCGGGGCTGGCGCTCCTCGCGCTCATCATGTCCATCAACGTCGTCGGCGAGCGGCTGCGCCGCAGCTTCGACGCCCACCGCCATTGAACGCGCCGCTTCTCGAGGTCCGCGGCCTGCGCACGGTCTTTCACCTGGCCGACGGCGCGTGGGCGGCGGTGGACGGCGTCGACCTGGAGGTCGACCGCGGCGAGGTGCTGGGGCTCGTGGGGGAATCGGGCTCGGGCAAGACGGTGACGGGATTTTCCATCACCGGGCTCGTCGATCCGCCGGGGGAAGTGATCGCGGGCGAGGTGCGCTTCGCGGGCGAGGACCTGCGCGCGGCTTCCGCCGAGCGGTTGCGCGAGCTGCGCGGCGACCGGATCGCGATGATCTTCCAGGACCCGCTGATGACGCTGAACCCGGTGCTCACCATCGGCGAGCAGATGGCCGAGGCCGTGCTCGAGCACGGCGGGACGGAGGCGGCCGCGGCCCTCGCGCTCGCGGCGGAGGCCCTCGCCCGCGTGGGCATCTCCGCGGGCGCCACGCGCCTCACGCAGTATCCGCACGAATTCTCCGGCGGCATGCGCCAGCGCGTGGCGATCGCGACCGCGCTCCTCAACAGGCCCGACCTCATCATCGCCGACGAGCCCACCACGGCGCTCGACGTGACGATCCAGGGGCAGATCCTCTTCGAGATGCAGAAGCTCGCGCGCGAGACGGGCGCGGCGGTGATCTGGATCACGCACGACCTCGCGGTGGTGGCCGAGCTTGCCGACCGCGTCGCGGTGATGTACGCCGGGCGCATCGTCGAGACGGGCAGCGTGGCCGAGGTGCTCGACTTCCCGCGCCACCCGTACACGCGCGGCCTGCTCGACTCGGTGCCCGACGTGGGCGTGCGCGGCACGCGCCTCGCGCAGATCGACGGCATGGCCCCGCGCCTGGACCTGCGGCCGGCGGGCTGCGCGTTCGCGCCGCGGTGCGCTCGCGCCTCCGCCACCTGCCGCTCGGCCGATCCGCGGGAATCGGTCGAGGGGCGCCGCCGCTTCCGCTGCCACCATCCGCTTTCGCCCGGAGGGACGCGATGAGCGTGCCGGTCCTCGAGGTCCGCGGCGTTCGCAAGCATTTCACGCGGCGCCCGACGCTTGCCGAGCGGATCCTCGCGACGGCCGGGCGCGGCAAGCCGCCGCCGGTGGTGCGCGCGGTCGACGGCGTGGATCTCGCCGTGCTCCGGGGCGAGGTGCTCGGGCTCGTGGGCGAATCGGGCTGCGGCAAGTCCACGCTCGCGCGCCTCGTGACCGGCATCCATCCGCCCACGGCGGGCGAGGTGCTCTTCGAGGGACGCCCGGTGACGGGGCTCGCCGGCCGCGAGCGGCTCGACTACCTCCTCGCCGTGCAGATGATCTTCCAGGACCCCTTCGCCTCGCTCGACCCGCGCATGCGCGTGCACCGCCTCGTGGGCGAGGCGCTCGCGGTGCACAAGCTGGTGCCCCCCGGCGAACTCGATGCCGCGATCGACGGGGCACTCGCCGACGTGGGCCTGGACCGCGCCTACCGCGACCGCTTCCCGCACCAGTTCTCCGGCGGCCAGCGCAGCCGCATCGGCATCGCCCGGGCGCTCGCCGTGAAGCCGCGCGTGCTGGTGTGCGACGAGCCGGTCGCCGCGCTCGACGTCTCCATCCAGGCGCAGGTCGTGAACCTCTTCATGGACCTGCGCGAGCGCCACGCGCTCACCTACCTCTTCGTGAGCCACAACCTCGGGCTCGTGCGCCTCATCTGCGACCGCGTGGCGATCATGTACCTCGGGCGCCTCGTCGAGACCGGCCCGGTGGCCGCGCTCTTCGAGGCGCCCGCGCATCCGTATTCCCGGGCGCTGCTCGAGGCGATCCCGCGCATCCACGGCCGGAAGCGCGTGTTCGAGCCCGTGAAGGGCGAGTTGCCCTCGCCGCTTGCGCCGCCGCCGGGCTGCCCCTTCCATCCGCGATGTCCCCACGCGCTGGCGCGCTGCCGCGAGGAGCGGCCCGTCCTTCGCGAGATCGCGCCCGGCCGCGAGGCCGCCTGCCACCTGATCACCACTGCCTGAGCCGCCATGACAACGACCACGACCACCCTTCGCCCTGCCGTCGGCCGCGATGCCCTCGACTATCTCGACGAGCGCCATCCGGATCGCCCGCTCGTCGTCCACACCTATCGCCCGGCCGCGCACGGACCCGACGATCCCGTGGTGCTCGTCCAGCACGGCATCAAGCGCAATGGCGACGAGTACCGCGACTTCTGGATCGAGGCCGCGGAAAAGCACCGCGTGCTCGTCGTCGCGACGACGTTCGGCAACGAGGGGTTCGCCACGCCGGAGAACTACAACAACGGCAGCGTGATCGCGCCGGACGGCACCGTGCGCCCGCGCGAGGACTGGCTCTACGCGATCCTGCCCCGCGTGGTCGACGCGCTGCGCGCCGGCGGCGTGACCCGCCGGCCGAAGGTGCGCCTCTTCGGCCACTCCGCCGGCGGGCAGTTCGCCCACCGCCTCCTGGCCACCCAGGACCACTCGCCCTACGAGGCGGTCTCGCCCGCCAATCCGGGGTGGTACACGCTGCCCACGCTCGATCGCGCCTTCCCCGAGGGACTGGGCGGGCTGGGCCTCGGCCGCGCGGATCTCGAGCGCTGGCTCGCGTACCCGATGACGATCCTCGCCGGGAACCAGGACATCGACACCGCGGACGAGAATCTTCCCAAGGCCCCGGAGGCCCTGGCCCAGGGACCGACGCGATACGCCCGGGCGCGCTTCTTCCTCGACATGGCCCTGCGCGAGTCGGCCCGGCTCGGCGTGGCCTGCGGCTGGAAGCTCGTCACGATTCCCGGCGTGGGCCACGACGGCTGCGCCATGGGCAAGGCCGCGGCCGCGATCTGGTTCGAGGGGCGCGTTCCGGCTATCGGGGAACTGTCGGCGTCCGCCACGAGCGTGGCCTGAGGGCGGCGCGCGCGGCACCCGTCCGGGCAGCTTCGCTCCCGCCGCGGCGGACTTCCCGGTAAAATAAGAATTTCCCGCCGAGGATTCGTCATGACCAAGTATGTTTTCGTAACGGGCGGCGTGGTCTCCTCCCTCGGCAAGGGCATCGCGGCGGCCTCGCTCGCCGCGATCCTCGAGTCGCGCAAGATCCGCGTCACCCTCGTGAAGCTCGATCCCTACATCAACGTGGATCCGGGCACCATGTCGCCGTTCCAGCACGGTGAGGTGTTCGTCACCGAGGACGGCGCGGAAACCGATCTCGACCTGGGCCACTACGAGCGCTTCGTCTCCTCCCGGATGAGGAAGCTCAACAACTTCACCACCGGCCAGATCTACGAGCGCGTCATCAACAAGGAG
>DAORTX010000092.1:0-9468 GCA_035432885.1 Usitatibacteraceae bacterium
CGGCCTCGTTGATGCGCCCGATGTAGCCCACCGCGTGGGAGGCGATGTCGCCGTGGGGATAGGACCGGAAGAGCCTCGCCTTGATCTCGAATCCCGGGAAGCGGTACCGGTTCACCGCGAACTTCGCCACCTCCTCCTCGGTGAGGCGCGTGCGGATCGGCAGGCTCTCGAAGTTCTTGCTTTCCTCCTGCAGGCGCTTGAAGCGCCTGCGGTCGCGCGGGCTCACTTCGATCACCTGCGAGAGTTCCTCGATGGCGCGCTCGACGTTGTCCACCTTGCTCGGCGTGATCTCGAGGGTGTAGGCGGAATAGTTCGCGGCGAGCACCTCGCCGTTGCGGTCGAGGATGAGGCCGCGGTTGGGCACGACGGGAACCACCGAGATCCGGTTCGCCTCCGCGAGGGTGTGGTAGTGCTCGCCCTGGATCACCTGCAGCCAGACGAAGCGGGCGATGAGCACGCCCAGCGCGGCGAGCGCGAAAAGCCCGGCGACCATCAGGCGCGCGCGAAAGACGTTGAGCTCCGCCCGCTGGTCGCGAAGCGCCAGGCCCACGCTCACGCAGCGGACTCCCGGCGCATGCGCCTGAGCGCGGGAAGGTGGAGCAGCCAGGAGAGCGGCCCCCAGGCGATCGCGGCGAACACCGGGGAGGCCGCGGCGGCGAGCCCGGGCAGGCTGGCGCCGAGAAGGAGGTTCAGCAGCACCATGACGATCGCCGCCCCGGCGAGGAGTCCCAGGACGTGCAGGGTCTGCTCGAGGATCGGGAAGGCGAGCACGCGCACGCGCAGCACCTGGGCGCCGTAGGTGGCGACGACGTAGGCGAGCGCGTGCTGGCCGAGCAGCATGGAATCGCCCACGTCCATCGCGAGACCGAGCGCGAAGGCGAGGCCCTGGCCGACCGAGCCCGGCTGGTGGACGGCCCAGAACACGAGGACCACCAGGACGATGTCCGGCCTGGCGAGGAGCGCCCAGCCGGACCACGGCAGGGAGTTGAAGAGATACGCGGCCACGAGCGAGGCGAAGATGAGTCCCGGCCCGGCTGGCAGCCGCATCACGTCGCGGGCAACGGGTGTCAGGTCCGCCGGTCTCATGGCGGGCGCCGGCCCTTCGCGCCCGCGCGCTCCTTCGCCGGGCGCTTCTCGTCGGCCTGGACCATGGGCGGCGCGGTGGCAGGGCGCATCGCCGTGAGGATGCGCACGAAGCGGTGGTTGTCCACGCCGGCCGCGGGCTTGGCGGTGATCTTGGCGAACACGTAGGCCGCGTTCTTCTCGACCGCGGTGACGCGCGCGACCACGAGCCCCGCCGGATAGGTGCCGTCGATGCCCGAAGTCACGAAGAGATCGCCGTTCTGGATGTCGGCCGACACCGGCATGAAGGGCACGTCGATGGCGCCGCCCTTGCCGGAGCCCACGGCGATCGCGCGCAGGCCGTTTCGCGTGAGCATCACCGGCACCGACTGGTCCTTCTCGGTGAGGAGCGTGGCCTCGCTCGTGAACGTGCCCACCGCGGTCACCTGCCCCACGACGCCCTCGTCGTCGATCACGGGCATCCCCGCCTTCACGCCCTGGGTGAGCCCCTTGTCGAGGATCAGCTTCCTCACGAAGGGATTGCGTCCGCTGGAGAGGATCTCGGCGAGCACGCCGTCGGCGGCGAATCGGCTTCTCGGCGGCGTCATGGCGAGGAAGCGGTCCTGCTCGGCCTGCAGCAGCTTCGATTGCTGCGCGGCGGCGGCGTACTCGAGCAGCTTCGCCTTCAGGTCGTCGTTCTCGCGCAGCAGCCGGTCCTGGGAGGAAAAGTAGTCCGCCACGCGCGCGAGTGCCGTTGCCGGGGCACCGGCGACCTGCTGGAGCGGATGGACCAGGACGGAGAGCGACTGCCGCAACGCCTCGAGCGCCCCGAAGCGGTGGTCGGCGATCATCGTCGCGATGGAAAGCAGCGCGAAGAACGTGAGGCGCGCGAGCGCGCTGGGCCCGCGGTGGAAGAACGAAGGCTGCTCGCGGTTCACGCGGGCGCTTCGCGATCAGTCGTTCGTGAACACCGTTCCGAGCTTGTCCATCTCCTCGAGCGCCCGGCCGGAACCGCGGACCACGCAGGTGAGCGGGTCGTCGGCGACGATCACCGGCAGGCCCGTTTCCTCCATGAGAAGGCGGTCGAGCTCGCGCAGGAGTGCGCCGCCGCCCGTGAGCACCATGCCCTTCTCGGCGATGTCGGCGCCGAGTTCGGGAGGGGTCTGCTCGAGGGCGCTTTTCACGGCGGAGACGATGGAATTGAGCGGATCGGTGAGCGCTTCGAGGATCTCGTTCGACGAAATCGTGAACGAGCGCGGAATGCCCTCGGCCAGGTTGCGGCCCTTGACTTCCATCTCGCGCACTTCCGAGCCGGGGAAGGCGGAGCCGATGGTCTTCTTGATGTTCTCCGCCGTCGACTCGCCGATGAGCATGCCGTAGTTGCGGCGGATGTAGTTGATGATGGCCTCGTCGAACTTGTCGCCGCCGACGCGCACGGAATTCGAGTAGACGATCCCGCCCAGCGAGATCACGCCCACCTCCGTGGTGCCGCCGCCGACATCGACCACCATCGAGCCCGTGGCTTCGGCGATCGGCAGGTCCGCGCCGATGGCCGCGGCCATCGGTTCCTCGATGAGAAACACCTGGCTCGCCCCGGCGCCGATGGCGCTTTCGCGGATGGCGCGGCGCTCGACCTGCGTGGAGCCGTAGGGCACGCAGATCACGATGCGCGGGCTCGGCCGGAACCACTGGTTGTCGTGGATCTTCTTGATGAAGTACTTGAGCATCTGCTCCGTGATCGTGAAGTCCGCGATCACGCCGTCCTTCATCGGGCGGATGGCCGTGATGTTGCCCGGCGTGCGCCCGAGCATCTGCTTGGCGCCCAGGCCCACCGCCTGGATCGTCTTCTTGCCGCTCGGGCCGCCTTCCTGGCGGATGGCGACGACGGAGGGCTCGTCGAGGACGATGCCCTTGCCGCGAACGTAGATCAGCGTGTTGGCGGTGCCGAGGTCGATCGCGAGATCGGTGGAAAAGTACTTGGAAACGAATGAGAACATCTTGATCCGTAAAGGAATTCAGGCTGCCGACTATCCCCGGGCTGCGAGGGTCGCCTATAATAGCGCAAAATCACGATGAATTAAGGCCTTAGAGCGCTTTTCGCATGCTGTCCCTCGATGAAGTCCGCCGCATCGCCGACCTCGCCCGGATCGAAGTCCCGGCCGCGGGCATTGCTGCGCTGCAACAGCAACTCAACGCGATCTTCGGCCTGATCGAGCAGATGCGCGCGGTCGACACCACGGGCGTGGAACCCATGGCCCACGCGGTCGACGTGGCCCAGCGGCTGAGGGAGGACCGCGTCACCGAGTCCGACCGGCGAGACGCCTACCAGTTCATCGCGCCGCAGGTCGAGGACGGGCTCTACCTCGTGCCGAAGGTCATCGAGTAGGCCGGCCGCCGCGGCCCGCCGTCGCGCCCCGACAACCCGCCATGTTCGATCTCGAGCTCTCCGCCCTGGCTTCACGGCTTCGCGACCGCAGCGTCTCGAGCGAGGAACTGACGCGAACCTTCCTCGGCCGCATCGCGAGGCTCGGACCGGGCCTGAACGCGTTCATCACCGTGGACGAGGAGAAGGCCCTCGCGGCGGCCCGGGCGGCCGACGAGCGCATCGCCCGGGGAGAGGCCGCCGCCCTCACCGGCATCCCGATCGCGCACAAGGACCTCTTCTGCGCCAAGGGGTGGAGGACGACCTGCGGCTCGCGGATGCTCGCGGATTTCGTCTCCCCCTACGATGCCCACGTGGTGGAACAGTTCGACCGCGCCGGCGCGGTGCTGGTCGGCAAGACCAACATGGACGAATTCGCCATGGGCTCGTCCAACGAAAACTCCTGGTTCGGCCCGGTGCGCAACCCCTGGGACCCCTCGCGGGTGCCCGGCGGCAGTTCCGGCGGTTCCGCCGCGGCGGTGGCGGCGAGGCTCGTTCCGGCGGCGACCGGGACCGACACGGGCGGTTCGATCCGCCAGCCCGCCTCGCTGACGGGGACGTCGGGCATCCGGCCGACCTACGGGGCGGTGTCGCGATACGGCATGGTGGCGTTCGCCTCCTCGCTCGACCAGGGCGGCGCGTTCGGCAAGAGCGCCCACGACCTCGCCCTGATGCTGAACGTCATGGCCGGTTTCGACGAGCGCGACTCCACGAGCATCGATCGGCCGAAGGAGGACTACACGCGCGACCTCGCGAAGCCCCTGGCGGGCCTGCGCGTGGGGCTGCCGAAGGAGTACTTCACGGCGGACCTCGCGCCCGACGTCGCCGCCTGCGTGAATGCGGCGATCGGGGAACTGGAGCGCCAGGGCGCGAAGCTTGTCGACGTGAGCCTGCCCAACCAGGCCCTCGCCGTCCCGGTGTACTACGTGATCGCGCCCGCGGAGGCCTCGTCGAACCTGTCGCGCTTCGACGGCGTGAGGTACGGCCACCGCGCGGCCGCCTATGCCGACCTGGACGACATGTACCGCAAGAGCCGCGCCGAGGGTTTCGGCCCGGAGGTGCAGCGCAGGATCCTCGTGGGGACCTACGTGCTCTCGCACGGCTACTACGACGCCTACTACCTCCAGGCCCAGAAGGTCCGGCGGCTGATCGCGCGCGACTTCACCGAGGCCTTCAAGGCCTGCGACGTGATCGCGGGTCCCGCGGCGCCCACGGTCGCGTTCCCGATCGGGGAGAAGTCGAGCGACCCGGTGCAGATGTACCTCGAGGACCTGTACACGATCTCGGTGAACCTGGCGGGCTTGCCCGGCCTGTCGGTGCCCTGCGGCTTCGGCGCGGCGGGGATGCCGGTCGGCCTGCAGGTGATCGGCAACTATTTCGACGAGGCGCGGATGCTGAACGTCGCGCACCGCTTCCAGCTGGCGACGGACTGGCACCGCCGCAGCCCGCCGGGGATGGCCCCGTGAGTCGCCCCCGGCCATGACCTGGGAAATCGTCATCGGGCTGGAGACCCACGCGCAGCTCTCCACCGTCTCCAAGATCTTCTCGGGGGCGTCGACCGCGTTCGGCGCCGCGCCCAACACGCAGGCGAGCGCCGTGGACATCGCGCTGCCCGGCGTGCTCCCGGTGCTCAACAAGGCAGCGGTGGAACGCGCGATCCGCTTCGGCCTCGCGGTGGGCGGGGCCATCGCGCCCCGGAGCGTCTTCGCGCGCAAGAACTACTTCTATCCCGACCTGCCGAAGGGCTACCAGATCAGCCAGTACGAGCTGCCGGTGGTCGCCGGGGGCGAGATCGTGGTCGCGGTCGACGGCGGGAGCAAGCGCGTGCGGCTCACGCGCGCCCACCTCGAGGAGGACGCCGGCAAGAGCCTGCACGAGGACTTCCACGGCATGAGCGGCATCGATCTCAACCGCGCGGGCACGCCGCTCCTCGAGATCGTCTCGGAACCGGACATGCGAAGCGCGAAGGAGGCGGTCGCGTACGCGAAGACCCTGCACGCCCTGGTTCGCTGGATCGGCATCTGCGACGGCAACATGCAGGAAGGATCCTTCCGCTGCGACGCGAACGTGTCGGTTCGTCCGGCGGGCGAGGCGGCGCTCGGCACGCGCTGCGAGATCAAGAACCTCAACTCCTTCCGCTTCCTCGAAAAGGCGATCGAGTTCGAGGCGCGGCGCCAGATCGAGCTGATCGGCGAAGGCGGCAAGGTCCGCCAGGAGACGCGCCTCTGGGACGCGCAGAAGGGCGAAACCCGCTCCATGCGCTCCAAGGAGGACGCGCACGACTACCGCTACTTCCCCGATCCGGACCTGCTGCCGCTCGAGATCGCGCCCGCGTGGATCGCCTCGGTGCGCGCGAGCCTGCCGGAGCTTCCCGGCCAGATGCGGGAGCGGTTCGCGCTCGATCACGGGCTGGGAGAGGCCGAGGCGATCGCGCTCACGGCGTCCAGGAACGTGGCGCAATACTTCGAGACGGTGGTGCGGATCGTCGCCGGCAGGTGGGCCGGGGCCGGGGCGCCGAAGGTGGCGTGCAACTGGATCACCGGGGAGCTCGCGAGCCACCTGAACGAGGAGAACCTCGAGATCGAGGCGAGCCCGGTCGGACCCGAGGCGCTGGCCGAACTCGTCGTCCTGGCGCTCGAGGGCGCGATCAGCACGCGCGCCGCGAAGGATGTCTTCGCCCTCATGTGGAAGGGCGAGGGCGGTGCCGGCGACATCGTGGCCCGCAGGGGCCTTGCGCAGGTGAGCGATGCGGCCGCGATCGAGGCGATCGTGGACCAGGTGCTCGCCGCGAATGCGAAGCTGGCGCAGGACTACCGGGCCGGCCGGGAGAAGGCGTTCAACGCGCTCGTGGGCCAGGTGATGAAGGCCTCGCAGGGCAAGGCCAACCCGGCGCAGGCGAACGCGATCCTGAAGGCGAAGCTCGGCTGAGCCGCCCGCGCGGTCAGTTCGACGGGACGAGGTAGAGGTTGTACTTCCTCACGCCAGGCTTCGCGAGCTCGGCTTTCCTGGCGTCGACCTCGCGAGGGTCGCGAAGGTCGAGCTTGCCCTCGCGGTGCATCTGCTTCAACTCCACCCAGCGCTTCTTGTCGGCGTCGTAGCGTTCGCGCACCTCGCGCAGTTCCCGCTCGTAGCTCGAGATCGCCGCGGCAAGGGAGGCCTTTTCCTTGGCGGTCCGCTCCAGGTCGGTCCTCAGCTGCAGCGGCGCCTCGCGGACCTTGGCCGGCCCCTTGCTCTTGCTCTTGCCGGCCTTGTAGAACTCCATCTCGGCCTCGAGCTCCTTCTCGCGCTCCTCCACGGCCAGGGTCCTTTCCTTCGCGCTCCTGATCCTGCCTTCGATCGGCTGCATGTTCAGGTCGCGGGAGGTGTCGATGTCCTTTTCGGACGTATAGGTGGCGAGCAGCGCGATGTCCTTGCGGCGCTGCTCGGCGGCGAGCTTCGCGGCCTCCTTCTGCCGCGCGGCTTCCTCGATCCGCGCCTGGATCTCCTCGCCCGTGGGCGTGGGGTCGATCTTGCGGATGACGGCGCCGGAGCGCGTGATCTCGTACATCACGACCTTCGCGCAACCGGCCGGCGGCGTGTCACCGATGTGGGTGATGCCCCGCTCGTCCTTGCACTTGTAGGCCGCGTGTGCGGCCGGGACCGCGAGCATTGCCAAGATCAGGAGAATCTTCATCGTGCTTTCCTTTGCGCCTGGTGCCGGTCGTCTTGACGCGACCGTGCGCCGACAAGCCTGTTGTGGGTCATGCTCCGTACTGCCGCCGGTACGCCTCGATGGCGGGAACGCGATCCTGCAAGTCCTTCCGGGACCGCAGGGTGACGAGCAAGTCGTCCAGCGTCGCGATCGCGCTGACGGGGATGCCGTGGTCGCGGCTGACCTCCTGGGTCGCCGACAGCGTACCTTGCCCCCGTTCCTGGCGGTCCAATGCAATTAGCACGCCAGCCGGCACGGCGCCGGCGGACCGGATCATCGCCTCGGACTCCCGGATGGAGGTCCCGGCGGAAATCACGTCGTCGATGATCAGGACGCGTCCCCGGAGGGGGGCGCCGACGATGTTCCCGCCTTCCCCGTGGTCCTTGGCTTCCTTGCGATTATACGAAAACGGCACATTGTGACCCATTTGGGCGAGTGCCACCGCCGTGGCCGCGGCCAGCGTGATGCCCTTGTAGGCCGGCCCGAAGAGCAGGTCGAAGGCGATGCCCGAGGCAAGAGCGGCCCGGGCGTAGTACCGGGAAGCCTCCCCGAGGCTCGCCCCGTCGTGGAACAGCCCGGCATTGAAGAAGTAGGGCGACATCCGCCCGGCCTTGGTCTTGAATTCCCCGAAACGAAGCACGCCGGCGCCGATGGCGAATTCGACGAATTGGCGGCGGAAATCCTGGCCGGCGGCGGGGCTGGCGGCGTCCATGGGAGTCGGGACCATTAGAATGCTGGGTATTTTCCCCGAAATCCTCCGCCCCGAACGAACTTTTCCATGCGCATCGTCACGCTCAACGCCAACGGCATCCGCTCGGCCGCCGCCAAGGGATTCCTCGACTGGATGCGCCGCCAGAAGGCGGACCTGGTCTGCATCCAGGAGATCAAGGCGCAGGAGGCGGATCTGCCGAAGGCGGTCCTCGCGCCGGCAAGGCTGCACGCCTTCTTCCATCCCGCCGAGAAGAAGGGCTACAGCGGCGTGGCGATCTACGCGAGGAAGGAACCCGACCGAGCGGTGCTGGGCCTGGGCATTCCCGACATCGACGCCCAGGGACGCTACCTGCAGCTCGACTACGGAAACCTCTCCGTGGCCTCGCTCTACGTGCCCTCCGGGTCGTCCAGCGAGGAGGCGCAGGCGCGCAAGTTCGCCTTCATGGAACGCTTCCTGCCGAAGCTGCGGGAAATGAAGGCCTCCGGGCGCGAATTCATCCTGTGCGGCGACTGGAACATCGCGCACCGGGAAATCGACCTGAAGAACTGGCGCTCGAACCGGAAGAATTCCGGCTTCCTGCCCGAGGAGCGCGCCTGGCTCACGGATATCTTCGACGGCGTGGGCTGGGTGGATGTCTTCCGCACCCTCGACGGCCGGCCGGAGCAGTACACGTGGTGGTCGGCGCGGGGCCGCGCGCGCGAGAACAACGTGGGCTGGCGGCTGGACTACCACATCGCGACCCCGGGCATCGCCCGCACGGCGATCAAGGCGCGCATCTGCACGGACCGGCATTTCTCCGACCACGCGCCGCTCACGATCGACTACGACGTGGCGCTCTAGTGCTTCGGCTCGTCGACATCACCCTGGCCCGCGGCGCGCGCGTGCTGCTGAAGGAGGCCTCGCTCACCGTCTTCCCGGGACATCGCGTGGGGCTCGTGGGCGCCAACGGCGCGGGGAAATCGAGCCTCTTCGCGCTGGTCCTGGGCGAGCTGCACCAGGACGCGGGAGAGGTGGAATTGCCCGCGCGCTGGGTCATCGCCCACGTCGCCCAGGAAACCCTCGACACCGACCGGGCCGCGCTCGACTTCGTGCTGGACGGCGACGCCGAGCTTCGCGAGGTGGAGGAATCGATCCGCGAGGCCGAGGCCGCGCACGAGGAAGGCGAGCGCGCCGCCCACCTGCACGCGCGCTACGACGAGATCGGCGGCTACACCGCCAGGCCGCGGGCCCAGGCGCTCATGTCCGGGCTGGGCTTCGCGCCCGAGGCCGAGGCGAGCCCGGTCGCTTCCTTCTCCGGGGGCTGGCGCATGCGCCTGAACCTCGCGCGCGCCCTCATGTGCCGCTCCGACCTGCTGCTGCTCGACGAGCCCACGAACCACCTCGACCTCGACGCGGTGATGTGGCTGGAGGACTGGTTGAAGGCCTATCCCGGCGCGCTCCTTTTGATCACCCACGACCGCGAATTCCTCGATTCCGTGGTCGGCGCGATCGTGCACGTGGACGGGCAGAAACTCACCGCCTACGCGGGCAACTACTCCGCCTTCGAGCGCCAGCGGGCCGAGCGCCTGGCGCAGCAGCAGG
>DAORTX010000093.1:0-9393 GCA_035432885.1 Usitatibacteraceae bacterium
CGATCCACACCAGGTGGCCGCCCGCGCCGAACATGAACCAGCTCCGGCGCGAGGCCTCGGCGAAGAGGCGCCCGTCGCCGTTGAGCCATGTGAGCCAGCCGTAGAACGGTGCCACGGCGCAAGGCGAATGCATGCGCTGGATCCATTCCCGCGGCACGAGCGGCTTGCCCTGGTGCTCGCCGTTGTCCACCATCAGTTGGCCGATGCGCGCCTGGTCGCGCGCGCTGATCGTGACACCGCCGCCCCAGTGCGTGCCGCCGGGAACGGACTTCAGGCGCCGGCCGTCGATCTCGACCCAGGCATCGTCGTAGCCCTCCCAGCGGAAATCGGCGCCGCCACCGATCGGCCGCAGCACGCTTTCGAGGAACACCTCGGGCAGCGGCCGCCTGAACAAGTGAAGCAGCGCCAGCGAGAACTGGTTGATGCGAACGTCGTTGTATTCCCAGTAGCTGCCCGGCTCGTGGAGCGGGCGAAGCTCGCCCTTGCGGCCCCCGGGCGGCTTGGGATCGTGGGACACGCGCCGGTAGTGCTCCACCTGCTCGGGCATGCCCAGGCACTCGCCCTGCCATTCGCTCGTCTGCGTGAGCAGGTGCTCCCAGGTGATCGCGCGGTTGTGCGCCGAATCGAACCCGATGCCCGGCAGCCGGTCGCTCACGCGCTCACCCGGTTCCAGCAGTCCGCGCGAGTGCGCGATGCCCGCGAGCAGCGCGAGGTAGGTCTTCGCGACGCTGAAGGTCTGGTCCGCGCGATCGGGCTCGCCCCAGGCGGCGACTTCCTCGCCGCGCACGCGGATGACGCCGGAGACGCCGCCGCGCGGATGCACCGGGCCGCGCAGGCGGTTGTAGGGCGGCGGGTCGTCGTGGTGCACGCCCCAATGGGCGGGGTCGGCCGCGGGATCGCGCGGCCACCCGATCTCGCGCGATTGCGCGAAGGCAACGGCTTCGTTGAACTTTTCCATGACGCTCATGATACCGAGCGCGGGCAAGGCCATTGATCGACCGGAATCGCTACCTGCCGATGGATCCTAGTAGAGTAATGCGCTTGGCGCGAAGTCGGGCAAGCGGTCCCTCGACGGCGCCCGAAAGTCATCGTTCGAGAAACCAACCGAAAGAAATCCCATGGCAAACATAGCTTTCCTTGGAACCGGCTTGCTCGGAGCCGCATTCGCCGAGGCTGCCGCAAGGCGTGGTGATGCCGTCACCGCGTGGAATCGCTCACCGGACAAGGCGCTCGCCCTTGCCCGCTTCGGCGTCAAGGCGGCGAAGACCCCGGCCGAAGCGGTTCGAGGCGCATCGAGGGTTCACCTGGTGCTTCGCGATGACGCCGTCGTCGAGGAAGTCATTTCGGCCGCGCGCCCGGGCCTTTCCGCCGACGCCGTGCTGATCGACCACACGACGACGCTGCCGGAATCGACCGCTGGCCGCGCGGATCGCCTGCGCACCGAAGGCTTGAAGTACCTGCACTGTCCCGTCTTCATGGGGCCGGCGGCCGCGCGTGATGCGCAGGGGTCGATGATGGTCGCCGGCCCCCGGGACCTCTTCGACCGGGTCCAGGGCGACCTGGCCGCGATGACGGGACGGCTCGAATACCTGGGCGAGCGCGCCGATCTCGCCGCGGTGAACAAGCTCCTGGGCAACGCGATGATCATCGGGCTCGTCGCCATCACCTCGGACATCCTCGCCCTGGCCCGGGCGAGCGGCGTCGGTGCCGCAGATGCCATCAAATTGCTGGGGCACCTCGACCTGAACGCGATGGTGGCCAGGCGCGGCGCGAACATGGCCAGGGGTGACTTCGCCGCCAGTTTCGAGCTGACCATGGCGCGCAAGGATGTCGGGCTGATGCTCGAGGCCATCGGGGACGGGCCTCAGGCGGTGCTGCCCGCGATCGCGGCGCGGATGGACCAGCTCATCGCGGCCGGTCACGGCGCCAAGGACGCCAGCGCGATGGCGATCGATGCGGTGCGCCCGGGCTGAATCCCGGCTTCGCGGTCATTGCCGCCGGAACCTCTTTCCCGGTTGCTAGCTTCCGTCGCGGACCACGCGGCACGACTCGATGTCGAAGGTCGAGGTGCCGATCGAGAGCGTGGCCTGGTCGCGCAATTGCGCGGCGAACGCGAGGAAGCGCTCGGCATCGGCGAAATTGCTCGCCAGCCCGAAGGACACGCGGATCGCCCCGGCGCTCTTGCCGCCGCGGCCCTGCATCACCTGGAGGAAGCGCGGCAGCGTGATGCCGGCGCCTTCCGCGATCCCCGCCCGCATGTCGTCCTCGGTAAGGCCCTCGGCGGTCTCGCCGGCGCCGGGATTGCAGAAGCATCCGGTGCGCAGCGAAATGCGCGCCTGCCCCGCGAGTTCCTCGATCCGCCGGTAGTCCAGCAGCAGGCCCTTCGGATCGTAGAAGTTCATCGCCACCGTTCCTCCGCGCTGCTCGCCGGTGGCCGGCCCGTAGACGCGCACCAGGGGACGTCCGTTGCCGTGCCGCAGCGCCAGCAGTTGCGCGAGGAGCCACTCCGTCAGGCAGCGCACGCGTTCCCCGATGGTTTCCATGCCGACGCGCCCGAGATGGCGAAGGCCGATCTCCACGGCGGGGATGCCCAGGTAGTCGAGCGTGCCGTCCTCGAATCCGGCTTCGCCCGGCGAGCGCACGTGCATCCGACCCTGCACGGTGACGAAGTTCACCGTGCCGCCCGCGAACCAGGGTCGCCGGAGGCGGGGCAATGCGGACTTGCGCACCAGCAGGCACCCGACGCCCGTCGGGTAGCCGAACATCTTGTAGAACGAGACCGTCGCGAAGTCGGGCGCGGCCTCGCGCAGGTCCAGGCGATTCGTCGGGGCGAAGGCCGCCGCGTCGAGCAGCACCTGCCAGCCGCGTTCGCGCGCGGTGGCGATCAGCGCGAGGGGATGCTTCACGCCCGAGAAATTCGACTGCGCGGGGAAGGCGAAGAGATTGGCCTTGCCGGGGTCCGCCTTCGCGAGAAGCGCTTCCAGGGCGGGCGCATCGATGCGAAGGTCCGGCGCGGTGAGCGGTGCGTAGTCGACTTGCGCGCCCTTGGCTCGCGCAAATTCGCGCACGCCGTTGACCGAGTTGTGGTTGTCCGCGGTGAGCAGCAGGCGCCCGCCGGCCTCGAAGGGGAAGGACTCGCCCACGAGCTTCAAGGCCCCGGAGGCGTTCAAGGTGAAGATGGCCGTGTAGTCGGCCGCGCCGCCAAACCAGGCGAGCACGGCGGCTCTCGCCCGCTCCACGAGCCGCGTCGTTTCCGTGGAGCTCGGGTTCGCGGAATGCGGATTGCCGAAGACGTGCTCGCCGAGCAGCCGCGCGTGCTCGCGGACCTGGGCGTCGGCGTGCAGGCCGCCGCCGGTGTAGTCCAGGTACACCTGTCCCTGGGCGTCGAGCCGGCCGTATTCGGACGCCCTCCATTCGTCGAGCGCGCCCGTGGCGGCGTAGGCGGGGTGATCGAGCAGGAATTGTGCGTACGCGCTCACGGCGACCATTCTATCGTGGGCGATGGATTCGGGCCGCGACTCGACTTGCCGGAAGCACCGCGCGCACCGGCCTTGATGCAGGTCACGGTCGCCGGGATTTGGCGGCCGTAGATTGTCATCGAGGACATCTGCGCGGCAGGCGTCCCGCGCCGCCGCATGGATTCGCCGGGCGGCCGGCCTGCGCGACCCTCGGGCGGGCGGCGAAAATTCGAGAGGAGGGACCACCATGGCACACATCGTCATCATCGGCGCGGGGCTGGGCGGCATGCCCATGGCCTACGAGATGCAGGAGCAGCTGCGGTCGGGGGACAAGCTGACGGTCGTCGGCAGCGGCCCCAATTTCCATTTCGTGCCTTCCAACCCCTGGGTCGCCGTGCGCTGGCGAAAGCGCGACGAGATCGAGTTTCCGGCCGCGACCTTCCTGGGCAAGAAGGGCATCGCCTACAACGCCTCGGGTGCCAAGCGCGTGCATCCCGAGAAGAACCAGGTCGAGCTGGGTGACGGAACGAACCTCGACTACGACTACCTCGTCATCGCCACGGGGCCGAAGCTCGCGTTCGACGAGATCGAGGGCCTCGGTCCCGAGGGCCATACGCAGTCGGTCTGCCACGTCGATCACGCGGAGCGCGCGGCGACGGCCTGGGATTCCTTCGTGAAGGAACCCGGCCCGATCGTCGTGGGCGCGGTGCAGGGGGCGTCCTGCTTCGGCCCGGCCTACGAGTTCGCGTTCATCATGGAAACGGACCTGCGCCGGAAGAAGATCCGCGACCGCGTGCCGATGACCTTCGTCACCTCCGAGCCCTACATCGGGCACCTCGGGCTGGGCGGCGTCGGCGACTCGAAGACGATGCTCGAATCGGCGATGCGCGACAAGCACATCAAGTGGATCTGCAACGCCAAGGTGAGCCGCGTCGAGGCCGGCACGATGCACGTGGTCGAGCACGACGAGGAAGGCAAGCCGAGGAAGGAGCATGCGCTGCCCTTCAGGTTCTCGATGATGCTGCCCGCCTTCAAGGGCATCGACGCGGTGTTCGGCATCGAGGGGCTCGCGAACCCGCGCGGGTTCATCCTGATCGACGCGAACCAGAGGAACCCCAGGTACCGGAACATCTACGCGGTGGGCGTCTGCGTGGCCATCCCGCCCGTGGAGGCCACGCCCGTGCCGACCGGCGCGCCCAAGACCGGCTTCATGATCGAATCCATGGTCACCGCGGCCGCACACAACATCCGCGCCCAGATGGATGGCAAGGAGCCCACGGAGAAGGCGACCTGGAACGCCGTTTGCCTGGCCGACATGGGCGACACGGGCATCGCCTTCGTGGCCCTGCCGCAGATCCCGCCGCGAAACGTGAACTGGTTCTCCGAGGGCAAGTGGGTCCACCTCGCCAAGATCGCCTTCGAGAAGTACTTCATCCGCAAGATGAAGAAGGGAACCTCGGAGCCGTTCTACGAGAAGTACGTGATGAACATGCTGGGCATCACGAAACTGCGCAAGTAGCCGGGCGCCCGCGCCGCCTCCGGCGATCGCGCGGCGCGGCTCGCAAGCGGGAACCTCCTCCCCGCCGCAGGCGATTTCCGGTCGCCAGCGCGGCGGGGAGCGGGTCTCATGGGGTCGCAGGATGACCGGAAGGCGCCGTTGGCTCCTTCTCCCCCATGACCTACCGAAATCGCGAGGTGAACATGAGAATCCGTCTGCGCCAGGCCGTTGCGTGTGCCGCGGTGGCCGCCCTTTCCGCCCTTCCCGCCATTGCCGTCGAGGGCACGCCGAAGCCTGCGCCCCGGGACGCCAAGCCCGTCGTGGCCGCGCCGCTCACGCAGCAGGACAAGATGAAGCTGTGCAACGCGAAGGCGAAGGAGAAGACGCTCAAGGGCGACGAGCGCCGCGCCTTCATGTCGAGCTGCCTCAAGGGCTGAGGGCCCGGGCCGGGTTCGCGAGCCGCGCTCGCGAGCCCGTTGCCTGCGGCCTAGCCCGTGCTCCAGGCGCGCGGGCGCTTCATCCCCGCGATCTTGCACGCCTGCCCGGGATAGCCGTAGGGAAAGAGCTCGAAGAGCCGGTTGCGCGCGCCGGGGCCGAGCCGCTCCATGAGGTGGCGGATCACGAAGCGCGCGTCGGCGGCGAGCTGGTGCTCCTCCCAGTAGCGGCGCATGAAGCCGATCGCGTCCCAGTGGTCCGGGCCCAGCTCGATCCCTTCGCCGCGCGCGATCGCCACGGCGATTTCCTCGGTCCACTGCGCCGGGTCGACGAGGAAGCCGTCGGCGTCCAGAAGCGGCATATTCGATACATCTTCCATGGGCGCATGGTAGCGGATCGAAACGCCGCGTCAACTCCCCCATTTGGGGTATACGGCCGGTTTCGCGGCCCCCCTGAAGCGCACGCCGGCCGCGTTCGTGGCGAGCGGCGCCGGTCGCGTGGAGGCGGTGCCCGGCAGGGCGGGCCGATCAGCCGACCGGGTCTTCGCGGAACAGGGCCTGGATGCGCTCGATCTCGTCGCGGCTTTCGACGAGCGCCTGCACGCACTCGGGGTCGAGGTGCGTGCCCGCGAGCTGCTCGAGCATGACCAGGGCCACGTCGTTCGCGTACGCCTCCTTGTAGGGGCGCTTGCTGGTGAGGGCGTCGAAGACGTCGGCCGTCGCGACGATGCGCGCCTCCAGCGGGATCGCATCGCCCGCGAGGCCGTGGGGATAGCCCGTGCCGTCCACGCGCTCGTGGTGATGGAGCGCGATGCTGCGCACGAGGTCCGTGTCGGAGAGCGTCTCCAGCCCGAAGTTGGTCAGCAGCTCGTCGATGATCGCCTGGCCGCGGTTGCTGTGCGTTCGCATCACGTCCATCTCGCCGGGCGTGAGGCTGCCCGGCTTCATCAGGATGGCATCCGGGATCCCGATCTTGCCGATGTCGTGCAGCGGCGCATAGGCCTGGATGCGCTCGATCCACTCGTCGTCGAGGTCGTGCCGCCCGGCGAGCGCGCGGGCGATCAGCCGCGCGTAGCGCGACATCCGGTCGAGGTGGCTGCCGGTCTCGGCGTCGCGCGCGTTCACCAGGTGGCGCGCGCTCTCGAGGGCGGCCGAGAGCGTGCGCGCGGCCGTGAGCTCCTGGATCACCAGGAGCGCCACCAGGTGGCCGAAGATGTCCAGTTGCGCGAGCGCGGTCTCGTTGAACGCGTCCGGCTGGCGGGAATTGAAGAACACGAAGCCCAGGAACGTGCCGTTCGCGAAGACGGGCATCGTGTAGCTCGCGGCGAAACCCGCCCGGCCCAGGCGCTTCGCGTGCTCGCTCCGGGCATCCTCGAACGTGAGCATGTTCTGGATGACGCGCGGATGCCCCTCGTCCAGCAGCTTCTTCAGCGAGGGCACCTCGCCGATCGGCCTCTGGTAGTGGAGCAGCGGGTCGTCGCCGTCGCCCGAGTGGACGAAGGACTTGAGGAGCGTGGTCTTCGGGTCGTAGGCCGCGACGGCGATCCGCTCGACGAAGGGCATGAAGCTGCGCACGGCAAGGTGGATCTCGCGGATCCGCAGGCGCAAGGGGCCGTCGGCGTTGAGCGCCTGCAGCGCGTCCTGGTGCTCCGGCGCGGTCATGGGGGCTTGGCCCGGGCAGGCGAGGGCGCCGGATCGATGCCGAGCCGGTCCGACGCGCGCACGAGTTCGGCGACGGAGCGCGCGCGCATCTTCTCCATGATGCGCCCGCGGTGCACCTTGACCGTCTTCTCCGTGGTGCCGATCTCGGCGGCGATCACCTTGTTGCGCTTGCCGGCGATCACGTGGGTGAGCACCTCGCGCTCGCGGGGCGTGAGCCTGCCGTAGCGAAGCGCGACGTCGTGGCGGGCGCTCTTCTCGACCGAGGCGGCACGCGCGCGCTCGATGGCCCGCGAGAGCGCGGCGATGAGGGTCGCGGCCGCGACCGGCTTCAGCAGGAAGTCGACGGCGCCGCGCTTCATGGATTCGACCGCGCCGGGAACGTCGCCGTGGCCGGTGAGGAACACCACCGCGAGCTCCGGCCGCAGGTCCTGCAGGCGGGCGTGCAGCTCGAGCCCGCTCTCGCCCGGCAGGCCGATGTCGAGCAGCACGCAGGAAGGCCCGCTGACGGAGGGCAGGAAGGCCATGAACTCCTCGGCCGTGGCGAAGGCCCGGGGTTCCACGCCCTCGGCGCGCAGCAGGCGCGTGAGCGAGTTGCGCACCGACGGATCGTCATCGACGAGGAACAGGGCCACGCCGTCGGCGATGATCATCGGGGACGGGCTCCGGGAAGGTGGATGGTGAACGCAAGGCCGCGCCCCGGGTTGCGCGACACCTCGAGGCGGCCCTCGTGCGCCTCCACGAGGGAGCGCGTGACGAGGAGCCCCAGGCCGGTGCCGCGGGCCTTCGTGGTGTGGAAGGTGTGGAACATGCGCGCGATCGCCTCGTCGTCCGCCCCGGGCCCGGTGTCGATCACGCGCAGGACGACGCCCTCGCCCTCGGGCGCGACGGTGACGCGAAGGCTGCGCTCGACGCCCGGGGGCTGCGCTTCCATCGCCTCGATCGCGTTCATCACGAGATTCAGGATCGCCTGGTGGAGCTGGATGGGGTCGCCCAGGACCCGCGGCACCTTCTCGCCGGCCTCGAGCACCGGCTTCACGCCGGCGTGGCGCAGCCGCGTGCGGGTGAGCGTGAGCACCTCCGCGGCGACGTGGGCCGGATCGAGCCGCTCGGCCTGCACGGGCTGCTTGCGCACGAGGCGATGGGCGCGCAGGACGATGCCGCCGGCGCGCCGCCCGTCGCCCGCGATGGCCTCGAGGGCTTCGCGCACCTCCCCGGTATCTCCCGCGTCGAGGAAGCGAAGGGCGGCCTCGGCATTGGAGACGATCGCGGCGAGCGGCTGGTTCACCTCGTGGGCGATCGAGGCGCCGAGGGCCGCCACCGTGCGGACCCGGGAGGCATGGGCGAGGGTGCTCTCGAGTTCCTTGTCGCGCTCGCGCGCGAGATGGAGCTCGGTCACGTCGGTCTGCGTGCCCACGTGGTGGGTGACCTTGCCCGCGGCGTCGCGGATCGGCGCGATGCGAAGGAAGTTCCAGAAGGGGGTGCCGTCCTTGCGGTAGTTGAGGATCTCGCCCTGGAAGACCTTGCCCTGCTGCAGCGCGATCGCGATCCGGCGCACGGTGTCCGCGTCGGTCGCGGGCCCCTGGACCATGCGGCAATTGGTGCCCAGGATCTCGCGGGCCGGATAGCCGACCAGCCGCTCGAAGGACGGGCTCACGTAGACGATGGGCGCTTCGGGATCGGTGGCGTCGGATATGACGATGCCGTCGTCGGCCACGTCCAGGGCCGCGGCCTTGAGGCGTTCGTCCAGCGCGTGTGCCGGCGCCTGCGCCCGCGCTTGCACCGGGGCAGCGGTCCTCTTCCGGGTGGGGCTTCGCGCGGCCATCGCGGGCGTCCTAGCCTCCGTAGGTGCGCAGGCGCTCGACGTCGGGAACGTTCACGGTGCGTCCTTCCATGACGATGAGCCCGGCGGCTGCGAGCTCGTGCAGGATGCGGGAGAAATACTCCGGCGTGAGGTTCAACCGCGAGGCGACGATCATCTTGTTGGCCGGCAGCGAGACGCTGGTCGCGCGCGCCGAGCCGTCGGCGAGCTCGTCCTCGCGCAGCAGGTAGCCGATCACCCGCTCCAGCCCCGAGCGAAGCGAGTACGCCTCCACGTCGCGGATCAGCTGGTGGAGCTTTCGCGACATGCCCGCGAGGAGCCGCCTGGCGAAACGCGGGTCGCGCTCGATCTCGTCGAAGACCAGGGCCTTCGACACGTGCAGCAGCAGGGAGTCCTTGAGCGCCTGGGCGGAGATCACGTAGGGCGAGTCCATGAAGAGGATCGCCTCCCCGAACGAGATGCCCGGCCCCATGATCTCGATCACCTTCTCGGAGCCCTGGGGCGAGGTGACGAAGAGCTTCA
>DAORTX010000094.1:0-9207 GCA_035432885.1 Usitatibacteraceae bacterium
GCTGCATCCCGAACATCGAGTAGAAGATGAAGAACGGGATCATCGGCACGTTGTTGGTGGAGTACGAGGTCGCCGCGGCGATCCAGGAGCACATCGCGCCCGCCTCGTTGATGCCCTCCTGGAGGATCTGGCCGTTCGCGTCCTCCTTGTAGAACATGAGCTGGTCGCTGTCCTCGGGCTCGTAGAGCTGGCCGACGGCGGAATAGATGCCCAGCTGGCGGAAGAGGCCTTCCATGCCGAAGGTGCGCGATTCGTCGGGGACGATGGGCACGATGTTGCGGCCGATGTTCTTGTCCCGGACGAGCGTGGAGAGGACGCGGACGAAGGCCATCGTGGTGGAGTTCTCGCGGCCCTCGGCCGTGGCCTCCAGGAGCGGCTTGAAGGCCTCGAGCTTCGGCACGTCCAGGCTCGCCGAGCGGCGCCTTCGCTGCGGGATCGAGCCGCCAAGGCGAGCACGGGTCTCCCGGAGGTAGGTCATCTCCGCGGAATCGTCGGCCGGCTTGTAGTACGGCAGGTCGGCCAGGTGCTCGTCGGCGATCGGGATCGCGAAGCGGTCGCGGAACTGGCGCAGCACCTCGATCGGCATCTTCTTCTGCTGGTGCGCGACGTTCTTTCCCTCGCCCACCGCCCCCATGCCGTATCCCTTGACCGTCTTGGCCAGCACCACCGTGGGCTGGCCCGTGTGGTTCACCGCCGCGTGGTAGGCCGCGTAGATCTTGTGCGGGTCGTGGCCACCTCGGTTCAGGCGCCAGATGTCCTCGTCGCTCATGCTCGCGACCATCGCCTTCAGCTCCGGGTATTTCCCGAAGAAGTGCTCGCGGACGTAGGCCCCGTCGCGGCTCTTGAACTTCTGGTACTCGCCGTCGACGGCCTCCTCCATGCGGCTGAGGAGAATGCCCTTCTTGTCCCTGGCGAGCAGCGGGTCCCAGTAGGAGCCCCAGATCACCTTGATCACGTTCCAGCCGGCGCCCCGGAAGCCGGTCTCCAGTTCCTGGATGATCTTGCCGTTGCCGCGCACGGGCCCGTCGAGCCGCTGCAGGTTGCAGTTGACCACGAACACCAGGTTGTCCAGCCCTTCGCGGGCCGCCATGCCGATGGCGCCCATGGATTCCGGCTCGTCCATCTCGCCGTCGCCCATGAAGGCCCACACCTTCCGGCTTTCCGTATGGGCGAGCGCGCGGTCCTCGATGTAGCGAAGGAAGCGCGCCTGGTAGATGGCCTGGATCGGGCCCAGGCCCATCGAGACCGTCGGGAACTGCCAGAAATCGGGCATGAGCCAGGGGTGGGGATACGAGGAGATCCCCCTGCCGTCCACCTCCTGCCGGAACATGTCGAGTTGCGCCTCGGTGAGCCGCCCCTCGAGGAAGGCGCGCGCGTAGACGCCGGGCGACGAGTGACCCTGGATGTAGATCAGGTCACCGCAATGGTCCTTGGTCGGCGCGTGCCAGAAATGATTGAAGCCCACATCGTAGAGCGCGGCAGCCGAGGCGAAGCTCGCGATGTGCCCGCCCAGCTCGAGGTCCTTCCGGCCCGCCCGCAGCACCATCGCGACCGCGTTCCAGCGGACGATGTTGCGCAGCCGGTTCTCGATTTCCATGTCCCCCGGTATCGGCTGTTCCAGCTGCGGCGGGATCGTGTTCACATACGCCGTATCGGCGCTGTAGGGCAGGTTCACGCCGGAATGGCGCGCCTTGTCGATGAGGCTTTCGAGGATGAAGTGGGCTCGGTCCGGGCCTTCGGCGGCGAGGACGGATTCCAGCGCGTCGACCCACTCTCGGGTTTCCAAGGGATCGATGTCTTGAAGGCGGTCCATGGTGGCCTTTGCGGGGAAAGCGTGTTCGGGAGGGCGAAACGGCGAGGAAGGACTCCATTAGACCCAATCGTATAATGGCTGGCAACTTGGGGCGCGGCGGATGCCGCCGAGGGGCACGCCGGCGGAAAAAGGGGGTCCCGAAGCCAAAAGACTCTAGACAAATCAGTGACATCGGGCCGACAATCGGGACTGTTTCTCAAAAAAACATTTTAAGTTATTATAAAAACGGGTATTTGCACTTTTCGTCAGGGGGGCGGAACTGGCCCCAAGCTTGGCTTGCGGCAGGAGCCGCAGGCGCCGGCCGGAGGGGCCGGTGACCGGCAACCACAAGAAACGAGAACGAAATGGACCATCGGGCGCACCGAACAGGGGAGAGCGGAGCGCAATGCGCGGGCCAGAAGGCCGCGCTCGCGCCGGACCTTCCCGCGTACCACCGCCGGGGTGAAAGGACGTGAGTCTCGCCCAGGCGCTGCAGAGCGCAAGCCTCACGGACCCCGGGCGGGTCCGTGACCACAATGAGGACTGCGTCGAGCTGCGTCCGGAGATCGGGCTCTACGTCCTCGCCGACGGCATGGGCGGCTACAACGCCGGGGAGGTGGCGAGCGGCATGGCGACCTCGTTGATCGCCGATGGGCTGGCGGAGTCCTGGGTCTCCCGGGACGTCGATCGCCTGTCCCGCGAGGAGGCGATGGCGCTCGCCGAACGCCTCATCGGCGAACAGATCGCGCGGGCCAACACCGCCATCTACACCACGTCGCAGAACAATCCCGAATGCGCCGGCATGGGCACCACGCTGGTGGTCTGCCTGTTCTACGACGATTTCGTGAGCGTGGCCCACATCGGGGACTCCCGGCTCTACCGCCTTCGCGGGGAGACGATGGAGCAGGTGACGCGCGACCATTCCCTGCTGCAGGAACAGCTCGACTCGGGGCTGATCACGCCCGAGGAAGCCAAGCTTTCGCAGAACAAGAACCTCGTCACCAAGGCGCTCGGCATCGACCCGACGGTCGAGCCGGAGCTGCACGTTTACGAGACCGAGCCCGAGGACCTCTACCTCCTGTGCTCCGACGGCCTGAACGACATGGTCGAGGACGAGGAGATCCGGCTCACCCTCATCACCCTGCGCTCGAACCCGAGCCTCACCGTCCAGCAGCTCGTCCAGGCGGCCAACGACAACGGCGGCCGCGACAACGTCTCGGCGATGCTCGTGCGGGTCGCCGAACCCTTCGCCGTGGCGCGTGGATGGCTCGCGCGATTCAAGGCACTATTCAGGTAATTCGCAAGGAAACCGACCATGGCCAAGCTGATATTGAGTGTCGACGGGCAGGTGCTCAAGGAGCACGTGCTCTCCAAGGAGCGCACCCTGATCGGGAGGAAGCCTCACAACGACATCCAGATCGACAACCTCGCGGTCAGCGGCGAGCACGCGGCGATCATCACGATCCTGAACGACTCGTTCATCGAGGACCTGGGCAGCACCAACGGCACCATGGTGAACGGCAAGCCCATCAAGAAGCACTTCCTCCAGGCGAACGACGTCATCGAGATCGGCAAGCACAAGTTGAAGTACTTCAACGACGCGCCTTCGCAGACCTCGGCGGCGGACTTCGAGAAGACGATGATCATCCGAAGCCCCGCGAGACCCGCCGCTCCCCCCGCGCCGCCCGCCCAGGCCACCGGACCCGCCGCCACGGGGGCGTCCCCGGAGCGGGTGGCGAGCGATACCGTCACCAACATGAAGGCGCCGGCGCCGGAGGTGGTCAAGCCGGCCGCCGCCCCGTCGTCCCCCACCGCCCATGCCGACCACGCGCCCCTGCCGGATGCCGCGATCCAGGTGCTCTCGGGCGCTGCAGCGGGGCGCACGCTCGACCTGACCAAGAATCTCACCACCATCGGCAAGCCGGGGCTCCAGGTCGCGGTCATCACCAAGAGGCCGAACGGTTATTTCATCACCCACGTCGAAGGGGCGAGCTACCCGACCCTCAACGGGGCGTCGCTCGGCGCCCAGGCCCACCCGCTGGGCGATCACGACATGATCGAGATCGCCGGGGTGAAGATGGAGTTCTTCTTCAAGCCCTGAGCGCGCGAAGCGGGGGCGGGCGCACCTGCGGAATCGCCATGGGGAATGTGCGATGCAGCACACCGGGAGCCGCCGTTTTCGCCAATAATGGCCCGTGAATCCCGGGCTTCGGGCCCGGGCCGGCGCCGCGGCACGCGGTGCGGAAACAATCCCGTGTCCACGGGCCGAGGTCAGCACAGATGCGGATCAGGGTTCTGGGGTGCAGCGGCGGCATCGGCGGGAGCCTGCGGACGACCGCGCTGCTCGTCGACGACGACATCCTCGTCGATGCCGGGACCGGCGTGGGCGACCTGAGCCTGGAGAGCCTCGCGAAGATCGACCACATCTTCGTGAGCCACTCGCACCTGGACCACGTGACCAGCATCCCGTTTCTCGTGGACACGGTCTGCTGGATGCGTGGCAGCCCGATCGTCGTCCACGGCATCAAGGACACCCTGGACATCCTGCGTTCCCACCTCTTCAACTGGAAGGTCTGGCCCGATTTCACCCAGATTCCCGACGGCGACAACCCGTTCATGCGCTACCGGGAGATCGAGGTCGGCGAGACGGTGGAGATCGGCGGCCGGAGCATCACGGCCCTGCCGGCCAACCACACGGTGCCCGCGGTGGGGTATCTTCTCGATAGCGGCCGGGCGAGCCTCGCCTATTCCGGCGACACGACTGCGAACGACGGCCTCTGGAAGGCCGTGAACGAGGCGCCGAACCTGCGGTACCTGATCATCGAGACCGCGTTCTCGAACAAGGAGCGCGACATCGCGGTGGCCTCGAAGCATCTCTGCCCGGACATGCTTGCGCGGGAACTGGCGAAGATGAGGGCGCGGCCCGAGGTGTTCATCACCCACCTCAAGCCGGGCGAAGGAGCCCTCACGATGAAGGAGATCTCGGAAGTCGCGGGTCGCTGGCGGCCCCGGATGCTCGAGAACAACCAGGAGTTCACGCTCTAGCGGCACGGGCGCGCGAACACACGGACCAGCAGCAACACTCAGATCGGCAGGTGCACACATGAGCGCAGTCCTCGAACCCAAGATGCCGCAGGCTTCGGCCGGCGGGGCGGACGTCGCCGTCAAGCTGGCCTTCTCGAAGAAGATCCAGGCGGTCACGAACCGGATCCATTCCACCAACAACGTCGACGAGATCATCCTCGAAGTCTCCCGCGACATCTGCCAGCTCTTCGAGGCGGACCGCATGACGATCTACACCATGAGCGAGGACGGCCAGTCCATCGTCTCGAAGGTGAAGACGGGGCTCAATTCCTTCAAGGACATCAAGCTCCCGATCTCGGAATCGTCGCTCGCGGGCTTCTGCGCGCTCCACAAGCGCCACATGAACATCTCGGACGTCTACGACGACGCCGAACTGCGGCAGTACTCGCCCAACCTCGCCTTCCTGAAGGCGGTCGACCAGCGCACCGGCTACCGCTCCAAGCAGATGCTGATCGCCCCCATCCTCGGCGGCGAGTCGGGCACGGATCTCATGGGGGTCCTGCAGCTCATCAACTCCCTGTCGGGCCAGTCGTTCGGCGCGCTCCACGACGAGGGCGTGGTGGAGCTCGCCAAGACGCTCGCGATCGCCTTCCGGGTCCGCCAGCAGATGCCCGGGCAGATCGCGTCGAAATTCGAGTATCTCGTCATCGACAGCATCATCCAGGCCGGCGAGCTCGACCTCGCCACCAAGGCCGCGCGCCGCAAGAACAAGCACGTCGAAGACATCCTCATCGACGAGTTCCAGGTGACGCTCGCCGCCATCGGCGCCGCGCTCGCCAAGTTCTTCAGCGTCGAGTACGAGCCGCACAAGTCGGACCGCATCAAGCCGATCGACCTGCTGAAGAACCTGAAGCGCGAGTACTGCGAGGCGAACCAGTGGATCCCGCTGGAGGACTCCAAGCAGGGCATCATCGTGATGGCCACCGACCCCGAGCGCGTGAGGAACTCGCGGATGGTGGAGAACGTCTTCCCGCGCGCGAAGATCGTCTACAAGGTGACGACGCAACGCGACTTCGTCCAGGTGCTGACCCACTTCTTCGGCGGTTCGTCCGAGATGGGGATGAGCTCGGAGTCGATCGGCGACCTCCTGTCCAACCTGGACGACGAGGAGGAACCCGGCTCGATCGGCTCGGACGACGTCTCCGCCGCGGCCGACAACGAGCTGGTGAAGCTCGTGAACAAGATCATCGTCGACGCCTACCACCAGGGCGCGTCCGACATCCACATCGAGCCCCTGCCGGGAAAGGCGAAGACGGGCATCCGGTTCCGCAAGGACGGCACGCTGAACACCTACATCGAGGTTCCCGCCTCCTACCGCCAGGCGCTGGTCACCCGGCTGAAGATCATGTGCGATCTCGACATCTCGGAGAAGCGCCGGCCGCAGGACGGGAAGATCAAGTTCAAGAAATTCGGGCCGCTCGACATCGAGCTTCGCGTGGCGACGATCCCCACCGCGGGCGGCGTCGAGGACATCGTGATGCGGATCCTCGCCGCGGGCGAGCCCATCCCGCTCGACAAGCTGGGCGTGCTGCCCGCCAACATGGATCGCCTGAAGGCCTGCGTGTCCAAGCCCTACGGGCTCTTCTTCGTCTGCGGGCCGACCGGCTCCGGCAAGACCACCACCCTGCACTCCGTCCTGGGCTTCCTCAACACCGTGGACACGAAGATCTGGACCGCGGAGGATCCCGTGGAAATCACGCAGAAGGGCCTGCGGCAGTGCCAGGTGAATCCCAAGGCGGGCTTCACTTTCGCCACCGCCATGAAAGCGTTCCTGCGGGCCGACCCCGACATCATCATGGTGGGGGAAATGCGCGACAAGGACACGACCTCGATCGGCATCGAGGCTTCGCTCACGGGCCACCTGGTGTTCGCGACCCTGCACACGAACTCGGCGCCGGAGTCGATCATTCGCCTGCTCGACATGGGCATGGACCCCTTCAACTTCGCCGACGCCCTCCTGGGCATCCTGGCGCAGCGCCTCGCCAAGCGCCTGTGCAAGTGCAAGGAGACCTACACGCCGGGCCAGGACGAGATCAAGCACTTCATCACGGAATACTGCGAGGAGCTGCGAAACACCGAGGAGTTCAAGAAGGACGCGAACGCCGGCTACAAGCAGGTCTTCGACCGCTTCCAGCGCGACTACGGCTTCGGCAAGCCCGACTTCGTGATGCACCGGCCCAAGGGGTGCGACGTCTGCGGCGGCTCCGGCTACAAGGGGCGGGTCGGCCTGCACGAGCTCATGGTCGGCACGGACCCGGTGAAGAAGATGATCCAGGAACACGCGCGCGTCGCCCAGCTTTTCGCGCAGGCGCTCTCGGACGGGATGCTCACGCTCAAGATGGACGGCATGGAAAAGGTCCTCCAGGGCATCACCGACATGAAGCAGGTGCGGGCGGTCTGCATCAAATGAACCCGCGGGCCGTGAAGGCGCGTCCCGACGCGAAGGTGCCCCTGCTGGCGGACCTTCAGCATTCGCTCGAGACGCATTTCCTCTCCAAGCTCGAGTACCTGAACGCGATCGGGATCGCGCTCTCCCAGGAGCGCGACATCGACCGGCTCCTGGAGACCATCCTCGTGGCCGCGAAGAACCTCACCCGCGCCGACGGGGGCACCCTCTACCGGCTGGTCGACGACAAGCTGCAGTTCGAGATCCTGAGAAACGACAGCCTGTCGATCGCCATGGGCGGCACGTCGGGCAACCCCGTCCCGTTCTACCCGATCCCGCTGCACGACAAGGACGGCAACGCAAACCTCACGATGGTGGCCGCCTACGCGGCGCTGAACGACAGCACGGTGAACATCGCCGACGCCTATTCGGAGGAGGGCTTCGACTTTTCCGGCACGCGCAACTTCGACAAGCGCACCGGGTACCGCTCGACCTCGTTCCTCACCGTCCCGATGAAGAACCACGAGGGCGAGATCATCGGCGTCCTCCAGCTCCTCAACGCGATCGACGCCGCCACGGGCAAGGTCGCGGCCTTCGGCGACGAGGACCGGCGCCTGGCCGAGTCGCTCGCCTCGCAGGCCGCCATCGCGCTCACCAACCGCTTCCTCATCCAGCAGCTCGAGGTGCTCTTCGAGTCCCTGATCGAGCTGATCAACACCGCGATCGACGACAAGAGCCCCTACACGGGCGGGCACTGCAAGCGCGTCCCCACGCTCACGATGATGCTGGCCGAGGCCGCCGATGCGGCCACCGAAGGGCCGCTCGCCGAATTTCGCATGACGGACAAGGACCGCTACGAGCTGAAGATCGCGGGCCTGCTGCACGACTGCGGCAAGATCACGACGCCGGTGCACGTGGTCGACAAGGCGACGAAGCTGCAGACGATCTTCGACCGGATCGGCCTCGTCGACACGCGCTTCGAGGCGTTGAAGCGCGAGGCCGAGATCGCGATGCTGCGCGCGCTGCTCGCCGCGCGCGGGGCGGGCGACACCGCCTCCGAGCAACGCGCGCGCGAGGATTTCGAGGCGAGGATCCGCCAGTACGACGACGACCGCGAGTTCCTGCGCCGCACGAACATCGGCGGCGAGCGCATGAGCCCGGAGGACCAGGCGAGGGTCTCGCGCATCGCCCAGTACACCTGGACCGGGCCTCGCGGGGTGGCGGAGCGCTTCCTGTCCCGGGACGAGGAAGCGAACCTGACTATCCCCTACGGGACGCTGAACCAGCAGGAGCGCGAGATCATCAACCACCACATCGTGGCCACGATCAAGATGCTGGAGGCGCTGCCGTGGCCGCGGCACCTGACGAACGTGCCGGAATACGCGGGCGGCCACCACGAGCGCATGGACGGCAAGGGCTACCCGCGCGGGCTCACGCGGGCGCAGATGAGCGTGCAGGCCCGCATCATGGGCATCGCCGACATCTTCGAGGCCCTCACCGCGAAGGATCGGCCCTACAAGCCCGGCAAGACGCTCTCCGAGTCGCTCTCGATCCTCGGCAAGTTCAAGGAGAACGGCCACGTCGACCCGGACCTCTTCGACATCTTCGTGAGGGACCGCGTCTACCTGCGCTACGCGCAGGAATTCCTGGACCCCGAGCAACTGGACGAGGTGGATCTCTCCACGATCCCCGGTTTTCCCCGCTAGCGGCACGGATCTTGCCTCCCTGAGGCGGTCCGCCAATCCCACTCGACTGCCTCCCATGACGAAACGCATACCCGTCGGCGTCTTTTTCGCGCTTTTCACCGTTTCCGGATTCGCCGGCCTCATCTACGAGTCGATCTGGAGCCACTACCTCAAGCTGTTCCTCGGGCACGCGGCCTACGCGCAAACGCTCGTGCTCGCGATCTTCATGGGCGGCATGGCGCTCGGCTCCTGGCTCGTGA
>DAORTX010000095.1:0-9173 GCA_035432885.1 Usitatibacteraceae bacterium
GGGCGCCGACGACTACCTCACCAAGGACGCGAGCCTGCCGCACCTGCTCGCGCGCATCGCCGCGCTCTTTCGCCGCGTGGAAGCCGCGCGCGAGCCCGCCCGCGACGACGAGCGCCTCGTGCGCGGGCCGCTGGAGCTCGACGCCGCCCGCATGACGGCCGTGTGGAAGGGCCTGCCCGTCGACCTCACCGTGACGGAATTCTGGATGGTGCGCTCGCTCGCCCGCCACCCCGGCCACGTGAAGGACCGCGACACGCTCATGCGCGACGCCGAGATGGTGGTCGACGACGGCACCATCACCTCGCACGTGAAGCGCATCCGCCGCAAGTTCCTCGCCGTCGACGCGGCGTTCGACGCGATCGAGACGATCTACGGCATGGGATACCGCTGGACGGAAAAGGCGTGAGGCGCGCGCTCCCCGCGCTCGCCGCCTTCGCGGCGCTCGCCGCGCCAGCCTGCGCAAGCGCAGCCGGAGACTCTTCCATCGCGACCGGCGCCTCGGCAAGCGCGGGCCGAAACACGACCGGGGCCACGCCCGCGCTCTGGCACGCGCAGGTGGACAACGACGTCGCCTTCGGCACCGACCGCTGGTACACGAGCGGCGTGAAGATCTACCGGTCCCTGCCCGCGGAAAGCGGCGCCTTCCTGGCCTCGTTCCTGCGCGTGCCCTCGGCCCGCCCCTACCGGATCGACGTCGGCATCATCCACGAGATCTACACCGGCGACGGCATCGCGACCGCCGCGAGGGCCGATCGCCCGAACGCCGGGCGCCTTCTGCTCTCGATCGCCCGCCACGACCTCGCGCCGGACCTGCTCGCCACCTGGGAACTGGACGCCGGAATCGCCGGCCCCGCGGCCCGCGGCAGGCAAGTGCAGAGCGCGATCCACCACATCACCCCTGCACCGGCCACCGACTGGGCATCCCAGGCGTCAGACCGCGCCGACGTCCAGCTGGTGGGCGCCTGGTCGCGCCGCTTCGGTCCCGGCATGGCGCCCGGCGCCTGGGTGATCCACGGCGGCGCCGTCGCCGGCACCCTCGTCGCCTTTGGCCATGCCGGAATCGAATGGCGCTCGGAATCGCCCGCGCAGGCGCCCAATCCGCTCCTGCGATTCGCCGCCACGCCGCCGCTCCCGCGCACCGCCCGGGGCCTGAGCTTCCACGCGGGCGCGAGCGTGCGCGCCGTGGCCCGCAACCGGCTGCTCGATCGCCGCGGCGACGATCCCCTGCCCGATGCGGCGAGACGTCGCAGCGTGGCCCGCCTCGCGCTGGGCGCGGCCTGGTACGGCGACTGGGGCGAGGTCTCCCTCGGTCTCGCGCAGGACTCGCGCGAATTCGAGGGCCAGCAGGCGCCGCACCGCTTCGGCTCGCTCACCGTCTCGTTTCCGATCGACTGAACCCGGCCATGGGCGCGGCCTTCCTGCACGGCATCCGCTTCAGGCTTTTTCTCGCCACGCTGGTGCTGCTCGCGATCCCGGCGCTGGCCGCGCAGTTCATCAACCGCATGGAGGCGTTCCTGCGCGCCGCGCAGCAGCAGGACATCGCCGTCACCGCGCGAGCCGTGGCCTCCGCGCTCTCGGACCGGCAGGCGCTCTTTCCCCCGCTGGGCGCTCCGGCGGCCGATCCCGAGGACGAGGAGCGACGTCGCATCGTGGGCCTATTCGCCGCCGCCGATCCCGAGGCCGCCGCGAGCCTGGGCCCGGCCTACGCGCCGTCCGAGGAAATC
Organism: Usitatibacteraceae bacterium; assembly: GCA_035432885.1. GTDB lineage: Bacteria > Pseudomonadota > Gammaproteobacteria > Burkholderiales > Usitatibacteraceae > FEB-7. The sequence goes on from DAORTX010000095.1 coordinate 1,725, forward strand.
GAGCGCTTCCTGGACATCATGGGAAGGCGAGCCTCGCGGCTGTGGGTGGTGGATACGCGCTCGCGAGTCCGCGGCCTGTCGGGCTCCCTTCGCGAAGCGCCGGCGCAGAAATCCGACGGCTCGCACGCTGCCATCGCCTCGTGGCTGAAACCCGTCGTCTCGCTCGTGGTGTCCTCGCCGGACATTCCGGCGGGCGACGAGTCGAAGCCCGTGCGCTCCCAGATCGACCGCGCGCTGATCGGCGTGTCGTCCACGCACTGGCGCGGCACGCGCGACCGCGAGGCGGCGATCCTGTCGGCGGCGCAGCCCATCTTCGTGGGCGACGACATCGTGGGCGCGGTGGTGGTCGAGGAGACGACCGCTTCCATCCTGCTGCTGCGGCAATCGGCGCTGGAGAACCTGATCGCCCTCACGCTCGCCGTGTGCCTCGCCGCGTTCGCGATCCTGCTCTTCTTCGCGAGCCGGCTCGCCACGCGCATCCGGCGCCTGCATGCCTCGGCCGAAGCGGCGATCGACTCCCAGGGGCGCATCCGGGGCGACATCGCGCCCACGGGCGCCCGGGACGAGATCGGCGACCTCGAGCGCACCATGGCCGCGATGCTGGGCCGGCTTCGCGACTACAACGCGTGGCTCGAGCAGATGGCCTCGCGGCTCTCCCACGAGCTGCGAACGCCCGTGGCCGTGGTGCGCTCCTCGCTCGACAACCTGCGCAGCCAGTCGCCGCAGGGCGAGGCGCGCGTCTACCTGGACCGCGCGGGCGAGGGCGTCGAACGTCTCTCGCGCCTGATCTCGCGCCTGTCGGAAGGCACGCGGCTGGAAAAGATGCTGGAGAGCGCCGAGCGCGAGAGCTTCGACCTCGCGGCCGTGGTGCGCGGCTGCGTCGAGGGCTACCGCGGCGCCTATCCCGGCCGCGCCATCGACTTCGAGGCTCCCGCCGATCCCGTGACGATGAGCGGCGTGCCCGACGCGCTGGCCCAGCTCCTCGACAAGCTGGTGGAGAACGCCCTCGATTTCGCGCCGGCGGGCGGGGCCGTGCGCATCCGCCTCGCCGCCGATGGCCGGGTGGCGCGGCTCTCGGTCTCGAACGACGGGCCGCCCATCCCGGCGGCGATGCTGCCGCGTCTCTTCGACGCCATGGTGAGCGCGCGCGCCGAGGGCCAGGGCCGCGGCGGCCACCTGGGACTGGGGCTCGCCATCGTCCGGCTCGTGGCCGAGTTCCACGGCGGAGCCGCGCGGGCGGTGAACCTGCCGGGCGGCACGGGCGTCCATTTCGAGGTGGAGTTGCCCCGACCGGGGTCGCGACACCCCGCCTGAGCTAAACTTGGGGCAGGAAAAACCGACCGGAATCACGTCCTTGGCCCGAATCCTCCTCCTGCTCGCGATCGGCTTCGCCATCTGGCTGCTGTTCCGCGGCTTTTTCCGGGCCCAGGTGAAGGATTCGGAGGAACCCGGCCCGGCCGATATCGAGGACATGGTCGCCTGCACGCGCTGCGGCGTGAACATGCCGCGCAGCGAATCCGTGACCTCCGGCGGCGAGGTCACCTGCCGCGATCCCGCAAGCTGCAAGCACGCGCGATGACCCCCGCCGCGATCGCCGACGCGCCGATGTCCCCGGGACCGCGTCCCGCCGGGCGCGCCCCGGTGGCCGCGGCCGGCGACGAGGCGTCCTGGCGAACGCTCGTCATCTTCTCCGCCTACCGCGTCGTGCTGGCGCTGGGGTTGTCGGGCGCCTACGCGTTCCTGAACACTTTCTTCCAGCTGGGCATCCAGCAGCCCGACCTCGCGGTGACGGCGCTCGTGGCCTATTCGGTGGCTTCGGTGCTGCTCGTGGTGCCGGCGCTGCTTCGCGAGCCGGGCATCTCGCTGCAGGTGACGGCGGCGGTCTTCGTCGACGTGCTGGCGATCGTGGTTCTCGTGCACACGAGCGGCGGCATCCGCTCCGGGATCGGGGTCTCGCTGCTCATCTCGCTCGCCGCCGCGGGCCTCATCACGCGCGGGCGGCTCGCGTTCTTCCACGCGGCCGTGGCCGCCATCGCGGTGCTGCTCGAGCAGGCCTTCCAGGTCTGGCGCTTCGATGCGCCCGCGAACGATTTCCTGCAGTCGGGCCTCACCAGCATCGCGCTTTTCGCGACGGCGGGCCTGGGCTGGACGCTCGCCCGCTACGCGCGCACCAGCGAGACCATCGCCCGGCAGCGCACCATCGACCTGGCCAACCTCTCGCAGATCAACGAGCTCGTGATCCGCGACATGCAGGACGGCATGCTGGTGGTCGACCCCGAGGGCACCATCCGCCAGCACAACCCGCGGGCGCTGCAGCTGCTCGGCGCGCTGCCCTCGGGCAAGCGACCGCTCCTCGCCGAGTACTCCCCGGAGATCGCCCGCATGATCGCGGCGTGGCGGCGCTCGCCGGGAGCGAGCCTGCGCCCGTTCCGCTCGCCGCGCTCCTCGGCGGAACTCGCGGTGCATTTCGTGGCGATCGGCTCCGACGAGCCCCCGCCCACCGTGGTGTTCATCGAGGACGTGGGACGCCTTCGCGAGCAGGCGCAGCAGATGAAGCTGGTGGCGCTGGGGCGGCTCACGGCCTCCATCGCCCACGAGATCAGGAACCCCCTTTCCTCGATCAACCACGCCGCGGAACTGCTGAGCGAGAGCGAGCGGGCCCAGGCAGGCGACGATCGCCTGGTCGTCATCATCCGGGACAACGTCCACCGCCTGGACCGGATCGTGGAGGAGGTCCTGTACCTGAACCGCCGCGACCGGGCGCAACCCGAGGAGATCGCCGCGCGGGCCTTCCTCGAGCAGTTCGCGGCCGATTTCTGCACCACGGAGAAGGTGCCCGCCGAGGGCGTGGTGATCGACGTGCGCACGACGCTTCGCATGGGCTTCGACCGCCAGCACCTGCACCAGGTCCTGTGGAACCTCCTTCGCAACGCCTGGCGGCACGGGCTCAAGGGGCCGGGCTCGGTGCGCGTGACGCTCGCGCCCGCCGACACGCCGGGCATGCTCGCCCTCGACATCGTCGACGACGGGCCCGGCGTGGAACTCGAGCTGCAAGCGCACCTTTTCGAGCCGTTCTTCACCACCGAGTCCCAGGGCACCGGGCTCGGCCTCTACATCGCCCGCGAGCTCTGCGAAGGCAACGGCGCCCACGTCGAGTACCGCGAGGGCGACGACGGCCACCGCTTCCGCATCATCCTGAAAGGCACCTGATGGCGAACAAGGCCGTCCTGATCGTCGACGACGAATCCGACATCCGCGAGCTGCTCGTGGTCACGCTCTCGCGCATGGGCGTCGACGCCGACAGCGCCGCGAGCGTGGCGGAGGCGAAGGAATTCCTCGAGCGGCGCGCCTACGACCTCGCGCTCACCGACATGCGCCTTCCCGACGGCGAGGGCCTGGACGTGCTTCGCCACATCGCCGAGCACTACGGCAACACGCCGGTGGCGGTGATCACGGCCTACGGCTCGACGGAGAACGCGGTCGCCGCGCTGAAGGCGGGCGCCTTCGACTATCTCGCCAAGCCCATCAAGCTGGAGGAGCTGCGCCCGCTGGTGATGAGCGCGCTCAAGCTCGCGAAGCACCCGCAGCAGCGCCGCGTCGCGACCGGCGAAGTGGCGCAACCCGGCGTGCCGCGGCTGATCGGCGAATCCGCGCCCATCCAGCGCGCGAGAGAGATGATCGGGCGCCTGGCGCGGTCGCAAGCGCCCGTCTACATCACCGGCGAATCGGGCTCGGGCAAGGAAGTGGCCGCGCGCCTGATCCACGCGGGCTCGGCGCGGGCGGACGCGCCCTTCGTGGCGGTCAACTGCGGCGCGATTCCCGAGAACCTCATGGAGAGCGAGTTCTTCGGCTACCGCAAGGGCGCCTTCACCGGGGCGGATAACGACCGCGCCGGCTACCTGCACGCCGCGCAGAAGGGCACGCTCTTCCTGGACGAGGTGGGCGACCTGCCGCTCGCGATGCAGGTGAAGCTGCTGCGCGTGATCCAGGAGAAGACCTTCCGGCGGCTGGGCGACACCGTGGAGGAGGCCACCGACATGCGCATCATCTCCGCCACGCACCGCTCGCTCGCCGAGCAGGTGGTGGCGGGGGAATTCCGGCAGGACCTCTTCTACCGGCTGAACGTGATCGAGATGAAGATGCCCAGCCTGCGCGAGATCCCCGAGGACATCCCGCTCATGGTGACGCAGGTGGTCGAGCGCCTCGCGCGCCAGAACGACGTGACGCCGCCCGCCATTACCGAGGAGGCGCTCCTCGCGCTGCGGCGCTACGATTTCCCGGGCAACGTGCGCGAGCTGGAGAACATCCTCGAGCGCTCGCTCGCCCTGTGCGCCGACAACAAGGTTCGCGAAAGCGATCTCTACCTCACGCAGGCCGCGCCCAAGGGAAAGGCCGCAAACCTGGAAGGCGCGCTGGGCACCCGCGGCCTGCCGCTCCACGACTTCCTGGACCAGGTGGAGCGCGAGGCGATCCAGAAGGCGCTGGAGGCCACGCGCTTCAACAAGACCGCCGCGGCGAAGCTGCTGGGGATCACCTTCCGCAGCCTTCGCTACCGGCTCGACCGGCTCGGCATCGACTAGCCCGGCCGGCGAAACGCGCCAGGGAGGCGCCATGCCGATATTCGACATCGAGATCGCGACCCGCCACGGCGAAACCCTCGCGCCGGGACTCGCGGGCGATCTCGCGGACGCGCTGGGCGCCGCGACGGGCGCCGCGCCCGGCAAGGTGTGGGTCCGCCTTCGCGCGCTGGCGCCGGGAGCCTACGCGGAGAACCACGCCGGAGAGGACCCGCCGTTTCCCGTCTTCGTCTCGCTCACCGCCTCGGTGCCGCCGGAAGGCGAGTCCTTCGACCGCCTCGTGGGAGAAGTGACCGGCGCCGTCGCGCGCCTCGCCGGCCGGCCCCCGGAATTCGTCCACGTCCTCGTGCATCCCGCGGCGAAGGGCCGAATCGCCTTCGGCGGAAAGGTCGTCCGGTGACCGCGCGCATCCGCAAGATCAACCTGGACCAGTTCGCCGAGTGCCTGCCGCGGCTGGCCGATCTGCTCGTCGACGCCGTCGAATCCGGGGGGTCGCTCGGCTTCTGGGCGCCGCTGCCCCAGTCCGAGGCGCTCCTCTACTGGCGCGAAGTGATGCAGGGCATGGTGGAGGAGAACCTGGTCCTTCTCGTGGCCGAGGACGGCCGGGACCTCGTGGGCAGCGTGCAACTGCTCCTTTCGGACCGCCAGAACGGCCGGCACCGCGCCGAGATCCGCAAGCTCATGGTCCACACCTCGCGCCGCGGCTGGGGCCTGGGCCGCGCGCTGCTCTCCGCCGCCCACGTCGAGGCCGCCTTCCTCGGCAGGAAGCTCCTCATCCTCGACACGCGAACCGGCGACACCGGCGAGAAGCTCTACGAATCCATGGGCTACACGCGCGCCGCCCAGATCCCCGGCTACACGGTCGAGCGCGACGGCACGCTGAACGGCACGACCTTCTTCTACCACCTGCTTCCGTGATGACTTCACATCGGCGCGGTGACGGTCAGGCCGGTCGGGAAAACGCCGTCACCGCGAAACGACGAGATCCTGGCGGACGACGGTCGGGTCGGAAAAGCGCCAATCCACCGAACGAAGAGGCCGTGGTCGAGTGGGGTCAGGCCGGACCGATGCCACCAAGGAGTCAGGCGGGTTGGGTTTTTTTTGGCTTTTGGCCAGGTCGAATTGCGTCGGGCGTCACGGCTCGTAGAGCCATCGAGATCTTCCCGGAGTCGACGCCGGCAGCAATTTCATCTGGCCAAAAGCCAAAAAGAAACCCAACCCACCTGACTCCCTGTCGATACTGGCCACATCACGTTGCACGACGAGGTCTTCCGCGAGCCGCGCCACGGTCCGGATCCAGCGAATCGTGAACAACGACCCCGCCATCGCTTCTCCCCGCTTCCTCGTGGACGTCGCCGGCATGTGCTCCGGCGCGCGCTGGATCGCCTCGCCCCACCAGGACGAGCGCCCGGAGGACACCGGCGTGGAACTCCTGGTGATCCACAACATCTCCCTTCCGCCGGGAGAATTCGGCGGCGAGTGGATCACCGACCTCTTCCTCGACCGCCTGCATCCGGGCGCGCATCCGTATTTCTCCGGGCTGGCGGGCGTGCGCGTCTCGGCGCACTTCCTCATCCGCCGCGACGGCGAGGTGATCCAGTACGTGCCCTGCGGGATGCGCGCCTGGCACGCGGGCGCCTCGAGCTGGAAGGGCCGGGAGCGCTGCAACGACTTCTCGGTGGGGATCGAGCTCGAGGGCACGGACGAGATGCCCTTCATGGACGCGCAGTACGACTCGCTCGCGCAACTCACGCGGGCCTTGTTCGCGCGCTACGGCGCCCTCGATCTCGCGGGGCACGCCGACATCGCGCCGGGCCGCAAGACCGACCCGGGCGCGAGCTTCGACTGGAAACGCTACCGCGCCGCCATCGGCGACTGACCACGAACCGGACAATGATCATGGACTTCGACCCATCCCCCAAGGCAGCCGGCTTCATCGCGCGCATGGAAGCGTTCATGCGCGATCACGTGCTTCCCGCGGAGGCGGGCTACGTGGACGAGCTGGCGGGCGGGTCCGACTGGCGCCGCTGGAAGCAGCCCGCGATCATGGAGTCGCTCAAGGAGCGAGCGCGCCGCGAAGGCCTGTGGAACCTGTTTCTGCCGCACGCCGGGCTCGGCGCGGGGCTCTCGAACGCCGACTACGCGCCGCTCGCCGAACTCACGGGGCACTCGCTCATCGCGCCCGAGGTGTTCAACTGCAACGCGCCCGACAGCGGCAACATGGAAGTGCTCGCGATGTACGGCTCCGCGGAGCAGCAGGAGCGGTGGCTGAAGCCGCTCCTCGCGGGCGAGATCCGCAGCGCGTTCTGCATGACCGAGCCCGGGGTCGCCTCGAGCGATGCGACCAACATGCGCGCCACCGCCGTGCCGGAGGGCAGCGAAGTGGTGGTGAACGGGCGCAAGTGGTGGAGCTCCGGCCTCGGGCACCCGGCCTGCCGCGTGGCGATCTTCATGGGGCTCTCCGAACCCGAGGCGGACAAGCATCACCGGCACTCCATGGTGCTGGTTCCGCTGGACTCACCGGGCGTCACGATCGAGCGCATGGTGCCGTGCTTCGGCGTCTACGACGAGCCCTACGGGCACGGCGAGGTGACGTTCTCGAACGTGCGCGTGCCGAAGGAAAACGTGATCGCGGGCATCGGCCGCGGATTCGAGATCGCCCAGGGCCGGCTGGGTCCGGGGCGCATCCACCACTGCATGCGCGCGATCGGCGCGGCGGAGCGGGCGCTCGAACTCCTTTGCGCGCGCGCCGAGTCGCGGGTCGCCTTCGGCAAGCCCCTGGCGCTCCTGGGCGGCAATGCGGACGTGGTGGCCAACGCGCGCATGGCGATCGAGCAGGCGCGGCTCCTCACGCTCAAGGCGGCGTGGATGA
>DAORTX010000096.1:0-9154 GCA_035432885.1 Usitatibacteraceae bacterium
TGTCCCACACCACCGGCTCCTGGCTCTCCACCATGCGCTTGGCGGCCTTGATGGTCGTCGCTAGCCCCATCACCTCCAGCTTGTGGAAGATGAAGGGCTTGAAGAGCTCGAGGGCCATCAGCTTCGGAAGGCCGCACTGGTGGAGCTTCAGCGTCGGCCCGACGACGATAACCGAGCGGCCCGAGTAGTCGACGCGCTTGCCGAGAAGGTTCTGGCGGAAGCGACCGCTCTTTCCCTTGATCATGTCGGCGAGCGACTTGAGCGCGCGCTTGTTGGCGCCCGTCATCGCCTTGCCACGCCGCCCGTTGTCGAGCAGCGAGTCGACCGCCTCCTGGAGCATGCGCTTCTCGTTGCGCACGATGATCTCGGGCGCCTTCAGCTCGAGCAGGCGCTTGAGACGGTTGTTGCGGTTGATCACGCGCCGGTAGAGATCGTTCAGGTCAGACGTCGCGAACCGGCCGCCATCGAGGGGAACGAGAGGGCGAAGGTCGGGCGGCAGGACCGGAAGGACCTCCATCACCATCCAGTCGGGCTTGATACCCGACTTGTTGAAACCTTCGAGGACCTTGAGGCGCTTGGCGATCTTCTTGATCTTGGTTTCCGAGCCCGTCGCGGCCAGTTCCTTCCTCAGCGTCTCGATGTCGTGACCCACATCGAGCTTGCGCAGGAGTTCCCGGATGCCTTCGGCCCCCATGGTCGCGTGGAAGTCGTCGCCGTATTCCTCCACCTTGGCGAGGAAGTCGTCCTCGGACAGGAGCTGGCAGCGGTTGAGCGGGGTCATCCCGGGGTCGGTGACCACGTAGGCCTCGAAGTAGAGGACGCGCTCGATGTCGCGCAGGGTCATGTCGAGGACCATCCCGAGCCGGGACGGCAGGCTCTTCAGGAACCAGATATGCGCGACGGGACTCGCGAGCTCGATGTGGCCCATGCGCTCGCGACGCACTTTCGTGAGCGTCACCTCGACGCCGCATTTCTCGCAGATGACCCCGCGGTGCTTCAGGCGCTTGTACTTGCCGCAAAGGCACTCGTAGTCCTTCGTCGGACCGAAGATCTTGGCGCAGAAGAGCCCGTCCCTTTCCGGCTTGAAGGTGCGGTAATTGATGGTTTCCGGCTTCTTCACCTCGCCGTACGACCACGACCGGATCTTGTCCGGAGACGCGAGGCCGATGCGAATGGCGTCGAATTCCTCTTCCTGCGTGACTTGCTTGAACAGATCGAGCAATGCTTTCATCCGAATTCTCCTGGGGCGTTCGCCGCGTGGGCGTGCTGGATCGATGTATTCCGGTCAGTAGCGCTCGAGATCGATGTCGATCGCGAGCGAGCGGATTTCCTTGACCAGCACGTTGAACGACTCGGGCATGCCCGCCTCGATCTTGTGCTCGCCCTTCACGATGCTCTCGTAGACCTTCGTGCGGCCCTGCGTATCGTCGGACTTGACCGTCAGCATCTCCTGCAGGGTGTAGGCGGCTCCGTAGGCCTCGAGCGCCCAGACTTCCATCTCGCCGAAGCGCTGGCCGCCGAACTGCGCCTTGCCGCCGAGCGGTTGCTGCGTGACGAGCGAGTACGGCCCCGTTGAGCGCGCGTGCATCTTGTCGTCGACGAGGTGGTGGAGCTTCAGGATGTGCATGTAGCCCACCGTGACCTTGCGGTCGAAGGCATCCCCCGTGCGCCCATCGTGGAGCGCGATCTGGCCGGTGCGGGGAAGGCCCGCCAGCTCGAGCATGTCCTTGATTTCCGCCTCGGTCGCGCCGTCGAACACGGGTGTGGCGAAAGGCACGCCGTTGGTCAGGTTCGCGGCGAGCTCCAGCACCTCCTCGTCCGTGAACCCGGCGATGTCCTCCTTCTTGCCCGCCGAGTTGTAGATCTTGTCCAGGTACTTCCGGAGCTTCGAGACGCTCTCGTGCCCGCGAAGCAATTCACCGATCTTCAGGCCGAGCCCCTTCGCCGCCCACCCGAGGTGGGTCTCGAGGATCTGGCCCACGTTCATCCGCGAGGGCACGCCCAGGGGGTTCAGGACGATGTCCACCGAGGTGCCGTCGGCCATGAACGGCATGTCCTCCACGGGGACGATCTTGGAGATGACGCCCTTGTTGCCGTGGCGGCCGGCCATCTTGTCGCCGGGCTGCAGGCGGCGCTTGACGGCCAGGTAGACCTTGACCATCTTCAGCACGCCGGCCGGCAGCTCGTCGCCTTGCGTGAGCTTCTTGCGTTTTTCCTCGAAGGCCAGGTCGAAGCTGTGGCGCTGCTGCTCGATGGAGGCCTTGATGCTTTCGAGCTGAGAGGCGACGTCGTCGTCGGCCGGACGGATGTCGAACCAGTGGTACTTGTCCACCGAGGCCAGGTAGGCCTTGTCGATCTTCGTGCCCTTGGCGATCTTGTTCGGACCCCCGTTGGCAAGCTTGCCGGTCAGCAGCTTTTCGATCCGGTCGTAGGCGTCGGCCTCGACGATGCGCAACTGGTCGTTCAGGTCCAGCCGGTAGCGCTTGAGTTCGTCGTCGATGATCTGCTGCGCGCGCTTGTCGCGCTGGATGCCCTCGCGGGTGAAGACCTGCACGTCGATCACCGTGCCCTGCGAGCCCTGGTCGACGCGCAGCGAGGTGTCCTTCACGTCGGACGCCTTCTCGCCGAAGATCGCGCGCAGCAGCTTCTCTTCCGGGGTCAGCTGGCTCTCGCCCTTCGGCGTGACCTTGCCGACCATGATGTCGCCGGCGCGCACTTCGGCGCCGATGTACACCACGCCGCTCTCGTCGAGGCGGTTCAGCGCCTGCTCGGACACGTTCGGGATGTCGGCGGAGATTTCCTCCGGCCCCAGCTTGGTGTCGCGGGCGACGCAGGTCAGCTCCTCGATGTGGATCGTGGTGTAGCGATCCTGCTCGACCACGCGCTCGGAGATGAGGATCGAGTCCTCGAAGTTGTAGCCGTTCCAGGGCATGAACGCGACCAGCAGGTTCTGCCCGAGCGCGAGCTCTCCCATGTCCGTCGACGCACCGTCGGCGATCACGTCCCCGGAGGCGATCAGGTCACCGACCTTCACCAGCGGGCGCTGGTTGATGTTGGTGTTCTGGTTGGACCGCATGTACTTCGTCAGGTTGTAGATGTCGACGCCCGCCTTGCCGGCGCTCGTCTCGCTGTCGTTCACGCGCACCACGATCCGGCCGGCATCGACGTAATCGATTCGCCCGCCACGCCGCGCTTGCACGGCCGTTCCCGAGTCGATCGCGACCGTGCGCTCGATGCCCGTGCCGACAAGCGGCTTTTCGGCGCGAAGGCAAGGCACGGCCTGACGCTGCATGTTCGAGCCCATGAGGGCGCGGTTCGCGTCGTCGTGCTCGAGAAAGGGAATGAGGGACGCTGCGACCGACACGATCTGCGAGGGCGCCACATCGATGTATTCGATCTTGTCGGGGGCCGACAGCGTGAATTCGTTTCGGTGCCGGCACGAAACCAGCTCGTTCACGAAATGCCCCGCCTTGTCGAGCTCGGCGTTCGCCTGCGCGATCACGTACTTGCCTTCCTCGATCGCGGAAAGGAACTCGATCTCCTTGCCGACCTTCGAGCCCTTCACCTTCCGATAGGGCGTCTCGATGAAGCCGTAGTCGTTGGTGCGGGCAAAGAGCGCCAGCGAGTTGATAAGGCCGATGTTGGGGCCTTCCGGCGTCTCGATCGGGCACACGCGGCCGTAGTGGGTCGGGTGAACGTCACGGACCTCGAAGCCGGCTCTTTCCCGCGTGAGGCCCCCCGGGCCCAGCGCCGAGATCCGGCGCTTGTGGGTGATTTCCGAGAGCGGGTTCGTCTGGTCCATGAACTGCGAAAGCTGGCTCGAGCCGAAGAACTCCTTGATCGCCGCGGAAACGGGCTTCGCGTTGATCAGGTCGTGCGGCATGAGGTTCTCGCTCTCGGCCTGGGACAGGCGCTCCCGCACGGCGCGCTCGACGCGCACGAGGCCGGAACGGAACTGGTTTTCGGCGAGCTCGCCGACCGACCGGACGCGGCGATTGCCGAGATGGTCGATGTCGTCGATTTCCCCCCGTCCGTTCCGCAGCTCCACGAGGATCCTGATGACGGCGACGATGTCCTCCGTGGACAGCGTCATGAGTCCCGTCAGCTCGTCCCTGCCGACGCGCCGGTTGAATTTCATCCGGCCAACGTCGGAAAGATCGTAGCGGTCCTCGCTGAAGAAGAGGCCATTGAAGAGCGTCTTCACCGAGTCTTCCGTCGGCGGCTCGCCCGGGCGCATCATCCGGTAGATCGCGACCTGCGCGTTCAGCTGGTCCACGGACTCGTCTACCCGCAGCGTCTGCGAGATGTACGGCCCCTGGTCGAGGTCGTTGGTGTAGATCGTCTGCAGTTCCTCGATGCCGGCCTCCGCAATCTTCTTGAGGAGCGTCTCGGTGACTTCCTCGTTGGCGGTGGCCACGATCTCGCCGGTGTCCTTGCTGACGATATTCCTCGCGAGAGTGCGCCCGAGGAGGAAGTCCGCCTCGACGGCGAGCTTCTTCATTCCGGCGGCCTCCAGGTCGCGAATGTGCTTGACCGTGATGCGCTTGTCCTTCTGGACGATCACCTTGCCGGCCTTGGTGACGATGTCGAAGCGGGCGATCTCGCCCTTCAGGCGCTCCGGGACGACCTCGAACTCGATGCCCTTCTTGCCGAAATGAAAGGTGTCGAAGACGAAAAACTCAGCGAGGATCCGCTCGGGCGTGTAGCCGAGCGCTTTCAGCAGGATCGTGACCGGCATCTTGCGGCGGCGGTCGACGCGGAAGTAGAGGAAGTCCTTCGGGTCGAACTCGAAATCCAGCCAGGAACCGCGATACGGGATCACGCGGGCCGAGAAGAGGAGCTTTCCCGAGGAGTGCGTCTTGCCCCTGTCATGCTCGAAGAAGACGCCGGGCGAACGGTGCAACTGGCTCACGATCACGCGCTCGGTGCCATTCACGACGAAGGAGCCGTTGCGGGTCATGAGCGGGATTTCGCCCATGTAGACCTCCTGCTCCTTCACCTCCTTGATCGTGGGCTTGGTCGCTTCGCGGTCCATGATCGTCAGGCGGACCTTCGCGCGCAGGGGGCTCGCGAACGTGAGTCCGCGCTGCTGGCACTCGACCACGTCGAACGGCGGCTCGCCGAGGCCGTAGCTCACGAACTCGAGCCTGGCATTTCCCGAATGGCTGGAGATCGGGAAAACGGACGAAAACGCCGACTGCAGGCCCGTCTCGCGGCGCGCATTGGGCGCCACTTCGGCCTGGAGGAACTCGGCATAGGAATCGAGCTGCGTGGCGAGAAGAAACGGCACGTCGAGCACGGCCGCCCGCTTGGCGAAACTCTTGCGAATGCGCTTCTTCTCGGTGAACGTGTAGGTCATGATGGCTCCGAAAGATCCCGCGGGCGCGTGCGCGCCCGTGCACCCGACTGGTGCTCATGGCATGGTGGCTGGCCTCTACCAGCCGCTGGCGGACAGCCGCGTGGGACGCGGCCCGACCAAACCTCGCCTCCTGCAGTCGCTTCAGAAGGCAAATCAAAGCCTCTCCGGCTCTGATTTGGCCTCTGGAACGGCGTTGGAGCGGACACCGGGGTCCGGTGCCGCTCAACGCCTCCAGACAAGACGCCGCTACTTGACTTCGACCTTCGCGCCGGCTTCTTCCAGCTTCTTCTTGACGGTTTCCGCCTCGGCCTTGTTCACGGCTTCCTTCACGGCCTTGGGCGCTCCGTCGACGAGATCCTTGGCCTCCTTCAGGCCGAGTCCCGTCACTTCGCGAACGGCCTTGATCGTGTTCACCTTGTTCTCCCCGGCAGCGAGAAGAATCACGTTGAACTCGGTCTGCTCTTCCGCGGCCGCGGCGGCGCCGCCCGCGGCGGGCGCGGCAACGGCTACGGTGGCGGCGGCGGCGGACACGCCGAATTTCTCCTCCATTTCCTTGATGAGCTGCGAGAGCTCGAGGACGGTCATGGTGGAGATTGCTTCGAGGATTTCCTGCTTGGCGATAGCCATCTTTCGTTCTCCTGTGCTTGATTCAATGGTCGTTGGATAGGGGTCGCCGCGATCAGGCCGCGAGCTTTTCCTTCTGGTCGCGTACGGCCGCGAGCGTCCGGACGAACCTGCCCGGAATCTCGTTGAGCGTCTGGACGAACTTGGCGACCGGCGCCTGCATCGTGCCCAGGAGCCTCGCGAGGAGTTCCTCGCGGCCCGGGAGCATCGCGAGGCTGCCGACCTCCTTTGCGCTCATCAACTGGTGGGGCATCGCCCCGGCCTTGATGACGAGCTTGTCGTTCTCCTTCGCGTAGGCATGGAGCACCTTCGCGGCGGCAACGGGGTCGACGGAAATGCCGTAGGCGAGCGGACCGATCATCTGGTCGGCCAGCTTCTCGAACGGCGTTCCCTTGACCGCGCGGCGCGCGAGGGTGTTCTTCAGCACGCGAAGGTAGACGCCGGACGCACGCGCCCTGGCTCGAAGCTGCGTGATCTTCTCGACCGGCAGGCCGCGATACTCGGCAAGCACGACGGCTTGCGCATTGGCCAACCGGGCGGAAATCTCCGCAACGACTTCCTTCTTGCTGTCTAGACTGAGGCTCAAGGTCACTCTCCTTCATCGATTCGATGCGAAGCCTTCACGGGCCCTTGGGAATGCCCGATTGACGCCGCACCTTCCATAGCGACCTTTCGCCAGGAGACCGATCACGCCCGATGGCGGGCGCGAGAATCCTGTCTTGGGTTCGCTATCTGCGTAGGCTTCGGGGTCGCATCCCCTCGATTGAGCCCTTTGGATCGCCCCAGCGAGCTGGGGTCTTCCGGGAGGCGCCTACGGTCTTGGATAACCCGCCGCCGGCCACGAGGACCGGCGGCGGCCCAAAGCTAGTGCGCAGCGCCGGCGGTACTGCCGGCGAGCGTCGAATGATCCACGCGGATGCCAACTCCCATCGTGCTGGAGACGGACACCTTCTTGAGATAAATGCCTTTCGACGACGAAGGCTTCGACTTGTTGATCGCACCGAGGAGGGCCTCGAAGTTCTCCGCGAGGGCCTCGAGGGGAAACGAAGCGCGACCGATCGTGCATTGCACGATGCCGGCCTTGTCGGCCCGGTACTGCACCTGTCCGGCCTTCGCGTTCTTCACCGCCTCGGTCACGTTCGCCGTTACCGTGCCGACTTTCGGGTTGGGCATGAGACCACGGGGACCGAGAACCTGGCCCAGCGGGCCGACGACCTTCATCGCGTCGGGCGTGGCGATGACGACGTCGAACTCCAGGAAGCCGCCCTTGATCCTTTCCGCGAGGTCATCGAATCCGATGACGTCGGCGCCGGCGGCCTTGGCGGCTTCCGCATTGGCGCCCTGCGCGAACACGGCAACGCGGACTTTCTTGCCGGTGCCGCGGGGAAGCACGACGCTGCCACGCACCACCTGGTCGGATTTCTTGGCATCGATACCGAGGTTCACCGCGACATCGATCGACTCGTCGAACTTCGCGGTGGCCGTCTTCTTCGCGAGGTCCAGGGCGTCGCCAAGAGCGTAGGTCTTCGAGCGATCCACGAGGGCCGTGATGGTCTTCAGGCGCTTGGAATCGGCCATGGTCAGACTCCCTCCACTTCGACGCCCATGCTGCGGGCGCTGCCGGCGATGGTGCGAACGGCAGCCTCGAGATCCGCGGCCGTGAGGTCGGGCATCTTGGTCTTCGCGATCTCCTCGGCCTGGGCACGCGTGAGCTTGCCCACCTTGTCCGAGTGCGGCTTGCTGCTGCCCTTCTCGAGCTTGAGCGCCTTCTTGATCAGCACCGGCGCCGGGGGCGTCTTGATGATGAACGTGAAGCTCTTGTCCGCGAAGGCCGTGATGACCACGGGAAGCATGAGGCCGGCCTCGACCTTCTGCGTCTGCGCATTGAAGGCCTTGCAGAACTCCATGATGTTCAGTCCGCGCTGGCCAAGCGCGGGGCCGATGGGAGGCGAGGGATTCGCCTTGCCCGCGGGCACTTGCAGCTTGATGAAGCCGATGATCTTCTTTGCCACGATGTCGCTCCTCGGGTTCAAGCGGACGCCGACTGCGCGCCCTCCCCGCTTCATTCGGCCGGGAATCGCGCCCGGCCACCGCGCGCCGCGTCGTCGACGCGGCGGAGAATCCTCAGGCCTTCTCGACCTGCCCGAAATCCAGTTCTACCGGCGTCGCGCGGCCAAAGATCAGCACCGACACCCGGATCTTGCTCTTCTCGTAGTTCACTTCCTCGACGTTGCCGTGGAAGTCGGTGAAGGGTCCCTCGGCGACGCGTACGGACTCACCGACCTCGAACAGTACCTTCGGCTTGGGCTTCTCGACGCCTTCCTGGACCTGGTGGAGGATGTTGGCCACTTCCTTGTCCGAAATGGGCGTGGGCTTCATCGCCGTGCCGCCGATGAACCCGGTCACCTTCGGGGTGCTCTTCACGAGGTGCCACGTATCGTCCGTCATTTCCATCTGGACGAGGATGTAGCCGGGAAAGAAACGGCGCTCGCTCAACGCCTTCTGCCCGCTCTTCATCTCCACGACCTCTTCGACCGGGACAAGCACTTCGCCGAACTTGTCCGCCATGCCGGATCGCCTTATCCGGTCGATGAGGGCCGCCTGGATGCTCTTCTCCTGGCCGGAATAGGCGTGGACAACGTACCAGCGCATGCTCATGTCATCCTCCCTGGCCCAGCAGGCGTTGCGTGACCCAGAGGAGGCCCGTGTCGATCAGCCAGAGGAGCATCGCCATCACGAACACGAAGGCGAAGACGATCCCCGTGGTCTGCAGCGATTCCTTGCGCGTGGGCCACACGACGCGCTTCGCCTCGTCCCAGGACTCCCGGGAGAAGACGAGGAACTGCCGTCCCGCCGTCGTGAACCACATCACTCCCGCAGCGAGCGCGAAGGCGCCGGCGAGAACCCCGAGGCGCACGATCGTGGGCTGTCCCGCGACGGCATAGAAGCCCCACAGGCCTGCCACCGCGATCAACGCCGCCGCTAGAATTTTTATCTTTTCTGCCATGTCCTCTGCCACTTCGGTGGCAGGCCAGGAGGGTCTCGAACCCCCAACCTGCGGTTTTGGAGACCGCCGCTCTGCCAATTGAGCTACTGGCCTAACCTTTCAACTCGTTTACTCCAGGACCTTGGAGACGACGCCTGCGCCCACGGTGCGCCCGCCTTCGCGAA
>DAORTX010000097.1:0-9136 GCA_035432885.1 Usitatibacteraceae bacterium
ACTTCCTCGCCTCCTCGACCAGCGAGACGATGTCGCCCATGCCGAGGATGCGCGAAGCCATGCGCTCGGGGTGGAAGGGCTCCAGGCCGTCCATCTTCTCGGAGACGCCGGCGAACTTGATGGGGACGCCGGTCACGTGGCGGACCGAAAGCGCCGCGCCCCCGCGCGCGTCGCCGTCCAGCTTGGTGAGGACCACGCCCGTGAGCGGCAGCGCCTCGCCGAAGGCCTTCGCGACGTTGACCGCGTCCTGGCCCTGCATGGAATCGACCACGAAGAGCGTCTCGACCGGATGCACGGCCGCGTGGATCGCGCGCACCTCGTCCATCATCGCCTGGTCGATGCCCAGCCGGCCCGCGGTGTCGACCACGAGGACGTCGTGGTAGTGCTTTCTCGCCCAGTCGAGCGCGTTGGCGGCGATCTCGACCGGCTTCTGCGAGGCGTCCGAGGGAAAGACGTCGATCGCGAGCTGCGCGGCGAGCGTCTTCAGCTGCTCGATGGCCGCGGGCCGGTAGACGTCGGCCGACACGAGCAGCACCTTCTTCTTGCCGCCCTTCAGGAGCCGCGCGAGCTTGCCCGCGCTGGTGGTCTTGCCCGCGCCCTGGAGTCCCGCGAGCAGGATCACGGCCGGCGGCTGCGTCGCGAGGTCGAGCTGCGCGTTCGCCCCGCCCATGAGCGCGACCAGCTCCGCGTGCACCACGCCCACCAGCGCCTGGCCCGGCGTGAGGCTCGCGAGCACTTCCTGCCCGAGCGCCCGCTCCTTCACCCGCGCGACGAAATCCTTCACCACCGGCACGCCGACGTCGGCCTCCAGGAGCGCCATGCGCACTTCGCGAAGCGCCTCCCCCACGTTCTCCTCGGTGAGGCGCGCGTGGCCGCGCATCGTCTTGATGACCGAGGAAAGTCGCTGCGTCAGGGCGTCGAGCATGGGAAGGGCCGGGGGGGATTTCGTGTAGACTCCAATCGCCTCGAAAATGCGCGATTCGGCCCTTTATATTAGCACCGGCGCCTGCTGGCTCGCCCTCGCGGCGCTCGCCTGGCGGGCCTCTCGTCGCGCCACCCCGGCGGGCGGCACGGTGCCCGGCGCGGCCTTCCGTCTCGAGGGCGTGCTGCTCCCCGTCGCCCTGGTGCTTCACGGCATGCTCGTCTACAACGGCGTGGCTACCGACGAGGGCATGAACCTCGGCGTGGCCAACTCGCTGTCCCTCATCGTGTGGATCACCGTCGCGATCTACTGGCTCGCGAGCCTCGCCGTCCCGGGGCTGGCGAGCATCCAGGGCCTGTGGGCACCCGTGGCGCTGGCGGCCGTGATCCTGCAGTTCGCCGTCCCGTCCAACCATCTCGTGAGCTACGGTGGCGACCCGCTCTTCACCCTGCACTTCGCCATCGCGATGCTCGCCTACAGCCTCTTCATCGTCGCGACGATGCACGCGCTGGTGATGCTCGCCGAGGAGAAGTGGCTGCATCGCGGCGTGATGCCGCCCTTCCTGGGGAGCCTGCCGCCGCTGCTCGAGATGGAATCGCTGCTCTTCCGCATCCTCATCGCCGCCTTCGTGCTGCTCACGCTCACCGTCGTCTCGGGCGTCTTCTTCTCCGAGCAGCTCTTCGGCCGCCCTTTCCAGCTCACGCACAAGACCGTCTTCGGCATGCTCTCCTGGGTGATCTTCGGCTGGCTCCTCGCCGGGCGCTACTTCCGGGGGTGGCGAGGCAGGCTCGCGGTGTACTGGACGCTGGGCGGGTTCGCGGCGCTGCTGCTCGCGTACCTCGGCAGCAAGATCGTCCTCGAGATCATCCTGAAGCGCGTCTGAGCGCGCGGCGCGCCGCCGGCCGGCGCGCGAGAACCGGAGTGCCCGCACCTTGACCGTCGTCCTCCCGCTTGGCTGGCTCGTCTTCGCGCTGGTGGTGCTGCTGCTCACCGCCGGGTTCTTCTCGCTCGCCGAGACGAGCATGATGGCGCTGAACCGCTACCGCCTGAAGCACCTCGTGCGCGAAGGCCGGCGCTCGGCGCGCCTCGCCCAGGACCTCCTCGACCGCACCGACCGCCTGCTCGGCGTGATCCTGCTCGGCAACAACCTCATCAACGCGGCCTCGACCGTGGTGGCGACTCTCATCTGCGTGCAGCTCTTCGGCGAGGGCGAGATGACGCTCGCCATCGCGACCGGGGGCGTGACCTTCTTCATCCTCGTGTTCGCCGAGATCACGCCGAAGGTGATCGGCGCCACCTTCCCGGAGGCGATCGCGCTGCCCTCGGCCTACGTGCTCACGCCGCTCCTGCGGATCGCCTACCCGGTCGTCTGGTTCGTGAACCTCTTCGTGCAGGCGCTGCTGAAGATCATGTTCATCCGGCCTCGCGCCGAGAGCGAGGGCCAGCTCTCCATGGCGGAGCTGCGCACGCTCGTGCTCGAGGGCGGCAAGTTCCTGCCGCCCAAGCACCAGTCGATCTTCCTCAATCTCTTCGAGCTGGAGGACATGACGGTCGACGACACGATGACGCCGCGCGGGCAGATCGAGGCCGTCGACCTGGAGGACGACATCGACGACATCCGCACGGCCATCGCCACGGCGCACCACACGCGGCTCGTGGTCTTCGAGGGCAGCCTCGACAAGGTGGCCGGCATCCTGCACGTGCGCAAGTTCCTGAACGCCTCGCGCCGCGAGCCGCTCGACAAGGACGGCATCCGCGAGACCCTTCGCGAGCCCTACTATGTCCCGGAGGGCACGCCGCTGCTCATGCAGTTGAGCAACTTCCAGGACCAGATGCGCCACATGGGGCTCGTCGTGGACGAGTACGGCGAGATCCTCGGCCTGGTGACGCTGCAGGACATCCTCGAGGAAATCGTGGGGGAGTTCACCAGCCACAAGCCGATGTCGGGCGGGCTGCTGAGGAAGGAGCCCGACGGTTCCATCATCGCCGAGGGAGCCTGCACGCTGCGCGTCCTCAATCGCAAGGCCGGCTTCCATTTCCCGCTCGAGGGACCCAAGACGATCAACGGCCTCGTCCTCGAGGCCCTCGAGGACATTCCCGAGCCCGGCACCGCGGTGATCGTCGCCGGGCACCCGGTCGAGATCCTCCAGGTGCACGACCGCATGGTGAAGGTGGTCCGCATCCGATCGCGCAAGGAGCCTCCCGGCGAGGCGCGGGCGGCCTGAGCCCGCCTAGCGGGCGCGGGCCAGCGACTCCGGCGAATACTGCGCGACGAAGCCGCGGTCGATCCGGTCCTTCCAGCGCCAGACCCATCCCCCTTCGAAGGAAAGCGAACCGTAGACGCCCACCGCGCGCCGGTTCCCGCAGGAGATGAGGGCCAGGAAGCGCCGCGACGACACGTGCCGATCGAGCAGTCCGCCGTGCAGCGCGGCGAACAGGTTCGCCGCGAGGGCCGGGCCGGACCGGACCGCGAACACGCCCGCCTTCGGGCGCGGGTTCTCCACGCTCGTCGCGCAATCGCCCGCGCCGAAGATCTCGGGGTGCGAAACCGCCTGCAGGAAATCGTTCACCGCGAGGAAGCCGCGCGCGTCGGTGCGCAACCCCGAGTCGCGGATGAATTCGGGCGCCGCCGCGCCGGCGACCCAGAACGTGGCGTCGGTGGCGAACTCGATGTTGTCCTTCAGGCGCAGGAACCCGGTGCCCACCTCGGCCACCCGGCTCTTCGCGTGCATGCCGATGTTGCGCAGGCCCGCCAGTCGCAGGAGCCGTCCGCGGACGGCGTCGCCGTTCTCGGGCACGATCGCGCTCGTGTCGGTCAGCACGCGCACGTGCGGCGCGGCATCGCCCACCTCGGAGCGGAAGCGGTGATCCATCGCGAAGGCGAGCTCGACCCCGGCCGCGCCGCCGCCCACGATCGACACCGCCGTCATTCCCTCCTGCCTCACGCGGGCGAGCACCCGCTCCCATCCCTCGACGAAGCGCTCGAGCGGCCGCACGGCGACCGCGTGCTCGGCCGCGCCCGCCACGGCCTCCACGGGCGAACGAGAGCCGACGTCGATCGAAAGCACGTCGTAGGGCACGACTTCGCCGTTGGCGCAGATCACCTCACGCATCGAGGGATTCACGAGGGAGGCCGAGGAGCGCACCACGAGCGCCCGGGCGCGATCGGCGAGCGGGGAAAGCGCGATGCCGCACTCGTCGAGGCCGTAGTGGCCGGCCACGTAGCCCGGCAGCATTCCCGAGTAGAGCTGCCGTTCGACGGGCGTCACGAGCGTCACGCCCACCGCGGGATCGAGCGCATCGCCGATCGCCTTGAGCACGTGCACGTGCGCATGGCCGCCGCCCAGGAGCACGAGCCGCTTCATCGCCGCGCCTCGAGCGCGAAATCGCCGAACCAGGCCGTGACCGTCTCGCCCGTCTGGTCGGTGTCGTTGCCGATCGCGATGCCGGTCACCCGTGGCGCGGGCCCCGGCCGCTGCGCGCCGAACGCCGCGCGGAAGTCGGCGTCCAGGTCGCGCGCCTCCTCCGCCCAGTCGCCCGGCGAGCCGCTTCGCAGCACGACGGTGCGCACGCGATCCGTGTACGGGTTCCAGGCGCTCGTCCCCGGCGCGTGGCGATTGTCCCAGACGTAGCAGATCGCGGCCGTGGGCAGGCGCTCGCCCCACACGGCGCGCGCGAGCAGGGCCTTCACGCGCGCCCCGAATGAAAGGGTTTCGACGGGCACGTCGAAGAAGACGTACACGCGCGCGGCGAAATCGTCCCCGCCCTTTTCGGCAAGGTCGGCGCGCGCCACCACGCGGTCGACCTTCCACCGCCAGGACAGGATCGGTCGCAGCGCGGGGGCGGCGTCGAGATCGTGCGTCACCGTGCCGGCCGCGGCCGCGGCGCGCGAACGCAGCACGGTCACGCCCGACACCTGCGCGAGCGCGATTTCCGGCGCGGATACGCGCGGCAGCGCCAGCACGCGCCATCCCGCGGGGAGGTCGCCGCCCGGCCTCGCGCGCGAGAACGGGGCGATGTCCGCTCCGGCGGCGAAGGCGAGGCCGCTCGCGAGGGCCGCGACGCAGGCCAATGCCCCGGCCGCGCGCCCGCTCACCGGTGCGTCTCCGCGAGAAGCCCCGAGGCGAGCAGGCGCCGGAAGTCCTCGGGCCGGTCCACGTCCCAGCGCACCGGCATCTCGCGCCAGGTGACGGCAGCGGTGCGAAGCCGCGCACGGGTGTCCCTCATCACGCTCGACTCTCCCCAGCGGATGCCCTCGAACAGGCCCGGCGCCGCGCGCGTGAGTCCCACGAGCACGTAGCCGCCGTCCTCGGCGGGCTGGATCACCGCATCGTGGGTGGCGAGCGAGCCGGCCGCCGCGCGCAGGTCCTCGGTGCGCAAGGACGGGCAATCGGATCCCACCAGGAGCACCGGCGCCTCGGGAAGGAGCCGCTCGAAGGCGCGCGCCATCCGCTCCCCGAGGTGGCCGCCGCGCTGCTCGTGAAGCGTGACGCCGTACTTCTCCGCGCAGACGGCGAAGAACGGATGGCCCGTATCGGGCATGCACCACAGCGATACGGGACCGATGCCCGCGGCCGTGGCGGTGGCGAGCGCGGACCTGACCAGCGTGGCGTGGAGTTCGGCGGCGTCCTCGGGGCCGAGCAGGGGCAGGAGCCGCGTCTTCACCTCGCCGGGGACCGGCGCCCGGGCGAAGACGGCGACCTGCACCGTGCTAACGCGCCGCGCGGCCGCGGTCATAGCGCTGCGCGAGGTGCGCGGGATCGGCGCCCAGGCGAAAGGCGAGACGCAGGCGCCACATGAGGAAGATGGTGCGCAGCGTGCCGCGGCTCTCCCAGCGCCGGCCCGAGGTCACCGCTTTCGCGCGCAGGCACAAGGGCGGGCCGCGACGGCGCATCGCCTCGGAGAAGGCGACATCTTCCATGAGCGGGATCGCCGGATAGCCCCCCGCCGCCTCGAAGGCCCCGCGGCGCGCGAAGAGGGCCTGGTCACCCGTGGCGATGGACGTGAGGCGGGAGCGCGCGTTCATGAACGCCGCCACCAGGGCAAGCAGCGGCGAGGCGCCCTCGATCGCGACATCGAAGCGGCCCCATTCGCGGCGCGAGGCCGCGAGGCCGTCGATCACGAGGCGGGCGGCATCCGGGGGCAGGCGCGTGTCCGCGTGGAGGAAGAGGAGCACCTCGCCCCGGGCTTGCGCCGCGCCCGCGTTCATCTGCGACGCGCGGCCGCGCGGCGCATCGATGACGCGATCGGCCAGCGGCGCGGCGAGCGCCCGGGAATCATCCCGGCTGCCCCCATCGACCACGATCACTTCCACGTCCCGGGCGCGCGTTCCCGCCAGGGCCGCAAGCGTCCCGGCGATGCCGGCCGCCTCGTCCAGGACGGGAACGATGATCGAGAGCTTCATGGAAATGGGGCGCCCGGGGAGGCGGAGCCGGTCTCGGTCCGCCAATGGTGCGGCTTCGGCGGCCGGTGCGCCAGCACTGTCGCGCCGCCCGCGGCCCTCAGGAGGCGGCCCGGAAGTGGTGCCCGGCGAGCAGGTCCTGGCCGAGGTAGGTCCGGCGATAGGTCTCGAAATCGACATCGTCGGACGCCTCCATGCGCCGCTGCTCCTCGAGGGACTGCGCCGCGAGCGCCTCGTGGCGCTCGCGCGTCCTTTCGGCCAGGGGCAGCCCCCGGAGGGTCTCGCGATGCCGGCGCGACTGCTCGAGCGCGAATCGCGCGAAGGACCGGTCGTGCGAGTGCTCCATCTCGCGAAGCACGTTCGCCGAAGGCAGCGTCGAGGGCTCTTCCAGGTCCTGCCGGGATCTCGCGACGACGTCGCCGTAGGCGTTCCCGCCGTGCGCGTCGTCGAGCGCGGCCGCGATGGGCTCGAATTGCCGCAGCAGTTGCACGCCCCATTCGGCCGGCGTGATCTGCTCGCCGGCGCGGTCGAGCCGCGTGGCCGGGTCGCGCCCGCCCTCGGCGACGAGGCGCTGGTTCCTCGACATGGCCGCCAGCTCCGCGGGCGAATCCGCGGGGCTCGCGGCGAGAAGGCAATGCAGCAGGAAGACATCGACGAGCCGGATCGCCTGCGCGTCGATGCCGACGGGATGGAAGGGATCGATGTCCAGGCAGCGCACCTCGACGTACTCGACGCCGTCGCGGCCCAGCGCATGCAGGGGACGCTCGCCGCGATGGATCGTGCGCTTCGGACGGATCGTCCCGTAGAACTCGTTCTCGATCTGCAGGAGCGAGGTGGCGAGCTGGACGTACTGCCCGCCCTCCCGCACGCCGATCGCCTCGTAGGCCGGGTAGGGTTGCGTGAGCGCGCGGTTGAGCGACGCGGCGTAGCCCGCGAGATCGTTGAAGCTCACCGCGAGCGAACCCTGCGCATCGCTCTGGTATCCCATCCGGCCCATGCGCAGCGACGTGGCCCCCGGCGACCAGAGCGTGCCGGCGCCCCAGGCGGCGAGCCGGTGCTCGCGGCCCGCGACGAAGGTCCCGCACACCGCGGGGGACGCGCCCAGGAGTTGCAGCAGGAGCCACGAGTGGCGCCGGAAATTGCGCAGCAGCGCGAAGTAGCCCTCGTCCTTGTACGCGCTCACCGCGTCCGTGCGCCCGTCCGCCCGCTGCAGGAGCGGCCACGCCGCCTCCGGCAGCGAGAAGTTGTAGTGGATGCCGGAAATGGTCTGCATGCGCCGGCCGTAGCGGCGGGCGAGCCCCTGGCGATAGAGCGACTTCATGCGCCCGAGGTTCGAGCGGCCGTAGTTCGCGATCGGGATCTGATCCTCGTCGGGGAGCCGGCACGGCATGCTCGCGCACCAGAGCATCTCGTCGCCCATCTGCCGGTAGACCTCCTGGTGGAGCTCGGTCAACTCCGCGAGGCATCCGTCGATGTCGGCGTGGACGCCGGTGATCAGCTCGAGCTGGGCTTCGCAGAAATCCGTGGTGATGCGCGGATGCGCGAGCGCCGACCCGAGCCCCGCCGGGTGCGGGGTGGCGGAGAGCATCCCGTCCGCGTCGACCCGCAGTCCTTCCTTCTCGATGCCGCGAAGCAGCCCCTTCAGCACGGTCGGCGAAAGCGCCGCCAGGCGTTTGTGCAGTTCGATCACGCCGTCTCCCCTCTGATCTTGTTGGAATCCGGCCGGGCGCGATCGCCCCGGCCGGCCGCAGGCGCTATTTTCGCAGGTCGTTCAACGACCAGTCGTAGTCCGTGTGGTCGATGGGCGCCTTCCCCTCGGCGACGAGGCGGCGATGCTCGGGCCTGTCGGCGAGGAGATCGGCGTAGCGGGCGAAGTACTTCTCCCGGGATGTCACCGGTCCGGCGCTCCCGATACCCGCGTAGCCCGACGACCAGTCCTCCTTGAACCACTTGAAGATTTCCGAGACGAGGAGCTTGCCGCTCGCGGCGTCGAAGCGGTTTCGCGTCCGGTCCGACAGGAAGCGGCGCGCCTGCTCCTCGAGCTGCGCGTCCAGCCGGGACGCGACGAAGGCCTCCTCGCGCAGCATCGGGCAGCCGATGGAGGCGCAGTTCACCGCGAAGTGAACGCGCGGCTCGTCGTAGGCGCCGGGCTTCCTCAGCATCTCGTGCTCGATCCGGTCCAGCCAAGACTCGCGGCCGAACAGCGTGAAGAACTTCTTCTTCCACGGGCTGTTGAAGAGGAGGTTGCCCAGGTCCCGGATGGATTTCAGGTCCGGGTACTTCGTGAGGATCAGCTCCACCGTGAACGCGTTGTAGGCATTGACGAGGAAGGCCATCCGCTCGGTCCTGGTCCAGCGCGCGAACTCCCCCTCGCCGACCGTCGAGACCTGCGCGAGGTAGGCCTTGAGCGCCTCGCGGTCCTTCGCGAAGGCCGCGTAGTCGACCTGGGACGATCTTGCGCCGTCGATCACCTTCACGTGCTTCTTCACCAGCGCATCCCAGGCGGCGTGGGTGTGGTCGAACCGGGCCGCGGCCATGGCCGGCGCGACCGCGAGGACCAGGGCGAGAACGAAGCGAGGCAGTGCGCTCATCGTGTTCTCCGGTCAATGCGCTTCGGGTCGATGATAGGGGCGCTTGTCGCCCAGGAGCCCGGATACCCTGCCGAGCACGGCGCCGAAGCCGCCTTCACCCCGCGTCCAGGCGTGAAAGGCGGCGAGGAAGTCCATCTGCCCGTGGGTGACGGTGGAGCGCTTCCACGCGCCGGCGGCGAACTTGTTGGCCTCGGCGAGCGTGGGGTAGATGTGGATCGTGCC
>DAORTX010000098.1:0-9050 GCA_035432885.1 Usitatibacteraceae bacterium
CCCTCCTGGATCTCCTCGACGGGCACGCCGTAGGTCTCCTTCATCTCGCCGCCGTTGTCGCGGATGATCTTCAGGAGATCCTGCGGCACCGAGGACGACCCGTGCATCACCAGGTGCGTGTTCGGGATCCTCGCGTGGATCGCCTTGATGCGGTCGATGGCGAGGATGTCGCCCGTGGGCTTGCGGGTGAACTTGTAGGCGCCGTGGGAGGTGCCGATGGCGATCGCGAGTGCGTCCACACCGGTCTTCTTCACGAAATCCGCGGCCTGCTCGGGATCGGTCAGCAGCATCTCGCGGGTCATCTTGCCTTCGGCGCCGTGGCCGTCCTCCTTGTCGCCCTGCATGGTCTCCAGCGATCCCAGGCAGCCCAGCTCGCCTTCGACGGAAACCCCCAGGCGGTGCGCCATGTCGACCACCTGCTTGGTCACGTCGACGTTGTACTCGTAGGTGGCGATGGTCTTGCCGTCGGCCTGGAGCGAGCCGTCCATCATCACGCTGGAGAATCCCAGCTTGATGGCGCCGTCGCACACCGCGGGAGACTGGCCGTGGTCCTGGTGCATGGCGACCGGGGTGCTGGGGAAGCTCGCCACCGCCGCCTCGATCAGGTACTTGAGGAAGGTCTCGCCGGCGTATTTCCGCGCGCCGGCGGAGGCCTGCATGATCACCGGGCTGTCGGTCTCCGCAGCCGCCTCCATGATCGCCTGCACCTGCTCGAGGTTGTTCACGTTGAAGGCGGGCAGGCCGTAGCCGTGCTCGGCCGCGTGGTCCAGAAGCTGTCTCATCGATACGAGTGCCATGGTTCCTCCGGGAAGCGGGCGCCCACCGGGCGGCGGGCAGGAAATGGAGTTCGGACAGGGGAATGGGCAATTTTAGCAGTGCGGGGGAGTCGAAGCGATTGCCCGGAAGGGTTCGCCCGGTTGCGCCGAAGGGGTACGCCCGGGATGGGCCGGGCCCGGTGCGGCCGGCTCAGCGGGCGGCGCGCGCGATCATCAGGTCGATCGCCGGCCGGTCTTCCCGGGAGACCACGAGGTGCTTCCCGTCCGGGCTCGGGGCGATGGCGAGTCCCGCGGCCGTGGGCGCGAAGTCGAGGCGCCAGCCGATGCGTCCTTGGGCCAGGTCGAACCGGGCCAGTTGCCGCCGGCCCGGCGCGCCCTCGGGAAAGTAGATCGAGTCCGACCCGAGCACCCAGTCGTAGCGGTTTGCGTCGTCCAGGGCAATGTCCACCGGCTCGCAAGCCATGCCGGCGAGCGCGCACCGGGTGGCGCCCTTCTCGCCGGGGCGCGTGTAGACGAGATGCGTGGCGTTCAACTGGAACTCGGCGTGGGACGGCAGCGCCAGGGGCTCGACGGCCGAGGGGTTCGCGGCCGGCGCGCGCAGCATCCTCGCTGCCTCACCGGAGCGTTCTCCCGCGTAGAGCCATTGCCCGTCCGCGCTCGGCACGATCGCGGTGATGTTCGCGCCCAGGCCCTCGAGCGCCTCCACGCGGCCATCGGCCACGGTGATCCGCACCGCTTGCTGCGGCGCCGGCCTCGCGGCACCCACGGGGATTCGCACCGCATAGACGGCGCGGCCGTCGGGCGACCAGTGCGGCCGGATGTAGCGATATTCCCGGGCGAGCGGCAGCCGGACGGGCTCGGCGTCGAATGCGGCGACGTAGATGCCTTCGAGGCCGTCGCGATTGGAGACGAAGACCAGCGAGCGTCCGTCGGGGGAGTACGCGGGCATGTTCGTGTAGCGCGTCGACGGCCAGAGCTTTCGTGGCGCCGGGTCCGCGCCCGCCGTGTCCACCCGCCAGAGGTTTGCCTGGAACGCGGCGTTTTCGTAGACCACGTCGCCAGCCGGGCTCACGTCGGGGAAGCGCGCGCCGCGCGCGCCGAGCAGCCGGACTTGCCCTGTGCGCAAGTCGAGCCAGGTGAGCGCGCGAAAGCCCAGCCAGTCGGCCGCCACCACCAGGGGGCCCTCGGGGCCGAGCCAGGCCGCGCCGTAGGTCAGGCCCTCGAGGTCGGTCGCCCGCCGGGCGCTGGCGGGGTCGTCCGTTTGCGCCACCCAGAGGCTGCGGTGCGATTCGTTGCCGCGAAAGAACGCCACCCTCCTGCCATCCGGGCTGAAGCGCGGCGAGAGATCGTCGGCTTCGCCGGCAGCGGTCCTCGTGAACGGGGAGGTCGCGCCGGTGGCCACGTCCACGAGCACGAGGCCGGCCTGCTTCGCCGAGGCGGTGACGACCAGGCGCCTGCCGTCCGGCGACAGGTCGAAGCGCGAGCGCGGCCCGAGGGCGCAATCGAGCAGCGGCCGCTCGGCGCCGGAATCGAGGTCATGTTCGACGATGGCGCATTCGCCGTCGCGGGCGCGCCAGTACGCGAGGCGGCGCCCGTCGGGAAAGAACACGGGCGAGAGCTGAAGCGCCTGCGCGTCCCCCACCAGGCGCCGGGCGCCGCCGTCGGCGGGCTGGACGACGATTCGCGATTTCGCCCCCTCCCCGAGCACGAAGGCCACGCGGTTGCCGTCGGGCGAAAAACGGGGGTTCAACTCGAACTGCAGGTCGGCGGTGAAGGGCTGCGCGGTGGCAAGGCGATCGGCGAACGCGTCGCCGGCATCCGTTCGGGAAATGACCGCGACGCCGGCCGCGGCGAGCAACGCGAGCGCGGTGCCGGTCGCGACCACCCAGGGCCGCCGCCGGCTCGGCTTGGATGGCGTCCCCGGCGATCCCGTCGCGCCTCGAACGCTCGCCACGAGGCGATAGCCCGCCTTGGGGATCGTCTCGACGTATTGCGGCTGCCGGGGATCGTCCCCGAGCGCGGTGCGAAGCTCGGCGATCGCGCGGGAGAGGACCTCGTCGTTCACCATCCGGCGCGGCCAGACATCCGCGATCAGCGTCTCGCGGGAGACCACCTCGCCGGGATCGGCGGCCAGCCGCAGGAGCACATCCATGAGGAGCGGTCGCAGGCGGACCACCCCGGCGGGGCCGCGAAGCTCGTTGGAGGCGGGCAGGGCCTGGAACTCGCCGATGAACATCGGCCCGGCGGCTCGCCAGCGGGGACGCGGTGGGACGGACATGGCGCGATTCTAGTGCCTCGACCGGCCGATTCCGGGAACGGGAGGCCGATCGGAAGAAAATCGGAGGTTTTTTGCCGGGCGCGCGGGGGGCAACGCGGCCATCGTGCGGGGTCGCCTGATCCTCCGGAGCCCCCGATGACCCGCCAACTGCTTTCCCTGCTCGCCGCCCTGGCCCTCGTTGCGACGACGGCCGTCGCCCAGACGCCCTGCGCCTCGCGACTTTTCGTGAGCGGCTACTTCTCCACGGTCCACGTGTTCGACGCGTGCACCGGCGCCTACCTTCGCGACCTGGACGGCCGCGAGCGCATCGTGGGCGCGCAGTCGATCCGCCGCGGGCCCGACGGCTTCCTCTACGTGATCAGCGAGGAGACCGCCACCATCCACAAGTACCGCAACGACACGCTCGAGTACGCGGGCGAGTTCGCGCGCACCGGCCCCACGGGCCCGACCGGGCTCGCGTTCGACCACGAAGGCCGCGCCTACGTGGGCGGCTACGGCAGCCACGACGTGCGCCGCTACCGTCGCGACGGAACGCTCGAGGACACGGTCATCGCGTTCCGGGGGGCCGGGCTGGGCGGGCCGGACAATGGCCTCGTCTTCGGCCCCGACGGCAACCTCTACGTGCCCGGCTACGACTCGAGCAGCGTGGTGAAGTGGGACCCGCGAACGGGCCTCGCCTCCGTCGCCGTGGCCCCGCGAACGGCGGGCATCCGCAATACCCGCGGCCTGCTTCCGGCCCGCGACGGCGAGCACGTGTTCATCACCGCGGAAGGCTCCGGCCAGCTCCTGCGCTGGAACCTCGCGAGCGGCGCGGTGACGGCCCTGCGCAGCGGGCTCGTGCGCCCGACGGGAATCGACTACGCCCCCGACGGCAACCTGCTGGTGGTGGACGGCAATCGCGTGGTGAAGATCGATCCCGCCACGGGCCAGATGCTCGCCACCGTGGTGGAGTCCGGCGCCGGGGGCATCGCGGGTCCCGTCTTCGTCGCGGTCATCGCCCGCGCCGACACTGTTGATGCGGCGCAGGTGGGAACGCAGTTCTGGGTCGTGGGCGATGCGGTCTTCAACGGGCGCACGCTCGACCTGGGCATCGTCTACACGGCCTCGGGGAGCGAGTTCGGCCCGGGGCTTTCGTTCAAGGACCTCGCCATCAAGCGCTGGGGCTCTGCGCGGATCGAGCTGCTCTCCTGCACGCGGGCGCGGTTCTCCTGGAACGCGACCGGCGCCGATTCGGCGAACTACGGCACGGGCGCCTACGACATCGAGCGCTTCTTCGCCAACGAGGCGACGACGCGATGCGAGGAGCAGGGCCTCGATGCCGCCGACAAGAGCTGGGTGAACGGGCAATGGTGGGGCGGACAGGCGCGCGCGGGCGAAGGCCTCTTCCTGCACCGCCGCTCCGACGGCACCACCTTCTTCGCCTGGTTCACCCATCGGCCGTCCGCGGAGCTGACGCCCGGCGCGGTGCCGGCCCATGCGGGCACGCAATTCTGGGTGGTGGGCGACGCGGTGATGAAGGGTCGCTCGCTCGTCCTGGGCGAGGCCTACACCGCGACGGGGGCTTCCTTCGGACCGGGCATCGCGTTCGATCGGCTCGCGATCAGGCGCTGGGGGACGATCGCGATCGAGTTCACCGGTTGCTCGACCGGGACCTTCTCGTGGGATTCCACCGGTGCGGATTCCGCCGGGTTCGGCGCGGGCCGCTACGACGTCGTCCGGTTCTTCGACGACGAAAGTGCCGCAAGATGCCGCGAGCGGGGGATCGACCACGCCGACCTGAGCTGGGTGAACGGGCAGTGGTGGGGCGGCGAAGCCCGGTCCGGCGAGGGCTGGTTCGTCGACCGGCGATCGGACGGCACCGTGTTCTTCGCCTGGTTCACCCACCGTCCGCGAAGCCAGGGAGAATGACCATGCGCGCCATCGCCATCATCACCGCCCTCGCCGCGCTCGCCGGCCCGGCCCACGCCGATTCCTGCCGCGACCTGTCGGATCCGAAATGCCGGGCGGAGCTCGAGCCGAAATGCCGCAAGACGAGCGAGGAAATGCTCGCCATCATGAAGGCCACGCCGCCCGGTGACGTGGAAAGCCACCGCAAGCGCCATGCCGAACTGCTGGCGAAGGCGCAAAAGGCGGTCGCCGACGCGCGCGAGAACCGGAACGGCTGGTGCGAGTCCTATGGCCGGATCCAGCACATCATCGCGAACCAGTGATTCCGGCCGTGCGCGCGGCCGGGGCTAGTTCTGCCGGTGCTCCCCCACGCGGACGATCTTCATCGTGTTGGTGCCGCCCGCCTTGCCGATGGGCTCGCCGATGGTGAGGACGATGAGGTCTCCCTCCTTCGCCGCGCCGCTCTGCACGAGGACCGACTCGGCTTCCGCCAGGAGTTCCTCCCGGTCGTGGCCGATGTAGCGGACGATGAGCGGGAAGACGCCGCGAAAGAGCGTGGTGCGGTAGCGCGTCTCGGTCTGGGAGGTGAGGGCGTAGATCGGCACGCCGCAATTGAGGCGGCTCATCCAGAGCGCGGTCGAACCCGATTCGGTGAGCGAGGCGATCGCCTTCACCTTG
The DNA here is from genome assembly GCA_035432885.1 of Usitatibacteraceae bacterium. Lineage (GTDB taxonomy): Bacteria > Pseudomonadota > Gammaproteobacteria > Burkholderiales > Usitatibacteraceae > FEB-7. The sequence goes on from DAORTX010000098.1 coordinate 5,620, forward strand.
AGGTGGAAGGCGGTGAAGAGCGCGGCCATGGCGATCGACTGGTCGACCCGCTGGAAGACGCGGTCGAGGAAGTCCTTGTCCAGCGTGACGGTGTGCGACTTCTCCGCCTCGATGCAGATGCGGCTCATGGCCTCGATCGTCTCCACCGGGTACTGGCCGGAGGCGCTTTCGGCCGAGAGCATGACGGCGTCGGTGCCGTCCAGCACGGCGTTGGCCACGTCCGAGACTTCCGCGCGCGTCGGCACCGGCGAGGAGATCATCGACTCCATCATCTGCGTGGCGGTGATGGCGATCTTGTTCAGCTCCCTCGCCAGCCGGATCATGCGCTTCTGCAGCGCCGGCACCGAGGCATCGCCCACCTCCACCGCGAGATCGCCCCGGGCCACCATGATGCCGTCGCAGGCGCGCATGATTTCCTCGAGCGCCGGGATCGCCTCGGCGCGCTCGATCTTCGCGATGAGGAGCGCGTGCCCGCCGCTCGCGCGAAGCAGCTCCTGGGCCATGAACATGTCGGCCGCGCTCTTCGGGAAGGAAACCGCGAGGTAGTCGACCTTCAGGCGCGCGGCGGTGCGGATGTCCTCGATGTCCTTGGGGGTCAGCGCGGGCGCGGTGAGGCCGCCGCCCTGGCGGTTGATGCCCTTGTTGTTGGAGAGCGCGCCGCCGTGGCGGGTGACGGTGTGGATCTCGCTGCCGCGGACTTCGCGCACGTCGAGCACGATCTTGCCGTCGTCCAGGAGCAGCACGTCGCCCGCCTTCACGTCGCGGGGCAGCTCCTTGTAGTCGAGCCCGACGCGACCCTCGTCGCCCATCGGGCACGCGGCGTCCAGGATGAAGGCATCGCCGGCGCGCAGGGCGATCTTGCCGTCCTTGAACTTGCCGACGCGGATCTTGGGGCCCTGGAGGTCGGCCATGATGCCCACGGTCCGCCCGACCTTCGCGCCCGTCTCGCGCACCAGGGCGGCCCTCGCCTCGTGATCCGCCGACGTGCCGTGGGAGAAGTTGAGCCGCACCACGTCGACGCCGGCGCGCATCATGCGCTCGAGCACGGCGGGCTCGCTCGAGGCGGGCCCGAGCGTGGCGACGATCTTGGTGTTGCGCATCTTCCGGATTGCTCCTTGGCGTTGCCGGTCTCGGGGCCGGGTGGGAGGCGGGAGCGGCGCTAGCCGCCGGCCCGCGATTCGAGCATTTCCACCGCCGGCAGCACCTTGCCCTCGAGGAATTCGAGGAACGCGCCGCCACCCGTGGAAATGTACCCGATCTTCTCCGTGACGCCGTACTTGGCGATGGCGGCCAGCGTGTCGCCGCCCCCGGCGATGGAAAAGGCGGGCGAGTCGGCGATGGCCTGCGCCACGGTCCTCGTCCCGCCGCCGAACTGGTCGAACTCGAAGACGCCCACGGGCCCGTTCCAGACGATGGTGCCGGCGGACTTCAGGATCTCGGCGTACTGCTTCGCGGTCTGGGGCCCGATGTCGAGGATGAGATCGTCGTCGGCCACGTCCTTCGCCGCCTTCACGGCGGCGGGGGAGTCGGCGGAGAAAGCCTTGGCGCACACGGCGTCGGTGGGGATGGGAACGCCGGCGCCGCGCGCCTCCATCATCACCAGGATCTCCTTCGCCTCGGGCGCCAAGTCCGCCTCGCAAAGGGACTTGCCGATGGGCAGGCCCGCCGCGAGCATGAAGGTGTTGGCGATGCCCCCGCCCACGATCAGCTGGTCGACCTTGGCCGCGAGGCTCTTCAGGATCGTCACCTTGGTGGAGACCTTGGAGCCCGCGACGATCGCCACCAGCGGGCGCTTCGGGTTGGCGAGCGCGCGCCCGAGGGCGTCGAGCTCCGCGGCGAGCAGCGGCCCGGCGCAGGCGACCTTCGCGAACTTCGCGATCCCGTGGGTCGTGGCCTCGGCCCGGTGCGCGGTGCCGAAGGCGTCGTTCGCGAAGACGTCGCAGAGCGCGGCCATCTTCCGGGCGAGCGCCTCGTCGTTCTTCTTCTCGCCCTTGTTCACGCGGCAGTTCTCGAGGAGCACGACCTGCCCGGGCTCGACCTTCACGCCGTCCAACCAGTCGCGAACGAGCGGCACGTCGCGGCCGAGCAGTTCGCCCAGGCGCCGGGCCACGGGGGCGAGGGAATCGGCCTCGGTGAAGGCGCCTTCCTTGGGCCGGCCCAGGTGGGACGTCACCATCACGGCCGCGCCCTTGTCGAGCGCCAGGCGGATGCCGGGCACGGAGGCGCGGATGCGGGTGTCGTCGGTGATGGCGCCGTCGTCCGCCTGCGGCACGTTGAGGTCGGCGCGGATGAAGACTCTCTTGCCCTTCAGATCGAGGTCGGCGAGCTTGAGGACTTTCATGGTGGCGTTCTTCCCGGTGGGGAGTGCAATCGGGTGGGGGAAACGGAAAATCCCGGCTTTCCGGCGCCGGGGCGGCGCCGGAAAGCCGGGATCGGGGGCGCTACTTCGCCGCCATGAAGGCGACGGTGGTGTCCAGCATGCGGTTGGAGAAGCCCCACTCGTTGTCGTACCAGGAGCTCACCTTCACGAGGCGGCCCGACACCTTGGTGAGCGTCGAGTCGAACGTGGAGGAGGCCGGGTCGTGGTTGAAGTCCACGGACACCAGCGGGCCCTTGTTGTAGTTGAGGATGCCCTTCAATGCCGCGGACTCGCTCGCTTCCTTCATGATCTTGTTCACCTCGTCCACCGTCGTGTCGCGCGCGGCGACGAACGAAAGGTCGACCAGCGACACGTTGATGGTCGGCACGCGGATGGCGTAGCCGTCCAGCTTGCCGTTCAATTCGGGCATCACGAGTCCCACGGCCGAGGCGGCACCCGTCTTGGTCGGGATCATCGACATGGTGGCCGATCGGGCGCGGCGCAGGTCCTCGTGGTAGACGTCCGTCAGCACCTGGTCGTTGGTGTAGGCGTGGACCGTGGTCATGAGGCCGTTCACCAGGCCGATCTTCTCTTGCAGCGGCTTCACCAGCGGGGCGAGGCAGTTGGTGGTGCACGAGGCGTTCGAGATCACCGTGTGGGAGGCCTTCAGCACCGAGTGGTTCACGCCGTAGACGACGGTGGCGTCCACGTCCTTGCCGCCGGGCGCGGAGAGGATGACCTTCTTCGCTCCGCCCTTAAGGTGCGCGGAGGCCTTCTCCTTGGAGTTGAAGAGGCCCGTGCACTCGAGCACGACGTCCACCTTCATCTCGGCCCACGGAAGTTGCGACGGGTCGCGCACGGCGAGCACGCGGATGCGGTCGCCGTTCACCACCATGTGGTCGCCGTCGACGGTCACGGTGCCCGGGAACTTGCCGTGGGCCGTGTCGTAGCGGGTGAGGTGCGCGTTCGTCTCTGCGTTGCCGAGGTCGTTCACCGCGACGATGACGACATCGTGCTTCTTGCCGTCCTCGTAGTGGGCGCGAAGGATGTTGCGGCCGATGCGGCCGTAGCC
>DAORTX010000099.1:0-9016 GCA_035432885.1 Usitatibacteraceae bacterium
CAAGAAGCGAAGCGACCACGCGATGCGCCAGGAGGCGATCAACGAGCTGCTCGTGGATCTTGCCCGGCGCGGGCGCCGCGTCGTCCGCCTGAAGGCCGGGGATCCCTTCGTCTTCGGTCGCGGCGGCGAGGAGATCGAGACGCTCGGCGCGAGCGGCGTTCGCTTCGAGGTGGTGCCCGGGATCACCGCTGCGCTGGGAGCGGCCTCCTACGCCGGCATCCCGCTCACGCACCGCGACCATGCCCAGTCCTGCGTGTTCGTCACGGGCAACACGCAGGACGGCTCGCTCAACGTCGATTGGGCGGCCATCGTCCGGCCGCGCCAGACCGTCGTGATCTACATGGGGTTCCAGAACCTTGCCGAGCTCTGCCACGAACTCGTCGCCCACGGACTTTCGCCCGCGACGCCCGCCGCGATGGTCCAGCAGGCCACCACGAGCGCGCAGCGCGTGGTGAGCGCGGATCTCGCGACGCTCGCCGAGCGCGCGCACCAGGCCGGATTGAAGCCGCCGACGCTGATCATCGTGGGGGAAGTGGTGCGGCTGCGCGATCGCCTGGAATGGTTCGAGGCGAACCGGGCCGCCGAGCCGGAAGGTGCGGCGCAGCGCGCCTGATCCCCGAAGCCGGCGCGGCCCTCAGTGCGTCGAGCCGGAGAACTTGCGGCCGACCGCATAGACGGCGGCTTCGACGCGCGAGCTCAGGTTCAGCTTGGAGAGGATGTGGCGCACGTGCAGCTTCACGGTGTCGTGGCTGATGTCGAGCGCCTTGGCGATGCTCTTGTTGCTCATGCCCTGCGCGATGTAGCCCAGGATCTCCAGCTCGCGCTCGGTGAGGGCGCGGCCTTCGCTTCGCCCGGACTGCGCGCCCAGCAGGTGCGTGAGCTTGGTGGCCATCGCGGGAGCGACGACGAGTTCGCCGCGAAGCGCCCGGCGGATGGAGTCGACGACATCGTCGGGATCCATGTCCTTCAGCAGGTAGCCTCGCACGCCGGCGCGAAGCGCGTTGGCCAGGTCGTCGTGGGAGTCGCACATCGTGAGGATCACCACCGGCGTCTCCAGGCCCTCGTCGCGAATTCTCTTCAGCAGCGAAAATCCGTGCATCGCGGGCATGCGCAGGTCCATGATCAGGAGGTCGGGCTTCAGCTCGTGCACCAGGCGAAGTGCCGCGTCCGGCTCGCCGGTCGCGCCGACCACGCGAATGCCGGCGCGGTGCTCGAGGAGTTCGGCGAGTCCTCGCCGGCACAACCCGTGGTCATCGATCAGCACGACGCGGATGGGGGTCTCGGCCATATGGATCAGTTCGTGGCGGGGTCCTGCGGAATGGACAGGCTCACCTGCGTGCCCTTTCCCGGGGCGCTCATGATGCGAAGCCGGCCGCCGATGCGGCGGGCACGCTCGCGCATGATCTCCAGGCCGTAGTGCTCGTCCGGCGCGGAACCCGAACGCCGGCGCGCGATGCGTGCACCGGATCCGTCGTCCTCGACGCTCACCCGAAGCGACGTCGCGGTGCGCTCGAGCACCACGCGCGCGCTGCTCGCCCCCGCGTGCTTGATCACGTTCGCGAGGGCCTCGCGCACGATCTGGAAGACCTGCGCCTCCTGCTCGGCGGGCAGGCGCAGGTCGCTCGTGCGGTTCTCGATCCGGAGGTCGACCCCGGTGCGTGTGCGGAAGGTGCGGGCCGTGTTCTCGAGGGCATGGACCAGGCCCTGGCTGTCGAGCGGCTGGCGAAAATGGGTGATCAGCTCGCGAAGCCCCGCGTGGGCCTCGCCGAGGGAATCCTGGATGTCGCGGAAGTACTTGAGCGCCTGGGCGGTGTCGCGTTCGCGGATCGAATCCTGCAGCAGGCTCATGCGCATGCGCATGAAGGCGAGCCCCTGGGCGAGGGAATCGTGGATCTCGCTCGCGAACATCTGGCGTTCGGCCGACAGGGTGGATTCCAGCCGCTCCTGCTCCAGCATCGCGTTGTCGAGGACGAGATCGAGCATTTCGGAGACGGGGCCGAGCAGGCCCATCACGTCTGACGGAAGCCGCATCGACCGGACGAAGAACAGGTTGAAGACGCCGATGGTGTTTCCCCGGCAGTGCAAGGGGATCGCCAGCATGGGCCCGGTTTCCGGCCCCGTCGCGAAGACGCCCATGCGGCGCGCGCAGTCCTTCGATTCGTCCCCGACCTGCAGTCCGTCGGTCTGCAGGGCCACTCCGCAGATGCCGCAGTCCTGGTCGACGGAATCCTCACCGGCGAGGGCATCGTCGGGCAATCCCACGGAGCAGACGAGTTTCATCTTCCCGCCGGCGGGAGGCACGAGCCGGATCACCCCCCCGCGGGCGCCCGAGAGTGCCACAATGGCCTTCAGGCCGCGCTCGAGGAGGGCATGAAGATCCGGGCTGGATACCATGTCGCAGAGCTTGCCCGTCGGGGGGGCGCTGCCCTTCATGGCGGGGCTCGGGGTGCACCCCTTGCCCGGACGAATGTCTGCCTGCTTTCTGGTCACGCGCTGGCCGCCTCCGGTTGGGAACCTCGGGAGCCCGTTCGTGGGGCCCCATCTGTTGCTCCAGTGACGATTCTACGAGAAATCGGGGCCGCGGTACCTGCCGGCGTACCCGAAAACATACCCATGTGGGTAGGTCGAGGTTCCCCCTTTCGGTAATAGACAGTGCAAGCCACCAGCTGCGGTAATAGACGGTCATTTCTTGGGGTTTTCCCGGAAGGTCCATTTTCCATGCCCGCGCGCGCGCGCCCGATGCCATGACGCAGCTCGCGCTGGTCATCGACCTGAACGTGTGCGTGGGCTGCCACGCCTGCGTCACCAGTTGCAAGGAGTGGAACACGTCGGGAACGGCGGGGCCGCTGCCGGACACGCAAGCCTACGGCGCGCAGTATGCGGGAACCTTCTTCAATCGCGTGCAGACCTACGAGGTGGGCTGCTTTCCGGCCACCGAGACGGTCCATTTCCCGAAATCCTGCCTGCATTGCGAGGACCCGCCCTGCGTGCCCGTTTGCCCGACGGGGGCTTCCTACAAGCGCCCGGAGGACGGGATCGTCCTCGTGGATCCGGACAAGTGCATCGGCTGCAAGTACTGCGCGTGGGCCTGCCCCTATGGCGCCCGCGAGCTGGACGACCACAACCGGATCATGAAAAAGTGCACCCTGTGCGTCGACCGCATCTACGACGAGTCGCTGGAGCCCCGGGACCGCAAGCCCGCCTGCGTGATGGCCTGCCCGACCTCGGCGCGGCTCTTCGGCGACATCCACGACCCGGAAAGCGAGGTCTCGCGGGCCATCCGCGAGGAAGGGGGATACCCCCTGATGCCGGAATGGGGCACCCACCCCGCCAATCACTACCTGCCGCGGCGCAAGACGCGCGTGAACATCCATGCCGACGAACTCGAGCGCGCCGACAACCCGCTCAAGGTCGACCGCCAGAAGCCCCGCCCGGCCAAGGGCGAGCCCACGCTCGACGACGCGGTCACCTGGTAGTCCCGCCATGCGCCCCGCCCTTTCCGTGATCCTGCTCACCACCCTGCTCGGCGCCGGGCAGGGGCTGTTTCTCGCGATCTTCACGCACCAGTCCTTCGCCCTGCTGGGCGTGCTCACGCCGCAGGACACCAAGGGGCTCTACGGGCCCGCGGCGGCGGTGTCCCTCGCGCTTCTCGGGGCGGGACTCGTCGCGTCCTTCTTCCACCTCGGCCGCCCCGAGCGCGCCTGGCGCTCGGCGGCCAGGTGGCGCACGTCGTGGCTTTCGCGCGAGGTGATCGTCCTGCCGGCCTTCATGGGCACCGTGTTCCTCTACGGCGCGGCCCACCTGAGCGGCGTGAACCCCGTGCTCGTCCACCTTGCCGGCGGCGCATCGGTCGATGCGAGCGTGGTGCTCGGCGTGGCCGGGTCCGTCCTCGGGCTCGCGCTGTTCGTCTGCACCGCGATGATCTATGCGTGCCTCAAGTTCCTGCGCGAATGGCACAGCCCGCTCACGGTGGCCAACTACATCCTCCTCGGCACCGCGTCAGGGTTCACGCTGGCGGGGGCGCTCGCCGCGCGCCACGCGCCGTCGGAGGCGCCGTTCTTCGCGGGATGGGCGCTGGCGATCACGGCGCTCGGTGCCGCCTCGCGGGGCGCATCGCTCCTGCGAAACGCGAGGCTTCGTCCGGTGAGCACGCTGCAGACCGCGATCGGCGTGCGCCATCCCGTCATCCGGCAGATCACGCAGGGATTTACCGCGGGATCGTTCAACACCCGCGAGTTCTTCCACGGCCAGACCCGCTCGCTGATGCGTTCGGCGCGCTGGCTCTTTCCGGTCTTCGCCTTCGCGATTCCCGCGCTTCTCGTTGCCTCGTACCTCGCGGTCGGATCGCCCGCCCTTCTGGCGACGGCCATCGCGGTCCAGATGGCGGGGCTCATGGCGGAGCGCTGGTACTTCTTCGCCGAGGCGAACCACCCGCAGAACCTCTACTACCAGGCCGTGGCCTAGCCTGCGGAGATCCCGATGATGACGACATGCACGAAACAGGAGCGGCGATGGCCCTCGTGAAACCCCACGGCGGCGGGCCCCTTCGCCCGCTGGCGCTTGCCGCGGATGCGGCGGCCGCGGAGCGCGTACGCGCGCAGAAGCTCCCGGCGCTCACGGTGAGCTCGCGCGAGAAGGGCGACCTCATCATGCTCGGAATCGGCGGCTTCACGCCGCTCGAGGGGTTCATGACCCACGCGGACTGGCAAGGCGTCTGCGACGGCATGCGAACCACGTCCGGACTGTTTTGGCCGATCCCGATCACGCTGTCCGCGGGGGCTGCCGAGGCGTCGAAGATCGCCGTGGGCGGCGAAGTGGCGCTCATGGATCCGGACGACGGCTCCGTCCTCGCCACGCTTCGCGTGACCGAGAAGTACGCGATCGACAAGGCGCACGAGTGCGCGAGCGTGTTCCGCACGGCCGATGCCGAGCATCCCGGCGTGCAGATGGTGATGGCCCAGGGCGAGGTGAACCTCGCGGGGCCCGTGAAGGTGCTCTCCGACGGCGGCTTCAAGGCGAAGTACGGGGCGCTCTTCATGACCCCCGTGGAGACGCGCGCCGAGTTCGAGCGGCTGGGGTGGTCCAAGGTGGCCGCCTTCCAGACGCGAAATCCCATGCACCGGTCCCACGAGTATCTCGCCAAGGTGGCGATCGAGGTGTGCGACGGGGTGCTCATCCATTCGCTGCTGGGAAACCTGAAGCCCGGGGACATTCCGGCCGACGTGCGGACCCGTGCCATCGCCGTGCTCACCGAGAAGTACTTTGTCGGCAAGACCATCGTCCAGGCCGGCTATCCCCTGGACATGCGCTATGCGGGCCCCCGCGAGGCGCTCCTCCACGCGCTCTTCCGGCAGAACTACGGCTGCTCGCACCAGATCGTCGGCCGTGACCATGCCGGCGTGGGGAGCTACTACGGTCCGTTCGACGCGCACCACATCTTCGACGAGATTCCCCGCGGGGCGCTGGAGACCGAGGCGCTCAAGATCGACTGGACGTTCTGGTGCTACAGCTGCGGCGGGATGGCCTCCGCCCGCACTTGCCCGCACGGCGAAAGCGACAGGCTTCTGGTGTCGGGGACGAAGCTTCGCAAGTGGCTCTCCGAAGGGGCCGAGGTGCCCGCGGAATTCAGCCGTCCCGAAGTCCTCGAGATCCTGCGCGCGTACTACGCGGGGCTCACGGAAAAAGTCGAGGTCAAGCTCACGGGCCATTCGGCCCGCTAGGGCCGCCTCGGGAGGGCGGCACGCCGTCCGCCCCCGGGCCGATCGCGTGCGCCGGCCGGCGGAAGGCGAAGACCGCGCCTACCAGCGCACCTCGAGCCGCGCGCCCGTGACCCGGTGCTCCAGCCGGGTCAAGGGGCTCGTGCCCTTCGCGATGCATTCCCCCGTGGCGAGGTCGAATGCCCACTCGTGCTTCGGACAGGTGAGCGTGCGTCCCTTGACCGCGAGTTCCGGAATGTTGGTGACCTGGTGCGGGCAGCGGCTGTCGTAGACCCGGATATCCGAGGGGGTTCGCAGGACGAAGAGCCCCCGGTCTCCGGACTCGAGCCGCTTCACGCCGTCGGCGGGCAGGTCGGCCAGCGCGGCGACGTCGTGCCATTCGAGGGCCGTCTTCCCGCCCAGCCGCTCGGGATCGAATCCCGGGATCTTCATCTCCAGGATGATGTCTATCGCCCAGATGATCCTCGCCAGCCCGAGCGCGGGAAACGCCATGAGGAGCGCGTCGAGGATTTCGTCGGGCGTGGCGCCCTCGCGCAGGGCGCGCCCGAGGTACTGCTTGAATCCGTTGCGCGTCTGCGAATGGACCTTGGTGATGACCGAGATCAGGTTTCGGGTCTTGGGGTCGAGATGACGCCCGGCTTCCTTGAGGAAGGCGAGGTACGGACCGATCGCGTCGGGGCGCGCTTTGACGAGATAGTTGAGGGCGTCGCTCATGGTCGAGGGCGGGGGCGGGTAGCTGCGAAGCGGGGATTGGCGAATCGTGTCCTGTCCGGTGCATGATAAGCGGCAACGGATGAGCAAAGGAAGGCCGTCCATGGGGAATCGGTACCGGTGGGCTGTTCTCGCCGCCACGGCCCTGGCAGGCTGCGCGGTGCTCGGCCTTCAGGGTCTCGAGCCCGGCAGGTCGACGCAAGCCGAGGTGAGGCAAGCCCTCGGCGAGCCGGCCCTTGCGTTCGACGGCGCGGGCGGATCGCGCCAGCTCGTCTTTCCGAGGGGGCCGGCGGGCACCGAGACCTACATGGCTTTCATCGATCGCGACGGGCGCCTCGTCCGCCTCGAACAGGCGCTCACGGAAGACCGGTTTCGCCAGCTCGCCGTCGGCAGGTCGTCCCGGGACGATGTCCTGCGGCTGATCGGGCCGCCGTGGCGGCGCATCGATTTCGCGAACAAGGGGCAGGTGGCGTGGGACTACCGGTTCCGGGACCCGTGGGGCTATCTCGCCGAGTTCTCGGTGATGCTCGACGCGCAAGGGGTCGTCGCGGATACCGTCACGGTGAGGCTCGAACGGGACCGGTCGGACGCGATCAGATGATTCGCGAGTAGGCCACGCGATTCTTGTCCTCGGCCCGGAGATAGCGGTCGAAGACGGCGCCGATCGCGCGCACGAAGAACCGGCCCTTCGGCGTGACGGCGATCCAGCCAGGCTCGCGAACGACGAGCCCGAGCGATTCGAACTCCTCGAGCGCCCCCAGTTCCTGGGCGAAGTACTCGTCGAAGCGCACCCCGTGCGCGGCTTCGATGGACTCGAAGGACACGCTGAACTGGCACATCAGCGCGATGATGATTTCGCGCCGCAGGAGATCGTCGGCGGAGAGTTCGAGCCCGCGGATGACGGGGAGCCGGCCATCGTCCAGCGTCTCGTAGTAGGCCGGAATGTCGCGCGCGTTCTGGCTGTAGGTCGGCCCCACCTTGCCGATGGCGGAGACGCCGAAGGACAGCATGTCGCCGTCGGGGCCGACGGTGTAGCCCTGGAAATTGCGCGTGAGCGTGCCGTTGCGCTGGGCGAGGGCGAGCTCGTCGTCGGGCAGCGCGAAGTGGTCCATCCCGATGTAGATGTAGCCGGCGCGGTTGAAGAGGTCGATCGCGCGGGCGAGGATCGAGAGCTTTTCCGCGGCGCTGGGAATGTCCGCGTCGAGGATGCGCCGCTGCGACTTGAAGCGCTGGGGCAGGTGCGCATAGCTGTAGAGCGCGATGCGGTCGGGGCGAAGCTCAAGAACCCGTTCGACGGTGTCGGCGAAGCTCGACACGCTCTGCTTGGGCAGGCCGTAGATCAGGTCGACGTTGAGCGACTTGAAGCCGTTGGCTCGCGAGGCCGCGATCACGTCTCGCGTCATCTCGTAGGGCTGGATGCGGTTCACCGCGCGCTGCACGGCGGGGTCGAAATCCTGCACGCCGAAGCTCGCGCGGTTGAACCCCAGTTCGGCCAGCAGCCGGATGGTCTCCGGAGAACACGAGCGCGGATCGATCTCGATCGCGTATTCGCCGTCCGGGGAGAACTCGAAATTCGTGCGCAGGAGATCCCAGACGGTGCGAAGCTCCTGGTCGGACAGGAACGTGGGGGTTCCGCCGCCCCAGTGCATCTGGCGGACGCGGCGGTCATCGCCGGCCAGCGCGGCCTGCATCCCGATTTCCACGCCGAGGTAGTGCAGGTAGCGGGCGGCCCGGGACTTGTCGCGCGTGACCACCTTGTTGCACCCGCAATAGAAGCAGATCGTGTTGCAGAAGGGCAGGTGGACGTAGAGCGACAGCGGCGTGCGGGCGGCGCCGAGCAGGCGCGTTTGCATGGCGTCCTGGTAGGACCGCGCGCCGAATGAATCGACGAAACGGTCGGCCGTCGGGTAGCTGGTGTAGCGGGGGCCCAGCTTGTCGAAGCGCTGCACCAGGTCGAGGTCGATCTGGGCCGGGAGCGACTGCGGGCGCGGGGCCGCGGCGGGGGCGTCAGGGGTGGCGGCCGTGAGCATGGATCGCATCTTGCGTCAACGGGATGCACCGGTCTTGACGAGGATCAATGGTCGCCGGGCGCTTTCCTGCCGTCTACAATGGCACACCATGACCGAGCCCGTCCTCGCCACGATCACGCGCCTTCGCACGGCCTGCTCGCAGTGCACCTTGCGCGAACTGTGCCTTCCCGTCGGCTTGAGCGCGGAGGAGCTCCAGAGCCTGGACAGCCTCGTGTCCACGCGGCGAAAGGTGCGCCGTGGCGACAGCCTGTTCTACGGCGGGGAGCCGTTTTCGGCCCTCTACGCGGTCCGCTACGGCTTCTTCAAGAGCACCCTCACCAGCGGTGATGGCCGCGAGCAGGTGACCGGTTTCTACATGGCTGGAGAGCTCCTCGGGATGGACGGCATCGGCGGGGACCGGCACACCTGCACGCTCACTGCGCTGGAGGACAGCGAGGTGTGCGTGATGCCCTTTGCCCGCGTGGAGGACCTGTCGCGCAATTTCGAGCCCCTCCAGCGCCATTTCCACAAGGTGCTCTCGCGGGAGATCGTGCGCGACCAGGGCGTGATGATGCTGCT
>DAORTX010000100.1:0-8977 GCA_035432885.1 Usitatibacteraceae bacterium
GCGGCCATCGTGGAGGGCCGGTTGCCGGTCACGTTGCACCGGCTGATGCGGCAGGACGTCCCCTGCGATTGGGAGGCCCAGCGGGCCGCGCTCGGGTTCGAGTAGCCACTCGGCAGGCACTGTCGTGCCGCAAAACCGCCGCCGCAAACCCCTGAAAATGCTCGACACGGTGCGAAGGCCGACCAACGCACGAACAGAGATTAGAGACGATTCGGCAGCGGAATCAGCCCGAATTCGGCGGCGTCAGGGGATGACCCGAAAACGCACCGGCTCTGAAATGCCCGGAAACATTGGACATTTCGCGGACGAAAAAGAGGCCAGAGCGGTGTCTGGCCTCGAATAAGTGGTGGAGAGGAAGGGGATCGAACCCTCGACCTCCGCATTGCGAACGCGGCGCTCTCCCAGCTGAGCTACCCCCCCACGCGAAGGGCGAAATTATAGCGGAAACCCCGCCCTAGAGCGAGAACTGGAGCTTCACCCAGATCGTGCGCCCCGGCTCGTTCACCCGCGTGGTCTGGAGAAATCCCGGGACCATCGCCCCGCTTCGGCTCAGGTGTTCGGCGTAGCTGCGGTCGAAGAGGTTGTCCACGCCGCCGGTGAGCTGCACCGATTTCGAGAGCCTCGCTCCCGCGTTCAGGGAGAAGATCGCGAAACCCGCGCTGGGGCCGATGTCCTGCCCGGCGATGTTGCCCTTGCCCGGATCGACGCGGTCCTGGCGCGCCACGGCGCGAAGAAGCGCGCCCATCGACCACCGCGGATCCTCGCGCGTGAGCGACAGGCGCGCCTCGAGCGGCGGCTGCTGGGCGAGGGGCGTGCCGTCGGTGTCGTTCTCGCCGCGCACCCACGCGAGCGTGGCGTCCGCCTTCCAGTGGCTCGCGAACGCGCGACCGAAGCCCGCTTCGAGGCCGCGTGTCTTCGCATCCACGTTGCGCGCGATCGTCGCCGCGCGAACCGGCATCGTGCGCGCCACGCCGGACTCGATGAGGATGTAGTCGTCGATGCGTCCCGCGAAGGCCGAGACCGTCGCGTGCCAGTCGCCGGCGCGGTGCAGCAGCCCCGCGTCGATCTGCGTCGTTCGCTCCGGGCGCGTGCCGAACCCGCTGATCGACGACGGGCCCTCGCGATCCGAGAAGAGTTCCCAGTAATCCGGGAAGCGCTCCACGGTGCCGAGGCCGGCGTAGACGGTCGTCGCCTTGCCGCCCCACTCGCGCTCGACGCGCGCGAAGCCGCTCGCGAGCGTGTCCGAGCGCGTTTCGCCCGCGGTGGGATTGACGGCCGCGACCGACATCGGTCCCTTGCCCAGCCGGATCGTCGCGCGCTGGTCCTGCGTTCGCCAGCGGTCAAGGCGCAGACCGGCCACGAGGCGACCGGCGCCGGGGTGCTCGTGCGTCCATTCGCCGAAGACGCCGCGATTGGAAAACGTTCCGTCTTCGGCGCGCGCCATCGACTCGTAGGGCATCGCCGTCTCGTTCATCGTCGAGCGGACCGTGTGGTCGTTGGCTTGCCAGTCGGCGCCGACGACGATGCGGTTCGTGTCGTTGGGCTTCAGGTGCGCGAGGACCTTCGCGCCGCGCGTCTCGCGGTCGGGGTTGCTCACCGCGGGCATCGAACCGGTCGCCAGGTCGCGCAGGCTGAAGTTGTCCATCACGTGGTCCACGTAGTTGCGGAAGGCGTGGGCCTCGAAGCGCTCCACGAGCGGCGTGAGTCCGTCCTTGCGGAAACGCAGCCCCGCATTGGTGCGCTTGAACTTCGTGCCGTCCATCATGCGGTCGGCGTAGGCGGCCTCGCCGTCGCTCCGGGCCCCCGTGAGCTCCACGCGCGTGCGCTCGTCCGGCGTCCAGGCGAGTGACGCGTTGGCGCTCCAGCGCGTGTAGCGCGAATGCACGCGTTCGCCTTTGCCGTCGGCATAGTCGTTCGAATGCGAGCGCGTCGCCACGCCCTGCGCCTGGAAGTCGGGCGAGCCGGCCTGCGCGTCGACGACCTCGTCGTGGCGTCCGAAGGAGCCCCCGAGAAGGCTCGCGTAGGCGCGCGCGCCCGGCGCCGTGAATCGCTTCGGGTCGCGCTCGAAGAGGACGACGCCGGCGGACTGGCCGGGGCCATTGAGAACGCCCTGCGGCCCCTTGATCACCGTCACGCGGTCGAACGCTTCCGGAAAGACGTAGGCCGTGGGCGGATCCATGCGCCCGCCGCAGCCGCCCAGGAGGTGCTCGCCGTCGACGAGGATGCCCAGCCGCGATCCCGCCATGCCGCGAAGCACGGGGTCGCCGTCGGTGCCGCCCTTGCGGATCACGGAGAAGCCCGGGATCGTCTTCAGGAAATCGGCGCCGTCGTGGGCGGGCAGCGGCTGCCGGGGCTTGCGGGGATCGGTCGTGACCGTGAGCGGCGCGTCGTCGCGCTCGGCCGTGACCACCACGGCATCGAGCGGCGCGACCTGCGCGTGCGCGGCGGAAAGGGAAAGGAAGGCTCCGCCCAGCAGGGCGAACAGGGGCTTGCGGCGAAACGGGACCATCGGGACTCCTCCTGGCGAATGGGAATCGCGGCGCGAAAGCGCGCCACGGCCCGGAAGCGTCCGGGCGGCAATTGCGTTCGGCTCAGGAGAAGAAAGGCGGTGCGCGGGGCTGCGTCGCGGCCCAGGCCATGGGCGGGCGCGGCGCGAGTCGGGCGGGTGGAGCGAGCGGGCCGTGCCCGGCGACGACGGGAAGCGCGGCCGGTGACGCGGGAGGCAGCGCGGCCGGGGCCGCACCGGGCGCGCAGAACGGGCAATGGTCGACGTGGTGCGCCCGGGGCGCCAGGGGCACGCCGTTTCCATCGGTGGGCACCGGGACCACCCGCGCGCCGTCGGCCGTGCACACCGCCGTCCAGCGCGCGTGCTGGTCGTTGGCCGCGGCAAGGGCGCTCGAGACCGCCGGCGCGAGCGCGGCGAGCAGCACCGCGAAGATCGCGACGGAGGCGCCAAGTCGGCGCGTGATGGCGTTGAGTCCCATGGCTGCCGATCGTATCGGCCCGATGGCTGCCGGAAAAGGGCCGGTTCGCCTTTTCCTGAACCAGTTCAAGATTCGGGCGCGCTCAGCTCCCGTCGGTCTGCACGGCGCGGATGCTCACGGCCTCGGAGATGTAAGTGGTGTCGAGCAGCTTCGCGGCCTGGAAGATCGCCTTGATCGCGGGCACCGGCACGCCGGCGATCTCGCCCATCTCCACGACGGAACCCACGAGGGCGTCGATCTCGATGGGCCGGCCCGCCTCCACGTCCTGGAGCATCGAGGTCTTGTGCTTGCCCACCTTGCGGGCGCCCTCGATGCGCTTGTCCAGCGGCACGCGGAAGGTGATGCCGAGCTTCTCGGCGACGGCCTGCGCCTCGCCCATCATCTGCGCGGCGAGCGCGCGGCCGTGCGGGTGCTCGCAGATGTCCTGGAGCGTGGCGTGGGTGAGCGCGGAGATCGGGTTGAAGGTGAGGTTGCCCCAGAGCTTCAGCCACATCTCGGCGCGAACGTTCTCGAGGATCGGGCACTTGAGCCCGGCCTTCGTGAACGCCTCCGAGATGCGCGTGGCGCGTTCCGTGGTCGTGCCGTCCAGCTCCCCGATCGGGAAGCGGTCGCCCTCGATGTGCACGACCTTGCCCGGCTCCACGAGTTCGGCCGCGGGATAGACCACGCAGCCCACGATCCGCTCCTTGGCGATCGTGTCCTTCACCACCCCGCCCGGGTCCACCGTCTCGATCGTGCGGCCGGCGAGCTCGCCGCCATGGTCGTGGAAGTACCAGAAGGGAATCCCGTTCTGCATCGGGATCACCACGGTGTCCGGGCCGAAGAGCGAGACGAGCTTGCCCGCCACCGATCCCACCTGGTGGGCCTTGATCGCGAGGATGACCACGTCGAAGGCGCCGGCCGCCGCGTAGTCGTCCGTGGCCCGGACGGTGGTCGCGATCTCCTCGCGGCCGTCGCGGTAGTAGACATGCATGCCGCGGGCGTTGATCGCCTCGAGGTTCCTGCCGCGGGCGATGAAGGTGACGTCCTCGCCGGCAAGTGCCAGCTTCGCGCCCACGAAACCGCCGATAGCGCCGGCGCCGACGATGCAGAAACGCATTATTCCCCCACTGAAGGAACCACTCCCCCGCAAACGGGTTCGGGGAAGGGGCCGGGATGCAAGATATTTTCCATGGCGTCGGGCGGATCAACAGCCGCCGTTGTCACTTCCCGCGTGGGTTGGGGCGGGGCCGGGGGGCGGGGCGGGTAGCCCGGAAGCCGCGGCAGGACTGCAAGCGCTCAGCCCCGAAGTTATGGTGCGGCGCACAAACTGTCAAGCCACGGCATCAACGCCTTTTCGCGGACGAGCGCGTTGTCGTACTCGCGGGAACCGCGGACGCGACGAGCGAGGCGCGAAGCCTCGGCGCGAGCCAATCCACCACGGCGCGCACGTTGGAGGAAAGATGCCGCGTCCCCGGATAGACGAGGTTCACGGGCGACGGCGGCGGCTCGCTCCTCGCGAGCACGCGCACGAGCTCGCCCGACTTGAGGAAGGCGTCGACCTGGTAGCAGAGGAACTGGCCCAGTCCCAGCCCGTCCCGGCAGGCCTGCAAGGCGACGTCGATCTGGTTGGACGTGATCACGGGCGCTACCTGCACGCGCTGAATCGACCGCCCTTCGCCGAACAGCCAGTCGTGGCCCGGCGATAGCCCGGTGAACCCCACGCAGCGATGGGCCGCGACGTCTTCGGGCTTCGCGGGTCGCCCGAAACGCGCCAGGTACGCGGGACTCGCGCAGACCACGCGGCGCGTCGCGCCCACCGGCACCGCGACCAGGGAGGAATCGGGCAGCGGGCCGATCCGCACGCCGAGGTCGATGCCTTCCTCGATGAGGTCCACCGTCCGGTCGAGCAGCACCAGCTCGACCCGGACGGCGGGATGCTTCTCGGCGAAGGCGATGACGGCCGGCGCGACGTGAAGCCTTCCGAAGAGGACCGACGCGGTCACGCGCAGCCGGCCCTTGGGCGCGACGCGGCGGGCCGAAAGCGCCGCCTCCGCTTCCTCCACTTCCGCCAGCACCCGCTTCGCGCGCTCGAGGTACTCGCGGCCCTCGTCCGTCAGCGCGATGCGCCGCGTCGTGCGGTTGAGGAGCCGCGCGTCGAGCAGGCGCTCCAGCTCGGCCAGACCTCGCACCACCGACGGCAGCGAAGTGCGCATGGACTCGGCGGCGGCCGTGAGGCTCCCGGTCTCGACGATGCGCACGAAGGTCGCCATGGCCCGCAGCTTGTCCATGCCCGAGGATTAATCCTGTTTATGAACTAATTTACGACGATTGTGGCCATTTATCTCGCATCCCGCAACAACGATCATGGGTTCCGCAGCCACGACATCCCGACTCCCCACCCTCCCGACCGAAAGGAACCCAGCCCATGTCCCGCCTCCAGATCATCGACCCCAAGACCGCCGCCGCTCCCGCCAAGGCCCTGCTCGACGCCGTCCAGGCCCAGCTCGGCGCAACCCCCAACTTCATCCGCGTCCTCGCCAATTCGCCCAAGGCGCTCGAGGGCTTCCTCGGCCTCTACGGCGCGGCCGGCGGCTTCGCGATCGACAAGGCCACCCAGGAGCGCATCGCGCTCGCCGTGGCCGAAGGCAACGGCTGCCAGTACTGCGTCTCGGCGCACACCGCGATCGGCCGCCACGCCGGGCTCACGAACGAGGAGATGGCGCTCAACCGCCGCGGCGCCTCGAATGACGCGCGCGCCGCCGCGATCGTCGCCTTCGCGAAGGCGCTGAACGACAACCTGGGCGAAGTCACGACGGCCGAATTCGGCGCCGCCCGCGCCGCGGGCCTCTCCGACGGCGAGATCGTGGAGGTGATCGCCGTGGTCGCGTTGAACGTCTTCACCAACATCCTCGGCAAGGCGACGCGCGTGGACATCGACTTTCCCAGGATCGATCTCCTCGCCGCGCCGGTGCCGGCCGCCGCCTGACGCACCGGTCCCGGGGCCGGCGAAGCAGCCGGCTCCGGGCCGCCAGACCCGGAGAAAGCCATGCCCCGCGCCTTCAGCGAAATCGCCTTCACGCCCGCGGTCCGCGCGTTCCAGTCGCGCATGGGCAGCCGCCGCAACTACGCCGCCCTCGACGACGAGGCCGATCGCGGCGACGCGCTGACGCCCCGGGAGACCGACTTCATCGCCGGGCGCGACGGCTTCTACCAGGCCACGGTCGGCGAAGGGGGCTGGCCCTACGTGCAGTTTCGCGGCGGCCCGGCCGGGTTCCTGCGCGTGCTCGACGAACGCACGATCGGCTACGCGGATTTCCGCGGCAACGTCCAGTACATCAGCGCCGGCAACCTGACGGCCGACGCTCGCGTGGCGATCATCCTGATGGACTACGCGGGACGTCGCCGGCTCAAGATCTGGGGCAGGGCGCGCCTCGTCGAGGCCGCGAAGGATCAAGACCTGATCGCGCGGCTCGAGATGCCCGCCTATCGCGCCCGCATCGAGCGCGCCGTGGTCATCACCGTCGAAGCTTTCGACTGGAATTGCCCGCAGCACATCACGCCGCGGTTCACGGAAGCGGAGATCGCCGCGGCCAGCGCGCCGCTGCACGCGGAGATCGCGCGACTGCGCGGGGCGAAGGCCGGCACGCTCCCGGCCGAATCCCTGGGAGCAGGCCCGCTGCCGCTCGTGATCGGCGGCCTTCGCGACCTCGCGCCGCGGGTGCGGTCCTTCGAACTGCGCCGGGCCGACGGCGGCGAGCTGCCGGCGATCGCACCGGGCGCGCACCTCGACGTGCCGGTTCGGCTCGCCAACGGCGTCGCCTCGACGCGCCGCTATTCCCTGATGGCCGTGCCGGACCGGCGCGACGCGTGGGAGATCGCCGTGCTCCGGGAGGAAAAGGGCAGCGGCGGCTCCGCGGGCGCTCACCGCGACTACCGGCTGGGACTCGTCCTGAACGCCGCGATGCCGGGCAACGATTTCGCGATGCACGGCGACGCTCGCCCGGCCGTGCTGGTCGCGGGCGGCATCGGCATCACGCCCCTTCGCGCCATGGCCCGCGCGCTCGCGGCCGAGGGGCGGGACTTCCACCTCCACTACGCGGGACGGTCGGCGGTCGACATGGCCTACCGCGAGGAACTCTCCCTCGCGCTCGGCCCGCGGTTCACGGCCCACGAGTCCAGCGAAGGGCGCCGGCTCGACCTCGCGCGCCTCTTCGACGATGCGCCGGCCGGCGCGGTGTTCTACTTCTGCGGCCCGCCACGCCTCCTGGAAGCCGCGCGCGCCATCGGCGCCTCTCGGGGCGTCGACGCCGGGCGGATCCGCACCGAGTCCTTCGTCGCGGCGCCGCGCGCCGGCGACCGCGCCGTCGAGCTGGAGCTTCGCCGCTCCGGCAGGACGCTACGGGTCCCGGCCACGCAATCGCTGCTCGACGCGGTCAACGAAGCGGGCGTCGCCGTGGCCTCGGGCTGCCGCACCGGGACCTGCGGCACCTGCGCCACCAAGGTGCTCGAGGGCGTGCCCGAACATCGCGACCAGGTTCTCTCTCCCGCCGAACGCGAGCGCGCCGGCCTGATGTGCCCCTGCGTCTCGCGCGCCGCCTCGGACCGGCTGGTGCTCGACCTCTGAGGCCTCAGGCCTTGCGGTACGCCCACGCGAGCATCGCGAGGCCGCCCGCCACCATCGGCAGCGACAGCCACTGCCCCATGGACATCCCGAGCGCCAGCAGCCCCAGGAAATCGTCGGGCGCCCGCGCGAATTCCGCGAGGAAGCGAAATGCGCCGTAGCCCGCGAGGAAGGCGCCGGAGACGGCCCCGGCCGGCCGCGGCTTCGCGGAAAACCACCACAGGATCGCGAAGAGCGCGAGGCCTTCCCCCGCGAACTGGTAGAGCTGGGACGGGTGCCGCGCGAGCGGCACGCGGTCCACCTGCGGAAACCACATGCCCCAGGCAAGGTCCGTCGCCCGCCCGGGCAGTTCGCCGTTGATGAAATTGCCCAGGCGCCCGGCGGCGAGCCCCAGGGGCACGAGGGGGGCGACGAAATCCATGGTCGTGATCCAGCGCAGCTTTCGCCGCGCGCAGAAGATCGCCACCGCCGCGAGCACGCCGAGGAAGCCGCCGTGGAAGCTCATGCCTCCCGACCAGATCTGGACGATCTCCAGGGGATGGGAGAAGTAGTACGCCGGCTTGTAGAAGAGCACGTAGCCGAGTCTTCCGCCCAGGATCACGCCGAGCACCGCGTAGAGCAGCAGGTCGTCCACGCCGGCTTCGGTGACGCCATTGCCGAGCCCCTGGCGAACGCGGCGCTTTCCCAGCATCACGTAGGCCACGAAGCCGATCACGTACATGAGGCCGTACCAGCGCACGGCGACGGGACCGAGGCTGAAGATCACGGGGTCGAACTGCGGGTGGGTGAGCACGGGTATCGATGCCTTGCGAGGGTTTCGCGGGGTGCCTGCGAGGCGCTATTCTACCGATCCGGCCCCGCGAGCAATCCGGCCGCGCCCCGCCGCCCTCCCAAGAAGACCGCCATGACCGACAAGTTCCGCTCCACCGCCATCACCGAGGGCGACGCGCGCTCGCCCAACCGCTCGATGCTTCGCGCCATCGGCTACCGGGACGAGGACTTCGCCAAGCCCTTCATCGGGCTCGCCAACGGGCACTCGACGCTGAACCCCTGCAACGCGGGCCTGCAGCCGCTCGCCGACGCCGCGGACGCGGCGATCCGCGCCGCCGGCGGCATGCCGCAGATGTTCGGCACCATCACCGTGACCGACGGCATCTCCATGGGCACCGAGGGCATGAAGTACTCGCTCGTCTCCCGCGAGGTGATCGCGGACTCCATCGAGACGGCGGTGCAGAGCCAGTTCATGGACGGCGTGCTCGCGGTCGGCGGCTGCGACAAGAACATGCCCGGCGCCATGATCGCCCTGTGCCGCCTGGACCTGCCGGCGATCTTCGTCTACGGCGGCACCATCAAGCCCGGCCACCACAAGGGCGAGGACCTGCAGATCGTC
>DAORTX010000101.1:0-8939 GCA_035432885.1 Usitatibacteraceae bacterium
CCTCGTTCACGTTGAAGCTCGCGACCTTGCTGCGGTCCAGGCGCGAGAAGTTCTTCAGGTTCGCGACCAGCTCCGAGATCTGCTCGATGCCGTGCAGCCCGTCCTTCGAGAGCGACTCGATGTCGCCCAGCACCTGGTGGTCGCGAAGCTGCGCCAGGCGCGCGCCGACCGCGGCGAAGGTCTCCTGGAGGTCGGCGGGATTGGCGGTCTCGGACTGCAGCAGCCCCATCAGGCGCTCGGACTGGGCCACGGCGTCGCGCAGTTCCGGGAGGCGGTCGCGGACCGTGGCCACGCTGTTCTTCACGTAGGCGAGCGGGGTGTTGATCTCGTGGGCCACGCCCGCCACCATCTGGCCGAGCGAGGACATCTTCTCGCTCTGCACGAGTTGCGCTTCGGATTCCTTGAGGCGCACGAGCGCGGCGGAGAGCTCCTTCGTGCGCTCGACGACGCGCCTCTCGAGGCTTTCGTTGGCTTCCTTGAGCGCGGCCTGGGCGGCGAAGACGCGCGCGGCGAGCAGGCCCACGCCGAGCAGGAGGGCGGCGGCATAGAAGAACAGGTAGACGCGCCAGCGCTCCTTGTCGTCGAGGGAGGCCTGGACGGCGCGCGAGATCGTCCGCGACAGCAGCTCGACGCGCCCGCCGACCGTGAGGAAGCCGAATTTCTGCGCCGCCTCCCGCTCCTTCGCGCGGGCCGCGAGGAATGCGCCCAGCGCGGCTTGCGCGGCGGCGGCGGGCGCGTCGAGCGACGGATCGGCCGCCACGGCCGACTCGCGAAGCGTGGCGAGGCGCGCGGCGAAGGAGCCGTCGGCCGATTCCGGGACGCGCGCGGCGGCGGCGAGCGCATTCGACTCGCCCGCGAGCGCGGTGTAGCGCTCGGCGCGCCGGGAATCGCGCAGGCGCATCGTCGCCGCTTCCTTCGCGAGCGCGGCCGTGGCCGCCTGCGCGGCGGCGAGTGCCTCGACCGACCTGCCGTGAAGCGACTTCAGCTCGTCCCAGGCGGCGGCCTTGTTCTGCATGCCTTCCCGGATCGCGGGAAGGGCATCGGCGACCTCGCGGCGGCCGGTGGAACGATCCAGCTCGCGCAGGATGCGCGAGAGCGAGGCGCCGCGGTCGGCAACCGTGATCCCGGTCGCCAGGGACTGCGCGTACCGGGAGGCGTCCGCGTCCCAGCGCGCGTCGAGATCCTTCAGCTCGCCCAGCAGGGAGAGCGTCTCGGCATCGCGCTTGAAATCGATCGCCTCGGTGCGCGAGTAGAGGAACGCGAGCATGCCGAGCAGCGCGACGGCGAGCAGGCCGAGGAGGGCACCGCGGGCGGCGCGAGGAAGTGTCATCGGGAAAGCGGTTTCATGGCGGGGCGTTTGCCGTCTCGTGCGAACGATGTCTGTTGTCGATTCTGGGCCGCTGCTCCGGCCGAGTCTGTGAGTCGCATCACGCGGCGATTACAAGTGTAGCTGCAAACGCGCTTTCGCTCCGGCGATCATTCGCCCAGGTAGGCCTGGCGGACCAGCGGATCGTGGAGCAGCGCGGCCGCCTCGCCCGAGAGCGTCACCAGCCCGCTTTCCAGCACGTACGCGCGCCGGCTCGCCTCCAGGGCCAGCCGCGCGTTCTGTTCCACCAGCAACATCGTCACGCCCTCGGAGGCGATGAGCCGGATCACCTCGAAGATGCGCTCCACCATGATGGGCGCGAGTCCCATGCTGGGCTCGTCCAGCAGGAGCAGCCGCGGCCGGCTCATCAAGGCGCGGCCGATGGCGAGCATCTGCTGCTCGCCGCCCGACATCGTGCCCGCCGTCTGGCGGCGGCGCTCCTTCAGGCGCGGAAAGAGGCCGAAGACGCGATCGACGTCTTCGGCGATCGCGGCGCGCTCGCTTCTCGTGTAGGCGCCCATCGCGAGGTTCTCCTCGATGGTGAGCTGCGCGAAGACGCCGCGCCCCTCGGGCACCAGCGCGATGCCCATTCGCGCGATCTCGTGGGGCTTCCTCCCGGCGATGTCCTTCCCGTCGTAGACGATGCGACCGCCCGCGTGCGCGAGGCCGGTGATCGCGCGAAGCGTCGTGGTCTTGCCCGCGCCGTTGGCGCCGATGAGGCAGACCAGCTCGCCCGGCTCGACCGTGAGGTCGATTCCCTTGACGGCGCGGATGCCGCCGTAGTGGACCTCGACCCTTTCCAGCGCGAGCAGGCTCATGGGGCGGCGCCCGCGGAAGCGTCCTGGTGCTGCGCGCCGAGGTAGGCCTCGATCACCTTGGGGTCGCGGCGAACGTCGGCGGGCAGGCCCTCGGCGATCCGGCGACCGTAGTCGAGCACGAGCACGCGGTCGCACAGGCCCATCACCAGGCGCATGTCGTGCTCGATGATGAGGATCGTCGTGCCGTCGTCGCGGATCGACTCGAGGAGCTTTCGCAGCTCGCGCTTCTCGGTCGCGTTCATGCCGGCGGCGGGCTCGTCCAGCGCGAGGAGCTTCGGGTCGGTGGCGAGCGCGCGGGCGATCTCCAGGCGGCGCTGGTCGCCGTAGGCCAGGTGGCGCGCGTGCTCGTTGCCGCGCGCGCCGATGCCGACGTAGTCGAGCAGTTCCCGGGCGCGCTGCACGATCGCCGCCTCCTCCGCGCGCGTGCGGGGGTCGCGCAGGATCGCGCCCGCCACGCCCGCCTTCGTGCGCACGTGGCGCCCGATCATCACGTTCTCCAGCGCCGACAGGTTCGCGAAGAGGCGGATGTTCTGGAAGGTGCGCGCGATGCCGAGCGCCGCGATGCGGTCCGGCGTGGCCTCGACCAGCGGCCGGCCCTGGAAGCGGAACTGCCCCTCGTCGTGCCGGTAGAGGCCGGTGAGGACGTTGAAGAGCGTGGTCTTGCCGGCGCCGTTGGGGCCGATGAGCCCGTAGATCTCGCCGGGGTGGATCGCGAAGGAGACGTCGGAGAGCGCCGTGAGGCCGCCGAAGCGCTTGGTGATCGCCTCGACCTCGAGGAGCGCGTTTCCCGCCCGCGCCTCAGTCGTCGTCGTCATCGCCGTCCTCGCGCCCGGTCGCGAGCTCGCGCTTCCTCACCGCCGAGGGCAGGAGCCCCGCGGGCCGGAAGAGCATCATCACCACCATCGCCAGCCCGAAGAGCAGCATGCGGATCACTTCCGGGTCGATCAGCGAGCGGCCGAAGAGCATGCGCTGCACCGGCTCCACCGTGTAGCGCAGGATCTCGGGCACGAAGGAGAGCAGGACGGCGCCCAGCACCACGCCCCAGATGTTGCCCATGCCGCCCAGCACCACCATGGAGAGCACCATCACGCTCTCGGTGAGGATGAAGCTCTCGGGGCTGATGAATCCCTGGATGGAGGAGAACATGCCGCCCGCGATGCCGCCGAAGGAGGCGCCCATGGCGAAGGCGAGAAGCTTCAGGCGCGTGGTGTTGATGCCCATCGCGCGCGCGGCCAGCTCGTCCTCGCGGATCGCCTCCCAGGCGCGGCCGATGCGCGAATCCTGAAGGCGCAGGTTCACCACGATGACCACGAGCAGCATCGCGAGCAGGAAGTAGTAGTACTTGATCGTTCCCGACAGCGCGAAGCCGCCCACCTGCGTCATCGTGGAGAAGTCGAGCCCGAAGAAGCGGATGGGATCGATGGTCGCGATCCCCTTGGGGCCGTTGGTGAGGTTGAAGGGCTCCGAGAGGTTGTTCAGGAAGATGCGGATGATCTCGCCGAAGCCGAGGGTCACGATCGCGAGGTAGTCTCCGCGCAGCTTCAGGGTCGGCGCGCCCAGCAGCACGCCGAAGGTGCACGCGACCGCCGCGCCGATGGGCAGGATCGCCCACCACGGCAGGTGCAGGCCGAAGTGCGGGGAGGCGAGGAGCGCATAGACGTAGGCGCCCACCGCGTAGAAGGCGATGTAGCCCAGGTCGAGCAGCCCCGCGAAGCCCACGACGATGTTGAGCCCCAGGGAGAGCAGGACGAACAGGATCGCGAGGTTGGTGATCCGCACCCACGCCGTGCCCGCCATGGCGAGCGCGAACGGCAGCGCCACCAGCGCGACGGCGACGAGCGCCATTCCCACCCACTTGAGGCGCGGGTCCGACCGGAGGGCGGCCAGGGTTCGCGGGGCGCTGCCCCGCTTCGCCTCTCGCCTGGCCATCAGGCGCGGTCGCCGACGCGCTCGCCCAGCAGCCCCGAGGGCCGGAAGACGAGCACGAGGATGAGGACGATGAACGCGTAGACGTCCTTGTAGTTGCTGCCGAAGAGGCTCGAGGTGGGGCTCGCCGCGCACACGTCGGAGAAGCCCGGCAGGAACCGGTCGAGCAGGCACACGTTCGTGAAGTCGCCCACGTAACCCGCGCCGAGGGATTCGATGAGCCCCATGAGGATGCCGCCCAGCACCGCGCCGGCGATGTTGCCGATGCCGCCCAGCACCGCGGCGCTGAAGGCCTTGAGACCCAGGAGAAATCCCATCTGGTAGTGCGCCACGCCGTAGTAGCTGCCGACCATCACGCCCGCCGTGGCGCCGAGCCCCGCGCCGATGAGGAAGGTCGCCGAGATCACGCGGTTGATGTCGATGCCCATCAGCCCCGCGACCAGCGGGTTCTGCGACGTCGCGCGCATCGCGATGCCGAGCTTCGTGCGGTACACCAGCGCGATCAGGCCCGCCATCATGGCCACCGACGTGACGATGATCGCGATCTGCACGTTGGAGATCGCGGCGCTGGCATCCGAGCCGCCGAGGTAGTAGAGCTTGAGCTCCACGATCTGCGGGAAGGCGATGATGTTGCGGCTCCAGACGAGCAGCGCCAGGTGCTGCAGCACGATGGAGACGCCGATCGCGGTGATGAGGGGCGCCAGGCGCGGGGCGTTCCTGAGCGGCCGGTAGGCCACGCGCTCGACCACGTAGCCCACGGCCATGCAGACGGGCACGGCCACGAGGATGCCGGCGCCCACGATCACGAGCGGCGGAAGCCCGGAGGGGGCGAGCGCCACGATCACCGAGAAGGCGACCATGCAGCCGATCATCACCACCTCGCCGTGGGCGAAGTTGATGAGCTGCACGATGCCGTAGACCATGGTGTAGCCGAGCGCCACGACGGCGTAGACGCAACCGAGCGTCAGGCCGTTCACGATCTGCTGGAGGAAGATGTCCAGGGCGCCTCCTCGGGGTTCTGGGGGGATTCTACGCAACTCGACCCAAAAGAAACGGGGTGGCCAGGGCCACCCCGTTCGCCGAAGCGCGTGCGCGCGCGAAAGCGCGCCCGACTAGCAGCCGCCCTTCTTCTTCTTCTTGGGCTCTTCCATCTTCTTCGCCTCTTCCTTCTTGGGCTCTTCCTTCTTCGCCTCGGCAGCCGGCGCGCCGAACGGCGTGGACACGCCGTTCTTCACCACCGCCACCGGCTTGATGTTGCCGTCCTTCAACCGGAAGATCGTGATGTCCGCGTCCTTCCGGTCGCCCTTGGCGTCGAATTCCACCTTGCCCGTGGCGCCGGTGAAGGAGACGTTGTAGATCTCCGGGCCGAACTTCGCGGGATCGGTCGAGTTGGCCTTCTTCATGGCCTCGATCACGGCCTGGGTCGCGTCGTAGAAGTAGGGCGCGTACTGCTTGATCTCGCCGTACTTCGCCTTGAAGGCGTCCTGGAAATCCTTGCTCGCCGCCTCGGCGGGCAGCCCCGCCTGGGAGCAGATCATGCCCTCGGCCGCGGCGCCGGCCAGCTTCGCCATCTCGCTCGTGCAGGCGCCGTCGCCGAAGGTGAAGGCGCTCTTGATGCCCAGCTCGCGCGCCTGCTTGAGCATCGGGCCGCCGGTCGCGTCCATGCCGCCGTGGAAGACCACGTCCGGGTTGGTCGACTTGATCTTGGTGAGCACGGCCTTGAAGTCGGTTTCCTTGTCCGTGGTGCGCTCGCGGGTGACGATGCGAACCTTGGCGCCCTTCAGGAACTTCTCGACTTCGTTCGCGAGGCCTTCGCCATAGGCGGTCTTGTCGTCGAGGATGGCGACCTTCTTCGCCTTCAGCTCCGAGACGATGAAGGAGGCGATGGCCGGGCCCTGCTGGTCGTCGCGGCCGACGGTGCGGAACACGCCCTTCAGGCCCCGCTCGGTGAGCGTCGGGTTGGTGGCGGCGCCGGAGACGACCGGGATGCCGGCCTTCGTGTAGATCTCGGAGGCGGGGATGGTGACGCCGGAGTTGAGGTGGCCGATCACGGCGGCGACCTTGGCGTCGACCAGCTTCTGCGCGATCGTGGTGCCGGTCTTCGGATCCGCCTGGTCGTCCTCGCTCATCATCTTGAAGGTGACCGGCATGCCGCCGATCGTGAGCTTGTGGTCGTTCGCCTGGGCGATGGCGAGCGCGGTGCCGTTCTCGTCGTCCTTGCCGAGGTGCGCGATCGAGCCGGTGAGCGGGCCCGCGTGGGCGATGGTGACGGTGACGCCGGCCGGGGCGGCGGCCTTCGGCGCGGGTTTCGGCTCTTCCTTGCCGCAGGCGGCGACGCCCAAGGCGAGGGCGACGGCGACGGCAAGCGGGGTGTAGCGATTCATCGTGGTCTCTCCTGGTGGAATGGGGGGATGGCCCGGTGCCGGGCCCGCGGAAGGGATGACAAGCCCGAAATTATAGCGACTGACGGTCGCGGGGGACAGCGGCTGGCCGGCGCACGTCCGCAACAATGGAAAAGGCCGGCACCAGGCCGGCCTTTCCCTGTAAGCGTACGCTTACTTTACTTGATCGTGAGAATCCACTTCACCAGCGTCTTCACGTCGTCGTCCTTCACGTTGACGTTGGGGGGCATCGGGACCTGGCCCCAGGTGCCCACGCCGCCCTTTTTCACCTTCTCGGCGAGCATCGCTTCGGCCTTGGCATTGCCGGCGTATTTCTTGGCGACGTCCTTGTAGGAGGGGCCGACCAGCTTCTTGTCGACCGAATGGCAGGCGGTGCACGCGTTCTTGGTCGCGAGTTCCATGTTGGCCAGGGCAGGGGCGGCGGCGAACGCCAGGCCCAGCGCGGCGATGATGAGACCGGACTTCTTCATGAGCAACTTCCTCCTTGGGTGAAACGGTTTGGGGTAGGCGCGGAACCTGCGATTTTCACGGCTTTCAGGGTTTCGCGCAATCGCCCCGGCTCGTCGAGCGGTGCCAGACATGTAACGCCCTCGCACACCCAGGCGTTGACCGCCGGGCTGTCGGGCTTGGCGAGCGGCGGGGGAAGACCGGGCTGCGGATCGGGAATGAAAAGCACGACCGCCTGGGGCCGGAAATCCCGCCGCAGGGCCTCGCGCCAGGCGCCCAGGCCCGATTCCGGGCCCTTCACGATGACCGTGGTCGGGGGCGCCAGCGTCTCCTCGAGGGTGGCGAGCAGGCTCCCGAACCCCGCTGGGCTTCGCGAGAGCGCCGGCCAGTAGAGCGAGAGCGTCGCCTCCGCGGCGCGCTGGAAGCGCGTCTCGCCCGACAGGTACGAGAGCCGGTTCAGCGCCCACGCCGCGACGCCGTTGCCCGAGGGCGTCGCGTTGTCGTGGCCGGGCTTGGGGCGGTGGATGAGGCGCTCGTGGTCGTGGGAGGTGAAGAAGAATCCGCCGGCCGCGTCGTCCTGGAAGGACTCGAGCAGCGCATCGCCCAGGGCTTCGGCCCAGGCGAGATCCGCGGCGCGGAAGTCGGCCTGCAGCACCTCGAGGAGCGCGGCGAGCAGGAACGCGTAGTCGTCGAGGTAGGCGTTGAGGTGGGACTTGCCGTCCTTGTGGGTCGCGAGCAGGCGCTCGCCCTGCCACAGCGTGCCGCGGATGAAGTCGAGGGCGCGGCGGGCGCTGGCCAGCCAGTCGGGGCGGTCGAGCACGCGCGCGGCGTGCGCCATCCCGCCGATCATGAGCGCGTTCCACGAGGTGAGGATCTTGTCGTCGCGCCCGGGCCGGATGCGTTTCCCGCGGGCGGCGAGGAGCTTCTCGCGCGCGCTGGCGAGGCGCGACTGCGCCACGGCGGGCGTCACGCCGAGCGACGCGGCGACCTGGCCGAGCGGCGTGGCGACGACGGGATTCCACGCGTGGCCCTCGAAGTTGGGCTCGCGGTCGAAGCCGTAGTGCGGGATCGCGACGGCCGCCTCGTCGGCGTCGAGCAGGGCGTCGACTTCCTCGCGGCGCCAGACGTAGAACCTGCCTTCCTCGCCCTCGGAATCGGCGTCGAGCGAGGAGCAGTAGCCGCCCGCCGGCGACTGCATCTCGCGCATCACCCAGGCGGCCGTCGCCTCGACCGTCCGGGCGAAGAGCGCCTGCCCCGTGATCGCGTAGGCGTCCGCGTAGAGGAGGATCAATTGCCCGTTGTCGTAGAGCATCTTCTCGAAGTGCGGGATCGCCCACCGGTCGTCCACGCTGTAGCGCGCGAAACCGCCGCCCAGCTGGTCGAAGACGCCGCCCTCGGCCATCTTCGCGAGCGTGGTGACGGCCATGGCGAGCGATCCTTCGTCGCCGGTCCCCGCGAAGCGGCGCAGGCAAGTCCCGATCGAGTCGGGGTGCGGGAACTTCGGCGCCTGCCCGAACCCCCCGTGCTCGCGGTCGAAGGCGCTCGCGTGAAAGGCGATCGCCTCGCGAAGGGGCGCGTCGGAGAACTCCGAGGGGTGCGCGCCGCCCGCGGGCCCGGTGCGCGACAGGGCCGCGACGACCTCGACGTTCTGCGCCTCGATGTCGGCGCGCTTCGCGTCGTAGACGCCGCGCACGTGCCGCAGGAGGTCGACGAACCCCGGCAGCCCGTAGCGCGCCGCTTTCGGGAAGTACGTGCCCCCGAAGAACGGCACCTGGTCGGGCGAGAGGAACATGGTGAGGGGCCAGCCGCCGGTTCGCTGCGTGAGCATCTGCTGCGCGAGCTGGTAGATCTGGTCGATGTCGGGGCGCTCCTCGCGATCGACCTTCACGTTCACGAAGAGCTCGTTCATGAGCTTCGCGACCTGGGGGTCCTCGAAGGACTCGTGGGCCATCACGTGGCACCAGTGGCAGGCGGAGTAGC
>DAORTX010000102.1:0-7374 GCA_035432885.1 Usitatibacteraceae bacterium
CCATCATGGTCTGGCTGGTCATCGGCATCGTGCTGACCATGGTCTTCATGCAGGTGGGCAACCGCGCCACGAGCGCCAGCGTGCTCGACTACTCGTCCTTCATGGAGGAGGCGCGGCAGGGCCGCATCGCCAAGGTGAAGATGGACGGCAACCGCACGCTCAAGGCCACGTCGAAGGACGGCAAGAGCTACACCGTGTACACGCCGGGCATCATGGACCCGTGGATGGTCTCCGATCTGCTCAAGGGCGGCGTCGCGGTCGAGGCGAAGGCCGAGGAGGAGCCCTCGCTCCTCATGAACATCTTCGTCTCCTGGTTCCCGATGCTGCTGCTCATCGGCGTGTGGATCTTCTTCATGCGCCAGATGCAGGGCGGCGGCCGCGGCGGCGCCTTCTCCTTCGGGAAGAGCCGCGCGCGCATGCTGGACGAGAACCAGAACCAGGTCACCTTCGCCGACGTGGCCGGCGTGGACGAGGCCAAGGAAGAGGTGGGCGAGCTGGTGGAATTCCTGCGCGACCCGACGAAATTCCAGAAGCTGGGCGGTCGCATTCCGCGCGGCGTGCTGATGGTGGGCGCGCCCGGCACGGGCAAGACGCTCCTCGCGCGCGCCATCGCAGGCGAGGCCAAGGTGCCCTTCTTCTCGATCTCCGGCTCCGACTTCGTGGAAATGTTCGTGGGCGTGGGTGCCGCCCGCGTGCGCGACATGTTCGAGCAGGCGAAGAAGAACGCGCCCTGCATCGTGTTCATCGACGAGATCGACGCGGTCGGCCGCCAGCGCGGCGCGGGCCTGGGCGGCGGCAACGACGAGCGCGAGCAGACGCTGAACCAGCTCCTCGTGGAGATGGACGGCTTCGAGGGCAATTCGGGCGTGATCGTGATCGCCGCGACCAACCGGCCCGACGTGCTCGACCCCGCGCTCATGCGCCCGGGCCGCTTCGACCGCCAGGTGGTGGTGCCGCTGCCCGACATCCGCGGACGCGAGCAGATCCTCCTCGTGCACATGAGGAAGGTCCCGATCGCGCCGGACGTTGACGCCTCCATCATCGCGCGCGGCTGCCCGGGCTTCTCGGGCGCCGATCTCGCGAACCTCGTGAACGAGGCGGCGCTCTTCGCCGCGCGCGGCTCCAAGCGCCTGGTGGACATGGTGGATTTCGAGCGCGCCAAGGACAAGATCATCATGGGCGCGGAGCGCAGGTCCATGGTGATGCCCGAGGAGGAGCGCAGGAACACCGCCTACCACGAGTCCGGCCACGCCATCGTCGCGAGGCTCCTGCCCGGCACGGACCCGGTGCACAAGGTCACGATCATCCCGCGCGGCCGGGCGCTCGGCGTCACGGTGCAGCTCCCCGAGCAGGACCGCTACAGCTACAACCGCGACTTCCTGCTGAACAACATCGCGGTGCTCTTCGGCGGCCGCATTGCCGAGGAGCTGTTCATGGGCCAGATGACCACCGGCGCCTCGAACGACTTCAAGCGCGCGACGGAAATGGCGCGCCGCATGGTCACCGAATGGGGCATGTCCGACACGCTCGGCCCCATGACCTACAGCGAGAACGAGGGGGAGGTCTTCCTCGGCCGCTCCGTCACGACGCACCAGGCCATCTCCGACGAGACCATGCAGAAGGTCGACCTGGAGATCCGGCGCATCATCGACGAGCAGTACCACCTCGCGAGGAAGCTCCTCGAGGACAACCGCGACAAGGTCGAGGCGATGTCCAAGGCGCTCCTCGAATGGGAGACGATCGACGCCGAGCAGATCGCCGACATCATGGCCGGCAAGCCGCCGCGCGAGCCCAAGCCGGTGGCGGCCAAGCCCGCCGATTCGCCCTCGCCCCCGCCCGACGGCGGCGCGAAGGGCGCCGAACCCCCGGCGAGCGCTTCCCCGGCGGAAAGCGCGTGACCCGGGCGACCACGCAGGCGGCGGGGCGGCTTCGGCCGCCCCGTTTCACTTGATGGCGCCGGCCGGAACCGTCACGCGAGCCTGAGCGCGGTTCTCCATGGTCCCCACGCTTCGCTGCGGCGCCCTTTCGCTCACCCTCGATCGCCCGAGGGTGATGGGCATCCTCAACGTGACCGCAGATTCGTTCTCCGACGGCGGTCGCTACCTCGCCCAGGCGCGGGCCATCGAGCGGGGGCTCGCGCTCGCCGCGGAGGGCGCCGACCTCGTGGACGTGGGCGGCGAATCCACGCGCCCGGGCGCGGTTCCCGTGCCGGTGGACGTGGAGCTCGAGCGCGTGATCGCGGTGGTTCGCGCCCTGGCGCGCGAGAAGGTCGCCGTGTCGGTGGACACGATGAAGCCCGAGGTGATGCGCCAGGCGATCGCCGCCGGCTGCGCGATGGTGAACGACGTGAATGCCTTCCGGGCCGAGGGCGCGCTCGAGGCGGTCGCGTCCGCCGGCGTGGGCCTTTGCGCCATGCACATGCGGGGGACGCCCGCGACGATGCAGGCCGACCCGGCCTATGACGACGTGGTGGCCGAGGTGGGCGCCTATCTCCGGGAACGCGCCGGCGCCCTCGAGGCCGCGGGCGTGGGGCGGGATCGCATCGCCATCGATCCGGGCTTCGGTTTCGGGAAGAACTTCGCGCACAACGCCGCGCTGCTCGCCGGGCTGGGGGCGCTCGCGGCCACCGGCTATCCCGTCGTGGCGGGGCTTTCCCGCAAGCGCATGATCGGCGAGATCACCGGCCGCCCCGTCGACGATCGCGTCGCCGGCAGCGTTGCCGCGGCACTGCTGGCGGTTCAGAATGGGGCCCGGATCGTGCGCGTGCACGACGTGAAGGAAACGGTGGATGCGCTCAAGGTTCTGCAGGCGCTGGGCGGAGTGAAGCCATGACCGGCAGGAAGTATTTCGGCACCGACGGCATCCGCGGCCGCGTGGGCGAGACGCCCATCACGCCGGACTTCGTGCTTCGCCTGGGCTTCGCCGCGGGGCAGGTGCTCTCCCGCGCCGACGTCGCGCCGCCGCACCGCGACCGCCCCGCGGTCCTGATCGGCAAGGACACGCGGATTTCCGGCTACATGTTCGAGTCCGCGCTCGAGTCCGGGCTGCTCGCCGCGGGCGTCGACACGCTCCTCGTGGGGCCCATGCCGACGCCGGGCGTGGCCTTCCTCACGCGCGCGCTCAGGCTCTCGGCGGGCATCATGGTCTCGGCCTCGCACAACCCGTTCGAGGACAACGGCATCAAGTTCTTCTCCGCCGAAGGCGCGAAGCTCCCCGACGCGGTGGAGCGCGAGATCGAGGCGGCGCTCGACCAGCCGCTCGTCACCCGCGCTTCCGCCCTGCTCGGCAAGGCCGAACGGCTCCACGACGCGGAAGGGCGCTACATCGAGTTCTGCAAGGGCACGTTCGCCAAGCACCGGACGCTGCGGGGCCTGAAGCTCGTGGTCGACTGCGCCCAGGGCGCCTGCCACCGGCTCGGCCCGCGCGTCTTCCAGGAGCTGGGCGCCGAGGTGGTGGCCATCGGCGTGAGCCCCGACGGCATGAACATCAACGACGCCTGCGGCGCCACGAACCCCGCCACGCTCGCCGAAGCGGTGGTGGAGCACGGCGCGGATTTCGGCATCGCCTTCGACGGCGACGGCGACCGCCTCGCCATGGCCGATCACGACGGGCGGCTCTTCGACGGCGACCAGCTCCTGTACGCGATCGTGAAGCACCGCCACGAGATCGGGCGCCTTCGCGGCGGCGTGGCGGGAACGCTCATGACCAACTTCGCCCTCGAGCGGCGCCTGGGCGAGCTGGGCATCGACTTCGCGCGCGCGAAGGTCGGCGACCGCTACGTGCTCGAGCTCCTGCACGAGAAGGGCTGGGAGTGCGGCGGCGAGAACTCCGGGCACCTGCTCTTCCTCGATTGCCACTCGACCGGGGACGCGATCATCTCCGCGCTGCAGGTGCTGGAAGCCCTGGTCGCGGCCGGCCAGACCCTGGGCGACTTCACGCGCGAGCTCTCGCTCCTGCCGCAGGTGCTCGTGAACGTGCGGCAGGCGCGGGGCGCCGACGCGATGTCGGGCGCCCGCGTTCGCGACGCGGTCTCCATCGCCGAGGCGAGCCTCGCCGGCCGGGGTCGCGTGCTGCTTCGTCCCTCGGGCACCGAGCCGGTCATCCGGGTGATGGTCGAGGGCGAGGACGCGGCCAACGTGCGATCGCTGGCCGATTCCATCGCGGCCGCGGTCCGCGAGCACGGCCAGGCCGTCGCGGACTGAGCGCCCCTGCCGGGCCCTCTTCAGGCCTTCGTCAGGCCGGATCCCGGGGCGGCGACGTCTCGTCGATGCATTCCTGGCAGAAGGGCGCCGCGGGATCGACCTGCAGCCGCTCGGGCGTCATCTTCTCGTCGCAGCGGCAGCAGATCCCGTAGGAGCCCGCCGCGAGGCGGTCGATCGCCGCATCCACCTTGCGCAACTCGGTGCGAAGGCGCTGCACGTGGTTCAAGGCCATGGCCTGCTGCTGCATGGCGTCGATTCGCGACAGGCGCCCCACGGCGCTCTGGTCGAGCGCAACCGGCGCCGCGGACGACTCGGCCTGCCGCAGCTCCTCCAGCACCGTATCGCGCTTGGCTTCCAGCAGGGCATCGTACTTGGTGATCGCCATGGCTACGGCCTCTTCTCGTGATGGGCGGCCGCGCTTGGGTGAAGCGCGGCGGCAAGGCCCCATCCTACCGTGCGGCCCGGGCGTCCCGCGAGCGCGAGTCCCCGCCTAGGCCGGCGGCGCGTCGAACCAGCCCTGGACTTTCTCGCGCGAGGGCACGCCGCCCGCGTGGACGACTCGCCCGTCGACCACCACGCCCGGCGTCCTCATCACCCCGTGGGCGACGATGGCCGGCATGTCCTCGATCTTCAGCAGGCTGATCGCGACGCCGCGCTCGGCCGCGACCTGTTCGATCAGGGCCGCCGTACTGCGGCAGTTCGCGCATCCCGACCCGAGCACCTTCACTTCCATGGTCATTCTCCTAGAGCAGGGCGTTGAAGACGAAGCCGACCAGCAGGATCCCGGTGGCCACGACCGCGACGAACGTGGCGATGAGCCGCATCCGGAGCACCTTTCGCAGGATCACCAGTTCGGGCAAGGACAGGGCGATCACGCTCATCATGAAGGCGAGCACCGTGCCCAGCGCCGCGCCCTTGGCGAGCAGCGCCTCGACGATCGGAATGATCCCCGCCGCATTGGCGTACAGCGGCACGCCCACCAGCACGGCCAGCGGCACGGACCACCAGGCCTCGCGCCCCATGATCGCCGCCATGAAATCCTCCGGGACGTAGCCGTGGATCGCCGAGCCGACGGCGATGCCGGCGACCACGTAGGGCCACACCTTGCCGACGATCTCGCGCACGCTCGCGTACCCGGCCTCGATGCGCTCGCCGAGCGTCATGCCGTCGTCGCCGGCGCTCGCGCGCACGCGGGGCATGTCCCGGACCCAGTCCTCGAGATGGCGCTCCATCTTCAGGCGGCCGATCGTCCATCCGGCCACGATGGCCACCGCGAGGCCCAGGCCGAGATAGAGGAGCGCCACCTTCCAGCCGAACAGCGCGAAGAGGAGCGTGAGCGCCACCTCGTTCACCATCGGCGCGGCGATGAGGAAGGAAAACGTCACGCCGAGCGGCACGCCGGCCTGCACGAAGCCGATGAAGAGCGGCACGGCGGAGCAGGAGCAGAAGGGCGTCACGATGCCCAGGCCCGCGGCCATGACGTTCGCCGCGCCCTCGGTCCGGCCCGCGAGGAGCGCGCGGGTGCGTTCCGGCGTGAACCAGGAGTTCACCATCCCCATGGCGAACACGATCGCGGCGAGCAGCAGCAGGACCTTCGGGGTGTCGTAGAGGAAGAACTGCAGCGCGCCGCCCAGGCGGCTCGCCCGCTCCCACGGAAGGGCGGAGACCACGGCCTCCGACAGCGGCGCCAGCGCGAGGTAGAGCCCGGCCCAGAGCACCGCCCCGCCGGCCAGGAATGCGCGCGGATGGCGGGACGGCCATCGTGCGACCACTGCGTTCATCGTTGCCCCCGAATCCTGTTCTCCATGCCCTGAAGACGAACGGGCCCGCAAAAGGATTCAGGTCACGCGGGGCCCGGCGGCCTCAGCGGGGCGGGCGAGGCACGAAGCAACAGACTTTTCCCTGCTCGTCGAAGCTCACCCGGCAGGCCTCGGAGAGGGATTTGCGCAGGCGAGCCCGCGCCCGAAGGAGCCGCGATTTCGCCGCCGGCAGGCCAAGGCCGCGGGCGCGCGCGAAATCCGCCTGCTTCATGCCCTCGAGGTCGCAGCGGCGCAGGATCTCGGCGTCTTCGGCCGGCATCTCGGCGAGGACCCTGCCAAGGCATTCGGTCAGGCGGTCCACGGGCGCGAATTCCTCGCCCTCCTCCTGCGCAAGGTCTTCGGGCAATTCGACCGTCGCCTTCGACAGCCGCGCGTGGTCGACCAGGGCGTTTCTCGCCACCCGGAACAGCCACGCGCGGGTGTTCTCGACCTCGCAGAAGTTCACGCCCTGGCGCATCGCCTTGAGAAAGACTTCCTGGAGGAGGTCGTCGGCGAGGCTCGGATCGGCCGCGCGGCGTTCCAGGAAGCCGCGCAATTCGGGTTCGTGGCTCGCCCAGGCGCGAAGAAGGCACGAAGGCGGGGTGCTGGCCGATCCAGCGTCGCCCGGGTCCCGATCGACGGGTCGCGACACGGTCGTCTCCCCGGAGCCTCAGGCGGCGGCCCGCTGCGCTTCCATCGCGACGAAGCGCCCGGTCAGCACGCCCAGCTCGCGATAGAAGCCGGTCTGCGCGCCGGCCGACAGGGCTTCGGCGAAAGGTCCCGCCCAGCGCCCGAGATGCTCGTCGAGAAACCGGCGCTTGAGGTCGGTCGCCGCCGAGAGCGCCTGCGGCTGCCCATCCCGGCGCGCGCGGTGCTCGCGAAAGAGCAGCAGGTAGAGGAACTCCAGCTCGGCCGCGACGTGGTCCGGCAGTTCCCGGAAATCTTCGGCGAGATCGAAACCGCCCTCCTCGTAGAGCGCGAGCACGGCCATCGTGGAGTCCTGCATCGTGAGCTTGTCCTTGCCGAGCCAGATCGAGCCGTAGGGTCGCGCCGGGGCATCGACGGGACCGAGAAAGAGGCGCGTGTAGTCGACGAGGAGCGTCTCGAGCCCGTCCCCGGCGAAGGCCTCGCCCAACCGCTTCGCCATGTCCGCGAGCGCCGGGTCGATGCGGTCCGCGGCGGCGTGCAGGGAGGCGAACAGCTTTTCCTCGGTGAACTCGGGGCCCGGCTCGTAATAGCACGCGGCCAGGAACCGGCAAAGGTCCTCGCGGGCGGCGCCGGTCTCCGTGTCGGGGGCGTTCATGGGGACTCCTCAAGGAAAAGGGGGCGGGATGATCCCGCCCCCAGTCTAGCGCGAGCCGGGATCAGGTCCG
>DAORTX010000102.1:7474-8855 GCA_035432885.1 Usitatibacteraceae bacterium
AAAAGGGGGCGGGATGATCCCGCCCCCAGTCTAGCGCGAGCCGGGATCAGGTCCGGGCGCTGTACTTGTTGATGTAGTGCACGTTCGGCTTCGTGCCCTTGTCTTCCTGGAGGCGGAAGGACTTGTGCGCCTTGAGCACCTTCGCGATCTCGGCGTTCGGGTCGTCCTGGTCGCCGAAGATGCGCGCCTTCGAGGGGCAGACTTCCACGCAGGCCGGCTGCAGCCCGTTGCTCGTGCGGTGGTAGCAGAAGGTGCACTTCTCAACCACGCCTTCCTTGCGCACCGCGAGCATGTTGCCTTCGACGAAGGCGTTGAGCGTCGGCGTCGCCGCGCCGGCCGCCTTGGCGATGTCCGCCGGGGCGCTGGTGCAGCCCGGGATCGCCGCGGTCTTGTCGGCCCAGAAGGGCTGCACGGGCTTGTCCTCGGGGTTGAAGCTGATCACGCTGTAGGTCTCGCCTTCCAGGCTCTCGAGGCCGAGTTCGCGGCTGCTGTACGGGCACGCGCGCTGGCAGCGGCGGCAGCCGATGCACAGTTCGGTGTCGTGCATGGTGACGCCCTCGGGCGTCTTGAACATCGCCTTGGGTTCCGTCGGGCAGACCTTCACGCAGGGCGCGTCCGAGCAGTGGTTGCACAGCACCGGCATCACCCAGTGCGAGACGTTCGGGAATGTTCCCTCGGTCTTCATCGTGAAATCGGCCCAGTTGAAGCTCTGGCCGTCGCCGCGGGTGCGGGTGTTGTTCTCGGCTTTGCAGGCGAAGGCGCAGGCTCCGCATCCCACGCAGCGTTGCAGGTCGATGACCATTCCGAATCTCATTGTCGTCTCCTAGTCGCTCGTCGGTTGGGCTCAGGCCTTCTGGATCCGCACGCCCGTGAACCCGCCGTTGCGGGCCGTGGCGCCGCTCAGCCGGTCATAGTCGTCGACCAGGATCTCGTTGTTGTTGCCGCCGCGGGTCGCCGCCTTGCCGAGGCTTCCGGTGGCCACGCGGCCGTAGGCCCAGTGGCCCTGGCCGTAGCACTTCGCAACCGTGCCGGGACGCACGCCCTCCCAGAGCTTCAGCTTCGCGACGATGGAGCC
Source organism: Usitatibacteraceae bacterium (assembly GCA_035432885.1). GTDB lineage: Bacteria > Pseudomonadota > Gammaproteobacteria > Burkholderiales > Usitatibacteraceae > FEB-7. The sequence continues at coordinate 8,550 of DAORTX010000102.1, forward strand.
CGCGAGCGAGCTGATCTTCACCAGGTCGCCGGACTTGAGCCCCAGCTTCGCGCCGTCGGCGGGGTTCATCTTGAGGACGTCGTCCCAGGAGACGTCGCCCGGATCGACCTTCTTGAACTCCTGGTACCACGGCAGGTTCTGCGAGCGGCCCTCGCGGTTCAGCCTCGACTTGTAGTCGATGAAGTTGAACGGGTACTCCTCGAGGCTCCCGTGGCGCTTGGGCGGCTCGTAGTGGGGCACGAAGGCGAGATCGCCGCGGGCCACGTAGCCGGAAACCTCCAGGATCTCGTCGATCGAGGACTTGTG
>DAORTX010000103.1:0-8840 GCA_035432885.1 Usitatibacteraceae bacterium
ATCGCGATGTAGTCCTTGAACTTGCCGGGAATGGGCTTGTAGAGCGTGTGCAGCGCCCCCAGCGCGAGGTAGCAGGCCGAGACGTCGGGCACGATGATGCGGAAGCCGTAGATGTCGAACACCTCGGAGAACGAGATGTTCTTCTCCTGCATCTTGCGGTAGATCGACGAGATGTGCTTCTCGCGGCCGTGCACCTGCGCCTCGACGTGGAAGTCCTTCAGCCGCTCCCGGATCGCCTCGGTCAGCTTGCCCACGGCGTCTCGCCGGTTGCCGCGCGCGCGCTTGAGCGCCTTCTCCAGCACCCGAAAGCGGTTCGGATGGAGGTAGCGGAAGCCCAGGTCGCCCAGCTCGTAGTAGATCGCGTTCAACCCCAGGCGGTTGGCGATGGGGGCATAGATGTCGATCGTCTCGCGCGCGATCCGCTCCTGCTTCTCCGCGTGCACCGCGTCCAGGGTGCGCATGTTGTGCAGGCGGTCGGCCAGCTTGATGAGGATGACGCGCACGTCGCGGGCCATCGCGAGGAGCATCTTGCGGAAATTCTCGGCCTGCGCGTGCTGGAGCGTGGCGAATTCGATGCGGTCGATCTTCGAGACGCCGTCGACGAGATCCGCCACGGGCTTTCCGAAGCGCCGGGCGATCTCGGACTTGGTGGTGTGCGTGTCCTCGACCACGTCGTGCAGCAGCGCGGCCATGAGCGCCTGCGGGTCCAGGTGCCATTCCGCGAGGATCTTCGCCACCGCGAGCGGATGGGTGACGTAGGGCTCGCCGCTCTTGCGGTACTGCCCGGCGTGCGCGGCGCGGGCCGTCTCGTAGGCCCGCTCGATCTGCCCGATGTCCTCGGGCTTCAGGTAGCCCAGGCAGGACGACAACTCCGACGCGTCGGGGCCGGGCGGCGTCGCACCCGGGCCCTCGAGGCCCCCCGCGACCGTCCCGGCGCCGGGGAGGGACATGGTTCAGTTCACAGGACCGGCGGTGTCGGCACGGGCGGGTTGAGGAGCTCCTTGCCCACCTTGCCGCCGGCGATCTCGCGCAGCGCCACGACGCAGGGCTTGTCCCGGTTGGCTTCCACCATGGGCGAGGCGCCCAGCGCGATCTGCCGCGCCCGGTTCGTCGCCGCGAGGGTGAGCTCGAAGCGGTTGGAGAAGTACTTGATGCAGTCGTCGACCGTGATGCGGGCCATGGTGATCTCCGTTACCTGAATTCATCGAGAAGGCGCGACAGGCGGTTTTGCCGCCGATCCCGCGAAAGACGCGCCGCGCGCACCACCGCCTGCAGGTCCGCTACTGCGACATCGAATACCTCATTGACAATTATATATTCAAATTCAAGAACATGCGAGATTTCCTCGCGGGCGCTGGCCATGCGCCTTTCGATGGTCTCCGCGGCGTCCTTGCCGCGCGCCGTCAGGCGACGGCGCAACTCCTCGATCGAGGGAGGCAGCACGAAGATGCCGACCACGCCCGGGAAGAGCTTTCGCACCTGCCTCGCGCCCTGCCAGTCGATCTCGAGCAGCACGTCGTGGCCGCTCGCGAGCTCGGCCTCGATCCACCGGCGCGACGTGCCGTAGTAGTTGCCGTAGACCTCGGCATGCTCCAGGAAATCGCCCGCGGCGATCATCGTCTCGAAGTCGCCGCGGGAGACGAAGTGGTACTCGCGCCCCTCGACCTCGCCTTCGCGCGGCGTCCTCGTGGTGTGCGAGACGGACAGGCGGATGCCCTGCTCGACCGCGAGCATCGCGTTCACGAGGCTGGTCTTGCCCGCCCCCGAGGGCGCCACCACGACGAAGAGATCGCCGGCCATGTATCGAATCCCCGAAAAGGCGTGACGAACGCCGGCTACTCGATGTTCTGCACCTGCTCGCGCATCTGCTCGATCAGGACCTTCAGCTCCACCGAGATCGCCGTCATGTCGGAGGAGACCGACTTCGACCCCAGCGTGTTCGCCTCGCGGTTGAGTTCCTGGCAGAGGAAGTCCAGGCGCTTGCCGCAGGCGCCGCCCTTGTCGAGCACGCGGCGGAACTCGGCCACGTGGGCGCCGAGGCGCTCGAGCTCCTCGTCCACGTCGATGCGCGCCGCGTAGAGCACGACTTCCTGCTGGATTCGCTCGTCCGTGGGCGCCGCGCCGGCTTCCGCGAGCTTCGCCGCGAGCTTTTCGCGGAAGGCCTTCATCACCCCGGGCATCAGCGGCTGCGCCCTGGTCACGAGCGCGGCCATGGATTCCAGGCGGTCGCGAAGGACCGCGGCGAGCTTCTCGCCCTCGCGGCGCCTCGTGAGCGAGAGCTCCGCCACGGCCTGCGCGGCGATCTTCGCCACGTCCTCGCGGATCCGGTCGACGGCCACGTCGGAGCCTGCGAGCACGCCCGGCCAGTGCAGCACGTCGGACACCGATAGGGGCCTCGCCTGGGGAAACGCGGCCGCCACGCGCGCGGAAGCCTCGGCCAGCGCGGCCATCGCCGCGGCCTCGGGAACCAGGGCGCGCTCGCCGGCGGTCGCGGGCGTGAACGTGAGCCGGCAATCGACCTTGCCGCGGGTGAGCCCGGCGGCAGCGGCCTCCCGAAGCACGGGCTCGAGAGCGCGCAGGTCCTCGGCGAGGCGGCACTGGAACTCGAGATAGCGGTGGTTCACGCTCTTGAGTTCCACGGCCAGCTGCCCGCCGGGCACTTCGCGGGTGGCGGCGGCAAAGCCGGTCATGCTGGCGATCATGGCGCGCTCGTTTCGATCGGAATGGAACGGCAATCGGGCCGAAGAATCGCGCGAAATCAAAAACTCCTTTGCGTTCGCGCCTTTACAAGCCGTTTTCGATTGCCGACAATGCTGCGAATTATAGCGGAACCTCCGCATCCCATGCCTTCGCAGGTGAACCAGCCGTTGCCGGGTGGCTATGTCCTCAACGGCTACCGCATCGACAAGCCCCTATCGTCCGGCGGTTTCAGCATCGTCTATCTGGCCCAGGACGAGAGCCAGACGCCGTTCGCGATCAAGGAATACCTGCCCGCGTCCCTGGCGCTTCGCGCCGAGGGAACGGAGGTGCGGATCGAGGACGAGGCGAACCTCTCGACCTTCCGCCACGGCCTGAAGTGCTTCTTCGAGGAAGGAAGGGCGCTCGCGCTCATCTCGCACCCGAACGTCGTGCGCGTGGAGAATTTCTTCCGCGCCAACGAGACCTGCTACATGGTCATGCAGTACGTGCGCGGGCGCACGCTCCAGTTCCACATCCAGCGAAACCGCGCCGAGTTCACCGAGACCTTCATGCGGCGCATCTTCATCCACCTGATGAACGGGCTGCGCGAGGTGCACGCGAACAAGCTGCTGCACCTGGACATCAAGCCCGCCAACATCTACATCGCGATGGACGGGCGGCCGGTGCTGCTCGATTTCGGCGCGGCGCGGATCACGCTCTCCGACGAGCCGACCAAGCTCAAGCCCATGTACACCGCGGGGTTCGCCGCCCCCGAGCAGTACAAGTTCGAGCCGGGGCGGCTGGGGCCGTGGAGCGACATCTATTCCGTGGGCGCCACGCTCTACACCTGCATCGCCGGCACCCCGCCCCAGGCGGCCGACGCGCGGCTGGAGAAGGACCGCCTGATCCCGCTTCGGACACTCGCCCGCCAGGGCTATTCCGACGAGCTCTTCTCCATCGTCGACGCCTGCCTCAACCTCGACCACCTCGCGCGGCCGCAGACCGCGTTCGAGCTGCAGAAGCTGCTCATGATCGAGCCCGCGGGCGCCGGCCGGCGCGGTTTCTTCGACACCCTGAACAAGCCGATCTCGAAGTTCTTCACGAAGTAGCCCGGGCCGAGACCACATGCGCTTCACCATCTTCCAGGACAGCCGCCAGGGCGACCGCTCGGGCAACGAGGACCGCGTCGGCTACACCTACAGCAAGGACGTGCTGCTGATGGTGGTTGCCGACGGGATGGGCGGGCACATGCAGGGCGAGGTGGCGGCCGAGATCGCGGTGACCGAGATCACGCGGCTCTTCCAGCAGGAGGCGAGGAACCGGCTGCGGCGCCCGTCGGATTTCCTGGTGTCGGTGATCAATGCCGCCCACCGCGCGATCGTCTCCCACGCCGTGGCCGAGAACCTCCTCGAATCCCCGCGCACGACCTGCGTGGTCTGCATCGTCCAGGGTGGAATGGCGTACTGGGCGCACGCGGGCGACTCGCGGCTCTACGTGCTGCGCGGCGGCAAGCTCGCCGCCGCCACCCAGGACCATTCCCGCGTGCAGCAGATGATCGACTCGGGGCTGCTCTCGGCGGAGGCCGCGGCCACGCACCCCGAGCGCAACAAGATCTTCAGCTGCCTTGGCGGCGTGGTGCCGCCCGTCATCGCCGTGGGGGCCGAGTTCGCGCTGCAGACGGGCGACACGGTCCTCATCTCCACCGACGGCTTCTGGGGCCAGATTCCCGCCGCCCTCATCGCGACCCTGCTGAGGAAGCAGGACGTCGTGGGCCTGCTGCCGGGGCTGCTCACCGAGGCCCAGAAGCGCGCCGCCGGCCAGTCCGACAACCTGTCGGTCGTCGCGATGACCTGGGAGGCGCAGGACGACCCGCGCCAGGTCGACACCGAGGTCATGGACAGCGAGCACTTCACCACCTCCTCGAACACCATGGATCTCGAGCGTCCCGTCGTCATGGAGGACGTGACCGAGGAGGAGATCGAGAAGGCGATCGCCGAGATCCAGAGCGCGATCAAGAAGGTTCCCCGCTAGCAATCGACGAAGGTTCTCCCATGCCCCGTTTCCAGGACCGCGCGGCGGACGCTCTCCGCCCCTTTCGCCTCACGCGCCATTTCACCCGCCACGCGGAGGGCTCCGTTCTCGTCGAGTTCGGCGAGACCCGCGTGCTCTGCACCGCGAGCGTCGAGGAGAAGGTGCCGCCCTTCCTGCGCGGCAAGGGTTCGGGCTGGGTCACCGCGGAGTACGGGATGCTGCCGCGCGCCACGCACACGCGCGGGGCCCGCGAGGCGGCCGCGGGCAAGCAGTCGGGGCGCACGCAGGAAATCCAGCGTCTCGTCGGGCGCGCGCTGCGCTCCGTGACCGACCTCGGCGCCCTGGGCGAGCGCCAGGTCACGATCGATTGCGACGTGCTGCAGGCCGACGGCGGCACGCGCTGCGCCTCGATCACCGGCGCCATGGTGGCGCTCGCCGACGCCGTGTCCTGGCTCAAGGCGAAGGGACTCGTCACCCGGGAGCCCGTCCGCGATTTCGTGGCCGCGGTCTCCGTGGGCATCGTGGGCGGCGCGCCCTGCCTCGACCTCGACTACGCGGAGGACTCCGCCTGCGACACCGACATGAACGTGGTGATGACCGGGGCCGGCGGCTTCGTCGAGGTGCAGGGGACGGCCGAAGGGGCGCCCTTCTCGCGCGACGAGATGGACCGCCTGCTTTCGCTCGCCGCGGCCGGGATCGCGGACATCGTCCGGATGCAGAAGGCCTCGCTCGCGTGAAGCGGCTCGTCATCGCGAGCAACAACGCCGGCAAGGTGGCCGAGATCTGCGCGATCCTGGCGCCGCTGGGATACGAGGCGGTTCCCCAGGAGTCGCTCGGCGTCCCCGAGGCCGAAGAGCCGCACCACACCTTCGTGGAGAACGCGCTCGCCAAGGCGAGAAACGGCGCCCGGCACACCGGGCTCGCGGCGCTCGCCGACGATTCGGGACTGTGCGTCGACGCGCTGGGCGGCGCCCCCGGCGTGCATTCGGCGTATTTCGCCGGCCGCCATGGCACGCGGCAGGAGCGCGACCGCGCGAACAACGCGCTTCTCGTCGAGCGGCTCGCGGGGCAAGGCGATCGCGGCGCGCACTATGTCTGCGTGATCGTCCTCGTGCGCTCCGCCGACGATCCCGAGCCGGTGATCACCGAGGGTCGCTGGCACGGCGAGATTTCGCAGGCGCCCCGGGGCACGGGCGGGTTCGGCTACGACCCGCATTTCCTGCTGCCCGCGCTGGGGCGCACCGCGGCCGAATTGCCGGCCGCGCAGAAGAACCGCGTGAGCCACCGCGCCATTGCGCTCCAGCGCCTGGCCGCGCGGCTCCAGGGCGGGAATTGAGCCGGGCGTGAAGCCCGTGACCGTGCCGCCGCCGGGGCGCGTGCGCCTGGCCGCGCTTCCGCCGCTCACGCTCTACCTCCACGTGCCGTGGTGCCTGAAGAAGTGCCCCTACTGCGACTTCAATTCCCACGAGGCCCGGGGCGAGGTCCCCGAATCGCGCTACGTGGACGCCGTGGTGCGGGATCTCGAGGCGAGCGTGCCCCGCGTGTGGGGCCGGCGCGTGCACGCGATCTTCGTGGGCGGGGGCACGCCGAGCCTCTTTTCCGCCAAGGCGATCGACCGCCTGCTCACGGCCGCGCGCACGCTGCTCACGGTGGAGCCCGACGCCGAGATCACGCTCGAGGCCAACCCCGGCACGTTCGAGCAGGAGAAGTTCCGCGACTTCCGCGCCGCGGGCGTGAACCGGCTCTCGGTGGGCATCCAGAGCTTCGACGACGAGCGGCTGCGCGCCATCGGCCGCGTCCACGACGCGGGCGAGGCGAGGCGGGCCGTCGAGATCGCGCTCGCCACGTTCGACAACGTGAACCTCGACCTCATGTACGCGCTGCCGGGCCAGTCCGTGGAAGCGGCGCTCGCCGACATCCGCACGGCCATCGGCTTCGCGCCGCAGCACCTCTCGGCCTACCACCTCACGCTCGAGCCCAACACCGTGTTCCACCGCTACCCGCCGGCGCTTCCCGACGACGATTCGGCCGCGGCGATGCAGGAGGCGATCGAGGCGGCCCTCGCGCAGGCGGGCTACGGCCACTACGAGACCTCGGCGTTCGCGAAGCCCGGCAGGGGCTCGCGCCACAACCTGAACTACTGGCGCTTCGGCGACTACCTCGGCGTCGGCGCCGGCGCCCACGGCAAGCTCTCGTTCGCGGACCGCGTCACCCGCGAGACGCGCCTTCGCCAGCCGAAGGCCTACCAGGACGCAGCGCTCGCCGGCGACGCGATCCAGGAAAGCCGGGACGTTCCCGCGGCGGAACTGCCCTTCGAGTTCCTGATGAACGCGCTGCGCCTCGCCGAGGGCTTCGCGATCCCGCTCTTTGCCGAGCGCACCGGGCTCACGCTGGCGGCCGTGGAGGCCCCGCTCGCGAAGGCGCAGGCGGCCGGCCTTCTCGAGCGCGACGCCTTCGCCATTCGCCCGACGCCGCTGGGCCGGCGGTTCCTGAACGATCTGCTGGGCTTGTTCCTGCCGCAGGCGCGATCGCCCCGGAAAGTGTAAATTCAAGGGTCAGAAGGTCGCAGAGCCCCCCGGAACCACAACCCCCTCCCGCGAACCCCCGTTCCCCCCGGTCGAGGAACGATCCGACACCCAAGACGGAGAAAAGCACCGTGCCGAAGCACACCACCGAATCCATCCACACCCTTGCGCTCGTGGGCCACGGCGGCTCCGGCAAGACGACCCTCGCCGAGGCCCTGCTGTGGAAGTCCGGGGCGATCGCCGCTCCCGGGACCGTCGAGAAGGGCTCCACGGTCTGCGACTTCGATCCGATGGAGAAGGAATACGGGCATTCGCTCGCCGCGTCGCTCGTCAACTTCACCTACGAGGACATGCACATCCACCTCGTGGACACGCCCGGCATGCCCGACTTCGCCGGCCAGTCGATCGCGGCACTCGCCGCGGTGGAGACCGCGGTCGTCGTGATCAATGCGCAGAACGGCATCGAGCTGAACACCACCCGCATGATGAAGTGGGCGAAGAACCGGGGCCTGTGCCGCATGATCGTGGTGAACAAGATCGACGCGGACAACGTCGACCTTCCCGGTCTGCTGAGAAAGCTCCAGGACCACTACGGCAAGGAATGCCTGCCGATCAACCTGCCGGCCCACAACCGCGCGGACGTGGTCGACTGCTTCTTCACGCCCGACGGCGACGCCGACTTCGTCGGCGTGAAGGCCGCGCACACGGCGATCATCGAGCAGGTGGTCGAGGTGGACGAGGACCTGATGACCCTCTACCTCGAGCAGGGCGAGGATCTCAAGCCCGAGCAGCTGCACGCGCCCTTCGAGAAGGCGCTTCGCGAGGGCCACCTCGTGCCCGTGTGCTTCGTCTCGGCGAAGACCGGCGCGGGCGTCCCCCAGTTCCTGGAAATCCTCTCGCGACTCGCCCCCAACGCGACCGAGGGCAACCCGCCGCCCTTCGTGAGGAGCGACACGACGGAAGGCGAGGAATTCCATGCCGAGCCCGACCCCGCGAAGCACGTGCTCGCGCACGTCTTCAAGATCGTGGTGGATCCCTACGTGGGAAAGGTCGCCTACTTCCGCGTCCACCAGGGCACGATCACGAAGGATTCCCAGCTCTACATCGGCGACGGCAAGCGCCCGTTCAAGGTGGGCCACCTCTATTCGGTCCAGGGCAAGGACTACGTCGAGGTGGGCGAACTGGTCCCGGGCGACCTGGGCGCGGTGGCGAAGGTGGACGACATCGAGTTCAACGCCGTGCTGCACGACTCCCACGACGAGGACAACATCCGCCTGCGCTCGCTCGACTTCCCCACGCCGATGCACTCCATCGCCGTGGAGACGAAGAAGAAGGGCGACGAGCAGCGCCTCTTCGACGTCCTGCACAAGCTCGAGATCGAGGACCCGTGCCTGTGGATCGAGCGCCATCCCACCACGCACGAGACCGTGATGCGCGGCCTGGGCGAGCTGCACATGCGCGTGAAGCTGGAGAAGATGAGCACGCTCTACAAGCTGGAAGTCGACACGAAGCCGCCCAAGATCGCCTACCGCGAGACGATCACGAAGAAGGCCGAGGGCCATTGCCGGCACAAGAAGCAGACCGGCGGCGCCGGCCAGTTCGGCG
>DAORTX010000104.1:0-8749 GCA_035432885.1 Usitatibacteraceae bacterium
AGTTCGTCTTCGACGTGATCACCTCCTACGGCGTGAACGCCTGCCCGCCGCTGCTGGTCGGCGTGGGAATTTCCACCTCGGTGGAGACCGCCGCCGTGCTCTCCAAGCGCGCGATCCTGCGGCCCATCGGCTCGCGCCACCCCGATCCGGACGCGGCGAAGATGGAAACGCTGATCGAGCGCGGGCTGAACGAGGTGGGCATCGGGCCCCAGGGACTCTCGGGCAGCTCCTCGGTGATGGGCGTGCACATCGAGTCCTCGGCCCGGCACCCGTCCACCATCGGCGTGGGCGTCTCCGTCGGCTGCTGGGCGCACCGCCGCGGCACCATCCGCGTGATGCCCGACCTTTCCTACGAGATCACCTCGCACAAGGGAGTCGTCCTGTGAAGCGAATCCTCTCCACGCCCGTTCGTGACGAGGACATCGCCTCGCTCGAAGTCGGCGACGTGATCCACCTGAGCGGCCTGCTCGTCACCTGCCGCGACGTGGGCCACCGCCGCCTGGTGGAACTGGGCCGCGAGATTCCCGTCGACCTTCGCGGCAACGCGATCTTCCACGCCGGCCCCATCGTCGTGAAGGAGGACGGCGGCTGGAAGATCGTCGCCATCGGCCCCACCACCAGCATGCGCATGGAGCGCTTCGAGAAGGCGTTCATCGAGTCCACGGGCGTGAAGATCATCGTCGGCAAGGGCGGCATGGGCGCGGACACCGCCGAGGCGTGCCGGGTCCACAAGGCGCTGCACTGCGTCTTCCCGGGCGGCTGCGCGGTGCTCGCGGCGACCCAGGTCGAGGCGATCGAGCGCGTCGAGTGGCTGGACCTGGGCATGCCCGAGGCGCTGTGGGTGTGCCGCGTGAAGGAATTCGGGCCGCTCATCGTCTCGATCGACACGAAGGGCCGCAACCTCTTCGAGGAGAACAAGGCCGTCTTCGACGAACGCAAGGTGCCGGCCATCGCGGAGATCGCGAGCCAGCTGCGCTTCATCCGCTAGGGGATCGCGACCCGCCCGACCACCTTCAGCCCGCAGCAGCCGTCGGGGCGCACGACCACGATCTCGCCCGTGCCGATGGAGAGCCGCGTGAGGGCGGCGATGTTCACGTTGTGCGTGACCATCACCACCGTGCCCTTGGGCTTCAGCGTGGAATAGCGGCCGATGCGCTGCTTCACGCGCTCCGTCATGCGCGGCTCGCGGTGCGGCTCGTCGAAGAAGCTCCCGAGCGCGGTCCAGTCCATGGCCTTGCCGAAGGCCTCCAGGGCGGTATCGCGGCAGCGGCACCACGGGCTCGTGTAGACCCGCTCCACGCGGATGCCCTCGGCGCGGAAACGCTCGCCGATCCGCCGCGATTCCGCCCGGCCCTTCTCCGAGAGGTTTCGCTGCGACGCGCAGTCGTCCATCCGGTAGCCCTTCGGGTCGCCCAGGCCCGGCTCCGTGGCGGCGTGCCGGATGAGCGCCACGTGCCCGCCCGCCTTCAGCGCCGCCCACGCGGCCGCCTCGTCGGCCCACGCCGGCGCAGCGGAAAGCGCCAGGCTCGCGAGCCATGCGGCCCGCCCGAGGGCGACGGCGCCCCGGATCATGGCGCGGCGCCTGCCGGCTTCGGCAACCGCTCGGTGAAGGCATACCCGAGCTTGCCGATCGCGTCGCGGACGTACGCCATCGCCACCGGCACGCGCGCCGGGTCGCCGCGCACCGCGAGCTCGATGATGCGCGCCCCGCCCGTGGAAAAGGCGGGCAGGCTGGAGAGCTTGAGCTCCGGGTAGTCGCGCACCACCGCGTTCATGATCTCCAGCAGGTCGGTCTCGCCGGCGCCGTCCACGATGATCGCCTCCTCGAGGGGAAGCCGGTCGCGGAAGAGCGCGCGGTGCTTCGTGTCGAGCGCCCATTCCATCATCGCCCAGGCCATCTCGGGAAAGCCCGGCAGGAAATAGTGCTTCGCCACGCTGAAGCCCGCGACGCGGTTGACGGGGTTGGGCACGAGGTCCGCGCCCTTCGGGAATTCCGCGAGCAGCACGCGCCGGGGATAGGCCTCCTCGCCGAAGCGCGCTTCCAGTTCCCGCACGGCCCCGGGATGGCGCTCGAGAGGCAGGCCCAGCGCCTTCGCCGCGCAGTGGCGCGTGTGGTCGTCGGGCGTGGCGCCGATGCCGCCGAAGGAGAACACGAGGTCGTCGGTGGCGAACGTGCGCCGGAGGGTCGCGGTGATCCGCGCCGGGTCGTCGCCCAGGTACTCGGCCCAGCCCAGCTCGAGGCCGCGCTTGCCGAGAATCTCGATCACCTTCGCGAAGTGCTTGTCCTGGCGCTTGCCGGAGAGGATCTCGTCGCCGATGACGAGAATGCCGATCGCCACTAGAGCGTCACGGCGGGGTTGAGCGAGTAGCGGCCGGTGATCGCGGCTTGCGCGAGGACGTGCCCACGCATCGCCTCGCGCGCCTGGGCGCCGGTGAAGTTTCCCTCGACCGCGAGCTTCGCCACGTCGAGCGCGAAGACCGTGAACACGTAGTGGTGCGGGATCTCGTCGTTCCACGGCGGGCAGGGTCCGTCGTAGCCGAAGTAGTTGCCGCCCATGTCCTGGTCGCCGGCGAACCAGCCCGTGTAGTCGTTCGTGCCCTGGCGCGCGCCGTGCGCCGCGGCCGGGCCGGATTTTCCGTGGGCGGTGACGCTGGAGGAGAACTCGCCATCGGCGATCGAACCCACGGAGGGCGGCAGGTCGACCAGGACCCAGTGGAAGAAGTCCACGCGCTTGAGGGAGGCCGGGACCGTGCGTCCTTCCTGGTTCACGTCGTCGCCCTTGCTGGGCACGTCCGGGTCGTGGCAGATCACGGCGAAGGATTTCGCGCCCGGCGGCGCGCCGGTCCAGGCGAGCTGCGGGTTTCGGTTCGCCGACAGCGTGGCGTGGGTCTTCGCGTCCGGCTTGCAGAACGCGTTGTCCGCGGGGATCACCCCGCCGTCCTTGAAATTCGTGCTCGTGACCCGCATGGCGAGGCCCTCCCGTCGATCAGTTGATGATCTTGATGAGCTCCACTTCGAAGAGCAGCGTTGCGTTCGGCGGGATCTTGTCGCCCGCGCCCTTCGCGCCGTAGCCCATCGCCGGCGGGATGACGAGCGTGCGCTTGCCGCCTTCCATCATGCCGGGAATGCCCTCGTCCCAGCCCTTGATGACGCGGCCCGCGCCGACGACGAAGCCGAACGGCGTGGCGCGCCCTTCGGAGGAATCGAACTTCTCGCCCTTCTGCCCGGGCGCCTTCGGGTCGTAGAGCCAGCCGGTGTAGGCGACGAGAACCGCCTTGCCCTTTTCGACGGCCTTGCCCTTGCCTTCCTTCGTGTCCTTCTTGACGAGTTCCTTCACCACGGCGGGCGCCGCGGCGTCGGGGGCCATGCCCGTCTGGGCGCAGGCGGTAACGGAGGCCAGGGTGATGGCAACGGCGGATACGGCGGCAATCTTGTTCAAGTCGCTTCCTTTCCAGTCGGTTTCGGGGAGTTCGTTCGGATGGGTGACGGGGCTAGCGGCCTCGGGCCACGCCCTCGCGCCTCGGGTCGGCGCCGGCTTCCCAGCCCTTCGCGGTGCGCCGGATGCCGGCCAGGCCGCTCGTCATGTCGATGGCGCGCACGTCGTGACCCATCGCCTTCAGAGTCGCGGCAACACCTTCGAGTTCCGTGCCCTTCTCGATTTCCGTGGGCCCCCCGCGGCTGCCGAAGTTCGGGAGCGCGATGGCCGATTGCATGTCCATCTTCCAGTCGAGCGTGGCCACCAGGGCCTTGGCGACGTAATTGATGATGAGGCTGCCGCCGGGACTGCCAAGCACCTGCTCGAGGCGCCCCGACTTCGCGTCGAGGACGAGGAAGGGCGCCATGGAGCTTCGCGGACGCTTGCCGGGCGCGACCGAATTGGCGACGGCGCGGCCGTCTTCCACGGGCTGGAAGTTGAAATCCGTGAGCTCGTTGTTCAGCAGGAAGCCGCGGACGAACTGCTTCGATCCAAAAAAACCTTCAATTGTCGTGGTCATCGAGACCGCGTTGCCCTGGCCGTCGACGATGGCGATCTGGCTCGTGCCCGCGACCTCGTCGACGGGATCGTCGGCGAGCGCGAGCTTCACTCCCGGCGGCGTGCCCGGCTGCGCGCGGCCCATGGACTTCTCCGGGGCGATCAGTTTCGCGCGCGAGGCGAGGTAGGCCGCGTCCACGAGGCCGGCCACCGGCACGTCGACGAAACGGTCGTCGCCCACGTAGCGGTTGCGGTCGGCGAAAGCCAGGCGCCCGGACTCGGCGAGCAGGTGCACCGACTCGGCGGAACCCGGCCGGACGGCGGCGAGATCGCGGCCTTCGAGCAGGCCCAGGATCTGCAGCACCGCGATGCCGCCCGAGGACGACGGCGGCATGCCGCAGAGCCGCCACGCGCGGTAGAGGCCGCAGAGCGGCTCCACGTCGCGCACGCGGTAGCCCGAGAGATCGGCGAGCGCCATCGACCCGGGGTTGCGGTGGCCGCGCACGGCGGCGACGATGTCCGCGGCGATCTCGCCTTCATAGAAAGCGTCGGAACCCTTCGCGGCGATCGCGCGGAGCGTCTTCGCGTAGGCGGGGTTCTTCAATAGCGTCCCCACGGGCTTCGGGCTCCCGTCGGCGCCGAAGAAATAGTCGCGGGCCGCGGCTTGCTCGGCGAGCGTCTTGTCCTTGCCGATGAGCGTGAAGAGCCGCGGCGACATGGGGAAGCCCTTCTCCGCGATCGCGATGGCCGGCGCGAAGAGGCTTGCCCAGGCGAGCCTGCCGTGGCGCGCGTGGGCGACTTCGAGCAGGCGCGGCGTGCCGGGCACGCCCACGGAACGCCCGCCCACCACCGCCGCCTGGAACGGCATGGGCTTGCCGTCGGGGGCGAGGAAGAGTCGCGGCTCGGCGCCGGAAGGCGCGGTCTCGCGGCCGTCGTAGGCAAGCGTGCGCTTGCCCTTCGCGTCGTGGACCAGGAGAAACGCCCCGCCGCCCAGCCCGGAGGCATGGGGCTCCACGAGGCCCAGCACGAGTTGCGTGGCGATCGCGGCGTCGACCGCGCTGCCGCCCTTCTCCAGGATCGCGAGGCCCGCCTGCGCCGCGAGCGGATGGGCGGCGACCACCACGTGGCGCTTCGCGGTGATCGCGTCCTTCTTCGTCCAGCCGCTGGGGGGCTCGGGTTGCGAGGGCCGCAGCTGCGCCGTCGCGGCGAGCGAGGTCGCGGCGACGGCCAGCGCGAGCAGCAAGCGCGCGCTCGCCGCCGCGTTCCTCACCGCCTGCATCATCGCGCCCATCACTGGATTCCCCCCAGGCACACGTACTTGATCTCGAGGAAATCCTCGACGCCGTACTTGGACCCCTCGCGCCCCAGTCCCGATTGCTTCACGCCGCCGAAGGGCGACATCTCGTTCGCGATCACGCCCGCGTTCACGCCGACCAGCCCCGTCTCGAGGCCTTCCGCCACGCGGAAGACGCGGCCCACGTCGCGCGAGTAGAAGTACGACGCCAGCCCGAACTCGGTGGCGTTGGCGAGCTGGAGCGCCTCCTGCTCGTCCTTGAAGCGAAAGAGCGGCGCCACGGGGCCGAAGGTTTCCTCGCGGGAGACCTTCATCTCCGGGGTGACGCCCGTGAGGAGCGTGGGTTCGTAGAAGCGCCCGCCCAGCGACGAGCGCTTGCCGCCCACGACGACCTTCGCGCCCTTGGCAACCGCGTCGGCCACGTGCTCCTCGACCTTGGCGAGGCCTTGCGCGTCGATGAGCGGCCCCAGGTTCACGCCCGCCTCGGTGCCCTTGCCGACTTTCAGCGTCTTCATCTTCTCGGCGAGCTTCAGGGCGAAGGCGTCGTAGACGCCGTCCTGCACGTAGATGCGGTTCGCGCACACGCAGGTCTGGCCGGCGTTGCGGTACTTGGAGGCGAGCGCGCCGTCGGCCGCCGCGTCGAGGTCGGCGTCGTCGAAGACGATGAAGGGCGCGTTGCCGCCCAGCTCCAGCGACATCTTCTTCACGGTGTCGGCGCACTGGCGCATGAGGATGCGGCCGACTTCCGTGGAACCCGTGAACGTGAGCTTCTTCACCACGGGGCTCGCGCAAAGCTCCTTGCCGATCGCCGGCGCGTCTCCCGTGACCATGTTGATCACGCCTTTCGGGAATCCCGCGCGCTCCGCGAGCTCGGCCAGCGCGAGCGCGGAGAACGGCGTCTGCTCGGCGGGCTTCAACACGAACGTGCAGCCCACGGCGAGCCCCGGCGCCATCTTGCGGGTGATCATCGCGGTGGGAAAGTTCCACGGCGTGATCGCCGCGCACACCCCGATGGGCTGCTTCAGCACCAGCAGCCGCCGGTCGCTGGCGGGGCTGGGAATGGTGTCCCCGTAGATGCGCTTTCCCTCCTCGGCGAACCACTCCACGAAGGAGGCGCCGTAGACCACCTCGCCCTTCGCCTCCGCCAGCGGCTTGCCCTGCTCCGTGGTGAGGATGAGGGCCAGGTCGTCGGCGTTGGCCATGATGAGCTCGTACCAGCGGCGCACGATCTTCGAGCGCTCCTTGGCCGGCATCGCCCGCCAGGCCGGCAGCGCCCGCTCGGCGGCCTCGATGGCGCGCCGTGTTTCCGCCGCGCCCATGTCGGGGACGGAACCCACCACGGTGCCGTCGCCCGGGTTGTCCACCTCGAAGCGGCGCCCGGAATCGGCGTCGGCCCAGGCGCCGTCCACGTAGCACCGGTCGCGGAAGAGCGCGGGGTCCTTCAGGGCGGGCGGGGCGGCCTTGCGGTCGACGACGGCGTTCATGGCGAATCCTCCTGGCAGAAGAGGGAAAGTATAGCGCGGCGGCCGGGGCCTTCGCGTATCATGGCTCGCTCTTCCACGAGGAGATTTCCATGCGTCGACCCCTGCTCATCGCCGTATCCGCCATCGCCCTCTCGCTTGCCTTTCTCGCCGACGCGAAGACGCTTCGCTGGTCCTCCCAGGGCGACTACCTCACCGCCGATCCGCACGCGCAGAACGAGCTGCTCACCAACTCGATCAACGGCCACGTCTACGAGCCGCTGGTCACGCGCGGCAAGCAGCTGGAGATCCTCCCGGGGCTCGCGGCGAGCTGGAAGCAGACGAGCCCGACGGTGTGGGTGTTCAACCTGAGGAAGGGCGTGAAGTGGCAGGACGGCTCGGCCTTCACCGCCGACGACGTGGTCTTTTCCATCAAGCGCCTCCAGGGCGAGACCTCGAACTTCCGCGTCTACGGCAACGCCGTGGGCGTGCCCCGCAAGATCGACGATTTCACGGTGGAGCTCACCACCCCCGTGCCCAACCCGGTGATGCTCGAGATGCTCGCCAACAGCCTCTTCATCATGAACAAGGCCTGGTGCGAGAAGCACAAGCTCGAGAAGGCGCAGGACTTCAAGAACAAGGAGGAAAGCCACAGCTCCCGCAACGCCATGGGCACCGGGCCGTTCATCCTGGTCTCGCGCCAGCCGGACGTGAAGAGCGTCTTCAGGAAGAACCCGGCCTGGTGGGGCTTGAAGGAAAAGGGCTACTTCGACGGCAACGTGACCGAGATCGTCTACTCGCCGGTCAAGTCGGAGGCCACCCGCATGGCCGCCCTCCTGTCGGGCGACCTGGACTTCGTCCTCGACCCGCCGGTGCAGGACATCGAGAAGCTGAAGCAGGACAAGAGCATCCGCGTCTACGAGGGCCGCGAGAACCGCATCATCTTCCTCGGCATGGACCAGGCCCGCGACGAGCTGCTCTACTCCAACGTGAAGGGCAAGAACCCGTTCAAGGACAAGCGCGTGCGCCAGGCCTTCTACCAGGCGATCGACGTCGACGCGATCAACAAGGCCGTCATGCGCGGGCTCTCGGTGCCCACGGCGGTGAACCTGCCGAACCCGACGCGCGCCGGCATCCCGAAGGACATGGACAAGCGCTACCCCTACGACGTCGCCGCCGCGAAGAAGCTGCTCGCCGAGGCCGGCTACCCGAACGGCTTCGAGGTGACGATCGACTGCCCGAACAACCGCTACATCAACGACGAGAAGATCTGCGTCGCGGTGGCGGGCATGGTCGCCAAGATCGGCGTCAACATGAAGGTGAACGCGATCCCGCGCGCGCAGTTCTTCCCGAAGGCGCAGAAGATGGACGTCTCGATGTACATGCTGGGCTGGGGCGGGGCGACGACGGATGCGATCTTCACGCTGCAGCCGGTGCTGCACAGCAGGAACGACAAGGGCGACGGCGACTACAACTGGGGCAACTACAGCGATCCCGAGTTCGACGCGTTGATCGACGAGGCGAAGGGCGACACCGATCCGAAGCATCGCCAGGAGACGATCAACAAGGCGATGAAGCGCCACCACGACATGGTCTTCCACATCCCGCTGCACCTGCAGGTGATCCCCTGGGCCTCGCGCGCCGGGGTGACGGTGATCCACCGCCCCGACAACTGGCTGCAGGCGACCTGGGTGAAGATCAAGTAGCGCCGCGATGCGGCTGCTGGCGGCCGCCGTCGCGGCTCTCGTCCTCGCGGCCGCCCCGGCGGCCGCGAAGACTTTCCGCTGGTCCTCCCAGGGCGACTTCCTCACCGCCGACCCGCACGCGCAGAACGAGGGGATCAACACCCTCCTCTCGTACCACTTCTACGAGCGCCTCACCGCCCGCGACCGGCAGCTGAAGCTGGTCCCGTCGCTCGCGACCTCCTGGGAGCAGGTCGATGCCACCACCTGGCGCTTCCACCTGCGCAAGGGCGTCAGGTTCCACGACGGCACGCCCTTCACCGCCGACGACGTCGTCTT
>DAORTX010000105.1:0-8611 GCA_035432885.1 Usitatibacteraceae bacterium
TTCAACCTGCGCGGCTCCGACGCCTACGCGGGCTACTGCATGGCGGCGGCGGCCTTCCTCGCCCTCGCCCATACGTTGAAGCGCGGCGAGCACATCCGCGTGAACCTCTTCATCGAGCGCTTCGGCCCGCGCGTGACCCGAGCCCTCGAGCTCTGGTCCCACGCCGTCGGCGCCGCGTTCTGCGCCGCCCTGGCGGTCTACAGCGTGCGCCTCGCCTGGCAGTCGCACGCCTTCAACGACATCTCCCAGGGCAACGACGCCACGCCCCTGTGGATCCCGCAGATCGCCATGGCGGCGGGCGCGATCGTGCTCCTCGTGGCCATGGTCGACGATTTCGTCCTGCACCTGCGCCGTCGCCACCCGCACGCGGGCGCCCGGGCCGAAGCCGCGATGAAGCCGATGGAATAGCGCGCGATGGACTTCCTCATCACCCTCGTCCTCGTCGCCCTGCTCTTCGGGCTCCTCGCGAGCGGCCTGTGGATCGGGCTGGCGCTCCTCGGCGTGGCGTGGATCGGCATGGAGCTCTTCACCGTGCGTCCCGTGGGGGACGCGATGGCGGTCACGGTGTGGGGCTCGATGTCCTCGTGGACCCTCACCGCGCTGCCGCTTTTTCTCTGGATGGGCGAGATCCTCTTCCGCACCAAGCTCTCCGAGGACATGTTCCGGGGGCTGGCGCCCTGGCTGCAGCGGATCCCCGGGCGCCTGCTGCACACGAACATCATCGGCTGCACGCTCTTCGCGGCCGTCTCGGGCTCGAGCGCGGCCACCTGCGCGACCATCGGCAAGATGACGCTGCCGGAGCTGGGCCGGCGCGGGTACCCGGACCACATGACGGTCGGCACGCTCGCGGGCGCGGGCACGCTGGGCCTTCTCATCCCGCCCTCGATCATCATGATCGTCTACGGGGTCACCGCCGAGGTGTCGATCACCAAGCTCTTCATCGCCGGCGTCCTGCCGGGGCTGATGCTGGCGGGGCTCTTCATGGGCTACACGATCGCCTGGTCGCTCCTCAACCCGGACCGCATCCCGCCCCCCGACGCCCCGATGAGCTTCGGCGGGAAGCTGCGGGCCTCGCGCCACCTCATCCCGTCGGCGCTGCTGATCGCGCTCGTGCTGGGCTCCATCTACGTGGGGATCGCCACGGCCACCGAGGCCGCCGCGCTGGGCGTGGTGGGTTCCCTGGCGCTCTCCTGGGCCCAGGGCTCCATGAGCCGGCGGGTCTTCGCCGAGAGCCTCATGGGGGCCACGCGCCTTTACTGCATGATCGCCCTCATCCTCGCGGGCGCCTCCTTCCTCACGCTCTCGATGGGCTACATCGGGCTGCCGCGCCACCTCGCCGAGTTCATCACGGGCCTGGGCCTCACGCCCTTCTGGCTGCTCGCCGCCCTGGCGGTCTTCTTCATCATCCTGGGCTGCTTCCTCGACGGCATCTCCATGGTCGTGCTCACCATGGGCGTGATCCTGCCCACGATCGACAAGGCCGGCATCGACCTCATCTGGTTCGGCATCTTCACGGTGATCGTGGTCGAGATGGCGCAGATCACGCCGCCCGTGGGCTTCAACCTGTTCGTCCTGCAGGGGATGACGAAGAGGCAGATCCCGTGGATCGCGCGCGCGACGATCCCCCTCTTCCTGCTGATGGTAATCGCCGTGGGCCTGATCTATTTCTTCCCCGGCATCGTCACCTGGCTCCCCGGCCGGATGTGACTCAGCCCTCGTCGCGCCCGCCCAGCTTCCGGGCGAGCTCCACGGCGCTCTTCACGCCCATCTTCTCGAAGACCCTCGCGCGGTAGACCTCCACGGTGCGCATCGCGATGCCCAGCCGGTCGGCGATCACCTTGTTGTAGTGCCCCTCGACGATCAGGTCGAGGACATCCCGCTCCCGCGCCGTGAGCGCGGCGAGGCTTTCCTCGCGCGAGGCCCTCTCGCGCGCCTCGTCGATCCGGCGGCGCGACTCCCCGATCGCCGCGATCAGGCGGTCGACGAGGGAATTGTCGTTGAAGGGCTTTTCCACGAAATCGAACGCGCCCAGCTTGAGCGCCTCGACCGCCATGGGCACGTCGCCGTGCCCCGTGAGAAACACCACCGGCCACGTGGGCACGCGGGCCTCGGCGCCCAGGCGCTCGAAGAGGTCCGTGCCGCTCATGCCGCCCATCCTCACGTCGAGCAGGATCGCGGCGGGCGAGTCGGCGTCGGCGTCACCGGCGGCGACGAAGGCGAGGAATTCCTCGGCCGAGGCGTAGGTGCGGCAGGCGAGGTCCCGCGAGCGCAGGAGCCAGGCGAGCGCGTCCCGGATCGGCTCCTCGTCGTCGACGACGTGGATCACGGGGGCGGGAACTGCATGTGGAATTCGGTGCCGAGGTCGTGGCGCTCGAACGCAAGCCGCCCGCCGTGCGCTTCCACGATCGAGCGGCAGATGGAAAGGCCCATGCCCATGCCCTCGGCCTTCGTCGTGAAGAACGGCGCGAAGAGCTGCTCGGCCACGGCGTCGGGAATGCCGGCGCCGCGATCCCGGACGCTGATGCGCGTCCCGCCGCCCTCGCCGCGTCGCGCGGCGATCACGAGGACGCGCCGGCCGGGGTCGACCTCGGCCATCGCCTCGATCGCGTTGCGCGTGAGGTTGAGGATCACCTGCTCGAGCATCACCGCGTCGCCCACGATCGGCGGCAGCGCCGGCTCGACCTCCACGCTCACGCTGGCGCCGGTTCGCCGCGCCTGCAGCTCCACCAGGGCCCGGCAGTCCTCCAGGAGCCTTGCGGCATCGAGTGCGACGCGCTGCGGTTCGCGCTTCCTCACGAACTCGTGCACCCGGCGGATCACCTGCCCGGCGCGCTGCGCCTGCTGGCTCGCCTTGGCGAGGGCCGGGGCGAGGTCGTCGGCGCTCGCCCCGCCGCGCTCGATAAGGTTGAGGGACCCCGCGAGGTAGCTCGCGATGGCGCCGAGCGGCTGGTTCAGCTCGTGGGCGAGCGACGAGGCCATCTCGCCCATCGTCGTGAGCCGCGCGGCCGTCTGCAGCCGCTCGTGCTGCAGGCGCTCGCGCTCCTCGGCGTTCTTTTCTTCCGTCGCGTCGATGATCGAGCTCATCCAGCCCGTCTGCCGCCCGTCCGCGTCGCGCAGCGGCGCGTCGTAGATGATCACCGGGAAGCGCTCGCCGTCCGGGCGCTTGAAGACCGTCTCGAAGGGCGCGGTGCTCGCCTGGCCGGAGAGCACGTGCTCGACTCTGCGCTGGTATTCGTTCAGGCGCTCGGGGATCCAGTAGGGCATCGGCGGGCCCTGGCCCGTGAGGGCTTCCTCGGGAAGCCCCACCATGCGGCAGAACGCGGGATTCACGAACGTGACCCGGCCGTCCAGGTCCCGCGCCCGCAGCCCGATCACCGCGGAGTCGCCCATCGCCCGCCG
Organism: Usitatibacteraceae bacterium; assembly: GCA_035432885.1. GTDB lineage: Bacteria > Pseudomonadota > Gammaproteobacteria > Burkholderiales > Usitatibacteraceae > FEB-7. Next base: position 3,400 of record DAORTX010000105.1, read on the forward strand.
GAAGGCCACTTCCTCGCGAAGCCGGTGCTCGGCCGCCACGCGGCGCTGCACGTCGCGCCACAGCGCCCACAGGCTCCAGAAGAGCAGGATCGCGAGCGCCACCGTCCCGCCGCGGATCACGTTCGTGATCCAGTCCGGCGGCCCGCGCAGGCTGTCGGTGCCCAGGACCAGCGTCGTGCCCGGGATCTCGAGCGGCGTCTGGTGCGTGTAGACGCCGCGGCCGCGGCCCGCGGAGGCCCGGCGCGCGCGCACCGTGCCGGTCACGTCCGAGAGAGTCACCTCGTGGGACTGCGCGAAGGACCACGGCACCATGCCGTCGAGCGCCCGCTCGAGCCAGTACACGGCGACGAGAAAGGACGTCGACTCGCCCTTCACGGGCGCGACCATCACGAGCCCCGCGCCCCAGGGCGCGTCGAAAGGCGGGCCGAAGACCGCCTCGCCGCCGCGCAGCGCCTTCGCCATGGCGGCCTCGATCACGGCCGATGGCGCGGAGGCCATCGGATCCATGCCCGCGATCGACGCGTCCCGCGCGAGAATGTCCGCCGTCGTGGCGCCCTGCGTCATCCGCGCGACCACGAGCGATTCGCGGCCGCGGCGCAGGAACACCTGCAGCTGCGCCTCCAGCGCGCTGCGGGAGAGGCTGCCCGAGGCGAGATCCGAGGCGATGTGCTGCAACGCCTCGGCCTCGCGCTCGAGCTGGAACTTGAGCGACTGGCGAACCCACAGCGTGTCCGCGACGAGCTGGTTTTCTGCCTCGGCACGCTCGTGCAGGTCCGAGAGCGTCAGCAGGAACGACGTCGCGCCCAGGAGCAGGACGACGATGACGCCCGGGATCCACCAGCGCAGGCGCCGCCAGACGCGGGCGGCGGGCCGCGTGGTCACGGCGGCGGGCGCGGAGGCGGGCGCGGGAGCGGCCGGCGGCGGATGGGCGGCGAGGGACACGCGGCTATCGTCTCGCCCCGGCGAGTCCCTGTAAACGGGAATGTGGAAATCCACCATGCCCGGCGGCGCCGATCCGGGGCACGATGGGGCGGTCGGACCCCTTTGCCCGGGGCGCATCACCATTTTCTCGCGAGGACCGCAGCCTTGAATCGCAGCCAGCTCGCCGCCGCGGCTTTCTCGTCCGTGCTCCTGCTTTTCGCGGGGACGGGGCTCGCCCAGCGCCCCATCGTCATCAAGTTCAGCCACGTGGTCGCGACCGGGACGCCCAAGGGCAAGGCCGCGGACTACTTCAAGAAGCTCGCCGAGGAGCGCACGAAGGGCCGGGTGAAGGTCGAGGTGTACCCGAACAGCCAGCTCTACAAGGACCAGGAGGAAATGGAGGCGCTCAGCCTGGGCGCCGTGCAGATGCTCGCGCCCTCCCTCGCCAAGTTCGGGCCGCTGGGCGTGCCCGCCTTCGAGGTGTTCGACCTGCCCTACATCTTCGACAACTACCACGAGCTGCACAAGGTGACCCAGGGACCGGTCGGCCTGGGGCTCCTGAAGACCCTCGGGTCGAAGGGCATCCTGGGGCTCGCCTACTGGGACAACGGGTTCAAGGTGATGAGCGCGGACCGGGAACTGCGCATGCCCGCCGACTTCCAGGGCCTCAGGATGCGCGTCCAGTCCTCCAAGGTGATCGATGCCCAGATGCGCGCCCTCGGCGCGAACCCGCAGGTGATCGCCTTTTCCGAGGTGCGCGAAGCGCTCCGCACGGGCGTGGTGAACGGCACCGAGAACCCGCCCTCGAACCTCTACACGCAGCGCATGCACGAGGTCCAGAAGTCGGTGACGCTCTCCAACCACGGCTACCTCGGCTATGCGGTGATCGTGAACCGCAAGTTCTGGGAGAGCCTCCCGGCCGACGTCCGCGCGACGCTCGACGGCGCCATGAAGGACGCGACCCGGTTCGCCAACGACATCGCCAAGAGCGAGAACGACGACGCCCTGGCCGCGGTTCGGCGAAGCGGGAGGACGCAAGTGATCGAATTGACGCCCGAGCAGAAGAAGGCGTGGAAGAAGACGCTGGTCAAGGTCCACCAGGAAAGCGAAGCGCGCATCGGGCGCGACCTGATACGGTCCATCTACCGGGAGACGGGGTTCGATCCCGGCAAGCTCTGATCGCGGCGCCCGCGGCCGCCATTGCCGCAGAATGGGAGCCGTCGCCTATTCCCCGCGCCCCCCATGTGCCTCATCGCGATCGCCTGGCAGGCCCACCCGGAATTCCCGCTGGTCGTCGCGGCCAACCGCGACGAGTGGCGTGACCGGCCGGCGCGCGCCGCGCACTGGTGGGAGGACCACCCGCAGGTGCTGGCGGGGCGCGACCTGCAGGCGGGCGGCACGTGGATGGGCATCACGCGCGGCGGGCGCTTCGCGGCGGTGACCAATTTCCGCGATCCGTCCGAGCGTCGCTCGACCGCACGGTCGCGGGGGGAACTGGTGGCAGGGTTCCTGCTGGGCGTGGAAGACCCTCACCGCTATCTGGCGGACCTTGCGGGCCGGGCCGGCCACTACAACGGCTTCAACCTGCTCGTGGGAGACGACCGGTCGCTTCTCTACTTCGGCAGCCGCGAGGGCGAGATTCGCCCCGTGGCGCCGGGCGTGCACGCGCTGTCGAACCACCTGCTGGACGAGCCGTGGCCGAAGGTCGCTCGGGCGCGCGCGGCGATGCAGGAGGCGATCGGCGGCGGCGACGATCCCCTCGTCGCGATGCTCTCGGACGAGACGCCCGCGGCCGACGATGCGCTCCCCGACACCGGCGTGGGCCTCGACCGGGAGCGCTGGCTCTCCTCGCCGCTCATCACCGGCGAGTCCTACGGCACGCGCGCTTCCACCGTGCTTCGCTCGCGTGCCGACGGCCGCGTGCGATTCGAGGAACTCACGCGCGGCGCGGCCGGCGAGATCACCGCGCGGAGCGTGTTCGCGTTCCGGCGGCCCGGCTGAGGCGGGTTGGCGGGCGCACACGTCGTTATTCCGGGCATGGCCGGCAATTGACGTCGGTCAATTTCCGGGTGGGACCGCCTGCTAGCGTGACGAACGCGTTCCCGTCCCGGGAATTCGCCAGGGGAAGCCGATGACCCGCCATGCGTTCCGCCCGTTTGCGTCACTTCGCGCCCTCTTTCCGGCGACCGCCCTTGCCCTTGCGGCATTGGCGCCCGCCGCCTTCGCCGTCACGGGCGTCACCCCCACCGAGATCGTGATCGGCCAGGACATCGACCTGACGGGGACGATCGCCGTGCGCATGAAGCCGCTCGTGGCGGCGGCCGATGCCTACCTCGAGCGCGTCAATGGCGCCGGCGGCGTGCACGGGCGGCGCATCAAGGTGATCCGCACCGACAGCGCCAACAAGCCGGACCGGACCCGGGAAAACGTGAAATCCCTGGTCGAGAAGGACGGGGTCTTCGCCATGTGGGGCATTTCGGGCACCGGGAACGTGGGCGCCGCGCTGCCCTACCTCACCGAGCAGGGCGTCCCCCTGGTGGGCTCCACCTCGGGCGCCGAGAGCTACTACGCGAAGACGCACCCGATGCTCGTCAACACGAAGGCCGGCTACAGCCAGGAGATCCGGCGCATGGCCGCGCACCTGAAGAGCACGTACCTGTCGCGGGTCGGCATCATCTACCTGGACAACGGCTTCGGCCGCGAGGCGTTCAAGTCGGCCACGGAGGCGGCGAAGGAACACGGCCTGGAGCTCACGGCCGTCGCGAAATTCAAGGAAGACGGCTCGGACATTCCCGCCGCCGTCGCCGCCGTCGCGAAGACCTCGCCCGCCGCGGTCTTCCTGCTCACGCTGTCGGGGCCCGCGCCGAAGGTGGTCACGGAATACCGCAAGACCGGCGGGCGAACCCAGTTCTTCGCGCTTTCCATCGTGGCCTCCGTCGCGCTCCACAACGCGATCGGCGACGCCGCGCGCGGCGTGATCGTCACCCAGATCATGCCGTTTCCCTGGGACCGCGGCGTGCCGATCGTGCGCGAGTACCAGGAGCTCCTGCAGGCCAAGGGCATCACGGAGTACTCCCATTCCGGCATGGAGGGGCTCGTCCTCGCGAAGACCCTGGTCGAGGGGCTGCGCGCCGCGGGCAAGGACCTCACCCGCCCGGGCCTCCTCGCCGCCATCGAGCGGCTGCGCGGCAAGGACCTGGGAGGCTACAAGCTCTCGTACTCGCCCACGGACCACAACGGCAGCGACTTCGTGGAGATCACGATGATCGGCCGGGAAGGCAGGCTCGTTCGCTAGCCGGCGAGGCGCGCCTGGGGAGCTCCGCCGCCGCGGCCGCGCCGCCGCGCGGGATCGTTGACCGCGATCAAAGATGCACATGGTCTGCCTGTTAGCGTGAAAGCTGCCGTCCCGTACCCGGGAACCCCAGGGAAACGACCATGACCCTCCACGCGCCTCGACTGCTCCACACGCTCCTCGCCACGCTCGCGATCGCCACGCTGGGCCTCGCCGGTACCGGCCTCGCGGCGGCCGCCGACAAGCCCGCCCCGGCGAAGACGGCCGCCGCCCCCGCGAAGCCCGCGGCCACCGCCAAGGCGCCCGCGGGCAACCGCGAGTGCCTCGATTGCCACGAGGAGCTCAAGGAGTTCCACGATCCCGGCAAGCACAAGACCGTGGCCTGCACCGAGTGCCACGCGAACACCGAGGCCCACCTGAAGAAGAAGAGCGTGCGGCCGGTAACGACCACCGACCCGGCCAAGTGCGGCTCCTGCCACAGGAACCAGTACGAGACGATGTACAAGATGAACTTCGCGAAGACGGCGCGAAACGAGAAGAGCCAGTTGACCGGCGTCTCGCCCAACCCGGCGTGGGAAAAGCTCATGGGCCCCCACGGCTTCACGAAGGAGCACAACATGCCGCGCTCCCACGCCTTCGCGCTCTACGACCAGCTCGTGGTCGACCGCGCCTTCGGCGGGCGCTTCGAGAACAAGTACGGCTGGGGCGACCTCGCCCGCGCCGGCGGCAACTTCAAGATCTGGGACTTGCTGGTGGACAAGTTCCCCGGCGAGCCGCACAAGGTCTTCAAGCCCGGCACGGCCGCGGCCGCGAACCCGGTGTGCATGTCCTGCAAGACCGCGGACCACATCCTCGACTGGGCCTACATGGGCGACCCGGAGCCGAAGGCCAAGTGGAGCCGGCTCTCCAAGGTGAACGAGTTCGTGAAGGACGTGAACCACGCGCTCAACTGCATCTTCTGCCACGACCCGCACGGCGCGCAGCCGCGCGTGATCCGCG
>DAORTX010000106.1:0-8590 GCA_035432885.1 Usitatibacteraceae bacterium
CCCGCGCGTCGAAGTAGCCGCTACCGGCCCAGTTCCTCGAGCATCCGCGCCAGGTTGTCCTCCATCATCTTCCGGTACTGCGCGCCGAAGAGATCGAGCGCCTCGTCCGTGGACTGCTTGCCGGGCGCGCCGCTCATCGCCCACGCGAAAGCGCCGTAACGCGAAGCCGCCCAGAGGATGGCCGCGGCGGTTCGCGGCCGGCCGTGCTCCTCGGCGAGGTCGTTCGCGAGCCCGACGAAGCGGTTGGCCAGCTCGAAGAACGCCTTTGCGTCTTCCGGGGTCTGCGGATTCATGGGCGGAGCACCTTGCCGGGATTCATGATCCCGCGGGGATCGAGGGCCCGCTTGACGGCGCGCATGAGCTCCAGCTCGAGCGCGTCCTTGTAGTGCGGCAGCAAGTCGCGCTTCAGGGCGCCGATGCCGTGCTCGGCGCTGATCGATCCGCCCAGGCGGCGCACGAGGTCGTAGACGATGCGGTTCACCGCGGGCGACCAGGCGTTGAAATCGCGCGTGTCCCCGGCGGGCGGGAAGACGTTGAAGTGGAGATTGCCGTCGCCCACGTGGCCGAAGGCGACCGTGCGGATGCCGGGGAAGGCGGCTTCGAGCGCCCGCTCGCCCTCCTCGATCAGGCGCGGCACCAGGCTCACCGGCACGGAGACGTCGTGCTTCACGGAGACGCCCTCGGACTTCTGCGCATCGGAGATGTTCTCGCGCAGCGCCCAGAGCTCGCTTCGCTGCGCCTCGCTCGCCGCGACGACGGCATCGAGGACCAGTCCCGCCTCCGCGGCCTCGCCCAGCGCGGTCTCGAGCATCGGCGCGAGCGCCGATTGCGCCGGGCTGTCGAAGAGCTCCACCAGGACATAGCACGGGTACGGCCGCGGGAAGGGATCGCGGCTCCCCGGGATGTTCCGGAAGACGAGGTCGAAGCACACGCGCGCGACGAGCTCGAAGCCCGTGACGCGCTCGCCGCAGCCGGCGCGCAGCCTTCCCAGGAGCGCCACGGACGCGGACGGATCGACGACGGCGACCAGTGCCGTGGCGACCGCGAGGGGCCGGGGGCGAAGCCTCAACACCGCCGCGGTGACGATGCCCAGGGTGCCCTCGGCGCCGATGAAGAGTTGCTTCAGGTCGTAGCCGGTGTTGTCCTTGCGCAGCCCCCGCAGCCCGTCCCAGACGCGGCCGTCCGGGAGAACGACTTCCAGCCCCAGCACCTGCTCGCGCATGTTGCCGTAGCGAAGCACCTGCGTGCCGCCGGCGTTGGTGGAGATGTTGCCGCCCACCTCGCAGCTGCCCTCGGCGGCGAGCGACAGCGGAAAGAGCCGGTCGTTCTCGGCCGCCACGCGCTGCAGGTCGGCGAGGATGCAGCCGGCCTCGACGGTGATCGTGTCGTTGTCGAGGTCGAGCGCGCGCACGCGGTTCATCCGCGAGACGTTCAGCACGACCTGCGTGCCGGAGGCGTCGGGAACGGAGGCGCCGCACAGGCTCGTGTTGCCGGCCTGGGGGACGATGCCGACGCCCGCGGCGGAAAGGACGGCCACCACCTGCGCCGTCTCCGCGGTCGAGGCGGGCTTCACCATGAGCGCGGCACGGCCCCGGAACTGCCCGCGCCAGTCGACGGTGTGGGGTTCGAGGCCGGCGGTGTCGCTCACGATCCCGCGCTCGCCCACGATGGCGCGCAATCGATCGACGAGGGCGGCGGGAAGCCTGGGATCTTCGTTCACGGGCTGGCGGACCGGTTCAGCGACGGATCTTCTCGAGGAGGCGGGAAGTCGAGCGCTCGTGGCGAAACGGGATCGAATGCACCGTGCCGCCCCAGCCGCGGACGTCGGCCGCGCCGACGATCCGCTCGACGGGCCAGTCGCCGCCCTTCACCAGCCGCTCCGGCCGGCAGGCGAGGATCGCCTCGATCGGCGTGTCCCCGTCGAACCAGGTGACGAGCGAGACGCTCTCCAGCGCCGCGACGACCGCCATGCGGTCCTCCAGCGCATTGATCGGACGGTCTTCGCCCTTTCCCAGCCGGCGGACCGAGGCGTCGGTGTTCAGCGCGAGCGCGAGGCCCTCTCCCAGGGATCTCGCCTCGGCGAGATAGGTCACGTGACCGCGGTGCAGGATGTCGAAGACGCCGTTGGTGAACACGAGCGGGCGCGCGAGCGCCCCGGCGCGCGCGGCGAAATCGCGCGGGTCGCAGAGTTTCGATTCGAATCCGATCGTCGCCATTCAGGCGGCGCGGCTATCGGGGCGGGGCGTCATGGGACTTCCGGCGGAGTGTCGAGGCTAGAATAACAAATCCGCAGGACGAACCCGTGGCGGCCCGCCGCTGGAGGAACATTCGACCCATGTCCAGAATCGCCGTCGTCGGCGCCGGAATTTCCGGCCTGGCCTGCGCGTGGATGCTCGCGAAGCGCCACGACGTGGTGCTGTACGAATCCGCCCGCCACGCCGGAGGCCATGCCCATACCTTCGACGCGACCGTGGACGGGACGACCGCGCCCGTCGACACCGGATTCCTCGTCTACAACGACCGGAACTACCCGAATCTCGCGAAGCTCCTCGCCGCGCTGGGCGTCGAGAGCGCGAACGCGGAGATGTCCTTCTCGGTGCGCATCGGCGAAGGCGCCCTGGAGTGGTCCGGCCGAAGCCTCGCGGGCGTGTTCGCGCAGCCGTCCAACCTCGTGAGCCCGCGCTTCCTGCGCATGCTCGCGGACCTCCTGCGCTTCAATCGCGAGGCGGCCCGGCTGGTCGAAGGCGGCGACGCCATGACCGGCACGCTGGGGGAATTCCTCGACGCGCGCGGCTTCGGGCGCGAAGTCCGCGAGCTCTACCTGTTTCCGATGGCCGCCTGCATCTGGTTCACGCCGGCCACGCGGATCAACCGGTTTCCGCTGGCCGCCTTCCTTCGCTTCTGCGCCAACCACGACCTGTTCTCCGTGTCGAAGCGGTCACCGTGGCGCACGGTGAAGGGCGGCTCGCGCGAATACGTGAACCGGCTCGTCGCGAGCCTGCCGGACGTGCGCCTCGCGAGCCGCGTGGCGCAGGTGCGCCGGCTGGAGGATCGCGTGGACATCGTCACCGAACGCGGCACCGAGCGCTTCGACCAGGTCGTGCTCGCCACGCATACCGACCAGGCCCTCGCCCTCCTCGAGCAACCGTCGTCGGGCGAACGGGCCGTCCTCGGCGCCATCCCGTACCAGGCCAACCGCGCGGTCCTGCATACGGACGAGCTTCTGCTGCCGCGAAGGCGCCGGGCCTGGGCGAGCTGGAACTTCCACGCGCCGACGCGGGAAATCTCGGAGGAGCCCGTCTCGCTCACCTACCTCGTCAACAGGATCCAGCCTCTCGCCTTTGCCTCGCCGGTGATGGTGAGCATCAATCCGGTGCAGGCGCCGCGGGACGCGACGATCCTCGGCAGCTTCGAGTTCAGCCACCCGGTGTTTCTCGAAGGCTCCGACGGGGCGAAGGCGAGCCTCGCTTCACTCCAGGGAAGGAGCCGGACCTGGTACTGCGGGGCGTGGACGCGCTACGGGTTCCACGAGGACGGGCTGGTCTCGGCGATGGATGTCGCGCGCCTGCTGGGCGTGCCGAAGCACTGGTAGGCCCGGGTCGTTCGCCGATCAGGCGCGCGTGAACCCGGCGTGGATGCCGTGCACGGGCTGGCCGGCCTCCTTGCGGATGTCGGCCTCGGCGATCTTCCACTCGAGGAGCCCGTGGGCTTTCGCGAGGCGCTGGAGGTATCGCCGCGTATGGGCGTAGCGGCCGGAGCGGGCGAGGCGGAAATCGCCCTCGCCGTCCAGGCGCTCCACGGAGAACGCGAACATCCCGCCGGGCGCCAGGGCGCGCGCGACGGCGCGGAAAACCGGGTCGAGGTCGCCCACGTAGACGAACACGTCCATCGCCGCGGCGAGGTCGCATTCGCCGGCCGGGCGGGCGTCGAGGTAGGCCGCGATCTCGGCTTCGTGGAGCGTGTCGTAGAGGCCGCGCTCGCGCGCCTTGTCGAGCATCCTGCCGGAGAGGTCCACGCCGGCCATTCGCGCGGCGTACGGGGCGAGCACGACGCCCGACAGCCCGGTGCCGCAGCCGAGGTCCTCGATGCGCAGGCGCTTCTCCCGGCCGGCGAGCCAGGGCTCGAGGAACGCCATCAGACGCTGCGGCGTGCGGTATTCGAGGTCTTCCACCAGGCGCTTGTCGAAATCGGCGGCGAAGCGGTCGAAGAAGCCGCGGATGTAGTCGTCCGGCGCGCGCCCGGTCTGCACGCCGGCGATCGCGTCGCGCAGGTGCCGCAGGCCGCCGTTCTCCGGGTCGAGGGCGAGGGCGTGGTCGATCGCGGTCACCGCTTCGGCATCGCGGCCGGCCACGTAGCACTGCTCGCCCAGGTTGACCCAGGCCACCGCGTAGTCGGGCTTGAGCCGGACCGCTTCCCGGAGCTGGACGATGGCGGCATCGACCTGCTTCAGCTTGCCCAGGGTGTTGCCGAAGTTGTTCCGGGCGGTGGCGAAGCGCGGATCGGCGTCGACGGCGCGGGAAAAGGCCTCGGCGGCCTGCTCGAGGCTGGCGCGCGCGAGCGCGCACATGCCCAGGCCGTTCAGCACCGCGGCCACGCCGGGCTTCAGCTTCGTCGCGCGCAGGTAGGCCTCCTCGGCCTCGGCGAGACGGCCGTGCGACTCGAGCAGGCTGCCCAGGTTGGCCCACGCCTCGAAGAACGCCGGGCGAAGGACGAGCGCGCGCCGATAGTCGGCGATCGCCTCCTCGACGCGGCCCGCGCCCGCGAGGCAGAGGGCGCGCACGAACGGGTACTGGGGGTTGCTGCCCGCGAGCGAGACCGCGCGCTCGATGGGCGCCAGCGCCTGCTCGTGGCGACCCTGGACCATCGCCGAAAGCGCGAGCACGTAGTGCGCCTCGGCGTTGCGCGGCTGCTTCGCGAGCACCTGCCGGGCGCCGGCCTCGGCCTGGGGGAATCGCCCGCCGAAGACCAGGTCCGTGGCGGCGCGAAGCTGCTCCGCGATGGAGGCGCCCTGGCTCAATTGCGCTTCGGCGTCTCGGGCACGTACTCGAACGCCTTCACCACGCGCGAGACCCCCGAGGTGGACCGGGCGATCTCGACGGCGGCATCGCCCTCGCCTTGCGTGAGGATCCCCATCAGGAACACGGCGCCGGCCTCGGTGACGACCTTCACGTGGTTGGGCGAGAACTTGCCGTTGCCCACCATGCGCGCCTTCACGTTGGACGTGATGATCGAGTCGTTGCCGCGGGAAGTGATCGAGGAATTGCCGGCCACCACGATCTCGTTGGTCACTTCGCGCACGCTCGGGATCGACTTCACCGCCTCCTCGACGGCCTTCCTCGTCTCCTCCGTGGGGGCCTCGCCGGTGAGCAGGACCTTTCGGTTGAAGCTGGTGGAGTTCACGTGGGAGCCCTTGAAGTCGCCCGTGATTTTCGCGAGCGCCTTCCACTCGATGTTCTCGTCCTCGATGTAGATGCCGGCGGTGCGGCGGTCGTCGGCCAGGAGCGCCGTCGCGCCGATGCCGGTGGCCGCGAGGCCGAAGAAGCAACCCGAGAGCAGCGGGGTGGCGAGCGCGAGGGCGAGCAGGGGCAGGATTCTTCGCATCATTTCTCTCCGTGAAGGATGTTGTCGACGGTGTCGCACAGGCAGTGCAGCGCGAGGATGTGCACTTCCTGCACGCGCATCGTTCTCGGGTGGGCGACGTTCAGGTGGTGGTCCCGCGGGCCCAGCATCGCGGCCATCGCGCCGCCGTCGCGGCCGGTCAAGGCGATGAGCGCCATGCCGCGCGACGAGGCGGCCTTCATCGCCGCGATCACGTTCGCCGAATTGCCGGATGTCGAGAGCGCGAGCAGGACGTCGCCCTCGCGTCCCAGCGCCTCCACCTGCTTGGCGAACACCTGGTCGAAGGCGTAGTCGTTCGCGATCGCCGTGAGGGCCGAGGTGTCGACGGTGAGCGCGATCGCGGGCAGGCCCGGGCGCTCGCGCTCGAAGCGTCCGACGAGTTCCGCGGCGAAATGCTGGCAGTCGGCGGCCGAGCCCCCGTTGCCGCAGGCGAGCACCTTCGCGCCGCGCCCGAGGGCAACGGCGAGCGCCTCGCCGGCGCGCGCGATGGCCGGCGCGAGGGTCCCGACCATGCGCTGCTTGAGCGCGATGGCGTCTTCGAAGTGGCGGCGGACGTGGGCGGCGTGATCCATGGAGGCTTCGGGTTTCGTCAGCGGGTCTGGGGCGTGGGCATTGTAGTCCTAGGCGACCCCGAAGGCGCCGCGGATCCACGCCGGCGCGCCCCCGGCGCCCTGGATCGTAAGGACATCGAATCGGCACGGGGGTTCCGAGCCCAGGCGGCCGAGGAAATGTCGTGCCGCGGCGACGATCCGGCGCTGCTTGGCGGCGTCGATGCTGCCGGCCGCGCCCCCGAAGGCGCGCCACGAGCGCGCCCGCACCTCGACGAACACGAGCGTCTCGCCGTCGCGCGCGACGAGATCGATCTCGCCCAGGCGCGTGCGGTAGTTTCGCGCCACGATCACCAGGCCGCGACCGGCCAGGAAGCGCGCGGCGAGCTCCTCGGCCTCCTCGCCCCGCCGCCGGGCGCCGGCGCCTGCGGCGGGGGTCATCGCGACGATTGCAGCGGACCGGCGCGCCCTGCGTCGAAGCCGGACGGCACGAGCGTCCTCGCGAAATGCCGGCCGGGCTCGAGGTCGATGCGCCCGGTCACGCCGTCGAGCGTGAGGGACTTCGCGTCCGACTGCAGCAGCGGCCCGCACAGGCGGTAGGCGTCGATGCCCAGGGCGTAGAGCCGCTCCTGCTCGACGGACATGGGCGTCGACGGGACCGGGTAGATCATGACGGCGGGATGGTCGGGCTGCACGAACCAGGGCATCTCCACATAACGCACGCCCTCCAGGTCCACGTTGACCGAGGGATCGGCGCGCGGATCGACGCCGAGGGAGGTCGCGTAGACGGGCAGCGTGGCGGAGATGTAGGGCCGCACGGCGCGCGTGCCCTGCTGGTCGAGAGCGAAGAAGACCATGTCGGCCCGCAACGCGGCGATTCGCTCCTTGATCGCGGGCGCATCGTCGGGATTGCCCGAGAAGATGACCCGGCGCGCTTCGCCGGCGGCCCGCCCCCATTCGCGCTCGAAGGCCTCCATCACGCGCCGGGAAAGCGTGGTGGGCGTCCCGATCACGATGGCCGCGGTCATGCCGTCGTTGATGGCCATGAGCGCCGCCTGCCTCGCCTCCTGCTCCGCGGAGAGCGAGATCGCGTACATCCGCGCGGGCAGCTCGGGATCCTGCGGGCTGTTCAGGACCAGGGTGGGCTGGCGCGGGCAGGTGCTCCTCGCGAGGGCGGAGGCGCCGTCGCGCGTGAGCCCGGCGACCACGAGCACCGCGCCCCCGGCCTGCGCCTGCGTGCAGGCCTCGATCGCCGCGGGCCCGTCGTCGATCGCGGCGTAGACCCGGACCGGCAGGGCGTTGCGGCCCGCGACCTCGCCCGCGGCGAGAAATCCCAGGCGGAACGCATCGGCCACGCGCCCGAGAAATGGCGAGGACAGGGGCAGGATGAGCGCCACGTGGGGCGACGGTCCCACGGGGATGGGCTGGCGGGCGGGCTGCGCGGGCAGCGTGCCCGGCGCGGGCGCCGGGACGGACGGCGCGCCCCGCAGCGGCGTGACCACCGTCGAGGGCGCGAAGGGAGAGGGCGCGGTTGTCTCGCGCGACGGCTCGGCCGAGAATGCCGGCGAGGCGACGAGGAACGTGGCGAGGAGGTTCGCGGTGAAGCGTGCGAAGGACGAGAGCAAGGAAGGCGACTCCGGTTCGCCGGCGGCGGAAGGCCGCGAGGCGGGTCTTCCCACGGGATTATATGTGGTGGCCACGCCCATCGGGAACCTCGGCGACATCACGGAGAGAGCGCGCGCGGTCCTCGCCGCCTGCGACGTCGTGGCCGCGGAGGACACGCGCGTCACGAAACCCCTGCTCGCGCACTTCGGGATCGGCGCCCGGGTGATCGCGATCCACGAGCACAACGAGCGCAACGCCGCCGAGGGCGTCGTCGCCCTGCTGCGCGAGGGCAAGGCGGTGGCGCTCGTCACCGATGCCGGCACGCCCGCGGTGAGCGACCCGGGCGCGCTGCTGGTCGATCGCGTGAGGGCCGAGGGCTTCGACGTGATTCCCGTGCCGGGCGCGAGCGCGCTCACGACGGCGCTTTCGGCGAGCGGCATCCAGGCCGACGGCGTCGTCTTCGCGGGCTTCCTGCCGCCGAAGGGCGCCGATCGCAAGCGCCGCCTCGCCGAACTCGCCGCGGGGCCGTGGGCCATCGTCCTCTTCGAGTCGCCGCACCGCATCGAGGCCACGCTGGGCGATCTCCACGCCGCGCTCGGCGACCGGGACGTCGTCGTCTGCCGCGAGCTCACCAAGCGCTTCGAGACGATCGCCCGCGTGCCGCTCGCCCGGGCGCTGGACTGGGTGGCCGGCGACCCGAACCGATCGCGCGGCGAGTTCGTGCTGGTGGTCGAGGGCCGGCCCGTCGAGGCGAAGACCGCCGTCGATCCGGAGCGCGTCCTGGCGCTGCTGCTCGCGGAGCTCTCGGTGAAGCAGGC
>DAORTX010000107.1:0-8559 GCA_035432885.1 Usitatibacteraceae bacterium
TGCGCTCGACGCCGTAGCCGCCGGACCACACGAGGCCCACGATGTGCATGAGCTGCCCGCCGCCGTAGAGCCAGGGTTGCCATGCGGCCAGGCGCGAGCGCGGCGCGGCGTAGCCCAGGTGCGGCAGCAGGTGGTAGGCGAGCCCCATGAACGCGAGCGTCACGCCGACGATGCAGCCGTGGTAGTGGGCGGGAATCTTCACGTTGGGCCCGCTGATCGCGAAGCCGATCAGGCCGCCGGCGGCGAAGAGGCCGATGGAGGCGGCGAGCGCGCCGAAGATCGGCCGCGTGCGCGGATCGAGCGCGGGAAGCCCCCGCATCGACCACAGGATGGCGAGGAGGATCGGCGGGATCGCGAGGCCGCCGCCGAAGCGCATGAGCCAGGTCTGCAGCTTGTGGTGCTCGACCGAGGCCACCGGATGGGCTACGTAGATGACCGGCGTCACGAACACGCTGGCGAGCGCGATCGTGAGGACGAGCAGCGCCACGCGCGGCGACAGGGCGAGCTTCAACCCCAGCGCCGAGGCGAGCCAGAGCCAGCCCGCGAGCATGAGGATCGTCCACGTGAACTGCAGGACATGGCCGCCGCCCCAGAAGAGCAGCTCGAAGTAGGCCTTGCGCTCGAGGAGCGGCGAGATCTCCATCCAGGACCAGCCGAACGCGGCGAGCGCGATCGCGGTGGCGACGGCCGAGCCGAGGATGCCGCCGCGCAGCGCCGCTTCCCCGTCGAGCGCGGGCCCGAAGGCGCGAGCCGCCCAGAAGCTGCGGGCGATCGCGAGGGCGACGCCGGCGCCGAAGACGGCGAGCCCGCCGAGGAAGACGCCGTTGTCGATCACCGGGATGTAGTTGGCGAGCACCGGCACCGCGTGACCCGCGAGTGGCGCGAGGCAAAGGGCGAGCGTGCCGGCCGCGCACAGCGCGAGGGCGGCCCAGCCGATGGCGATGGCGCGGGTGTCGCAGGCGAGGCTCCAGAGCACGCCCGCGAACGAGAGGAACCACACCAGCACCGACAGGTCGACGTGGGCGACGAGCGCGACCTGGAAGAAGTCCGCGACCGGGAAGATCTCCTTCAGGCCCGGCGTGCGCGCGAGCACGAGGAGCAGGGAGAAGATGCCCGAGCCCACCAGCGCGGCGATGCCGAGCGCGAGCCAGCCGGCGGCGAGGCGGGCGGAAGCGTCGCGCGCCACGGCGAGGCCGAAGCCGGTGCCGGGCGCGCCGATGGCGGCGCCCGCCGGGAAGCGGCGGGCGGCCCCGAAGGGCGCGGGATGGAGGGAAGGCAGGTCAGCCATGGCGCTTCTCCTGGCGTTTGGGTGGCAGGGCGTGTCGTCGCGCGCGTGGCCCGAGGCTCTCGAGATCGGCGCGGAATCGGTCGAGTTGCGCGCGCAGCCCGGCAAGGTCGCTGCGGCCGGCGGGAACGAGCCGAACGCGTTCGCGCGGCACGGTCGGGCGAAGCGCGGGGGCGCGGGCGGCATCGAGGCGCCCGGCGGTGAGGGCGTCGCCCGCGCGAAACTCGCAGTCGCCTTCGCGGCAGCCGGCGACCAGCACGCCGTCGGCGCCGGCGCGCAGCGCATATTCGACGAACGAGGGCGGCACCATGGCCGCGCAGAGGAACTCGACGGCTGCGGTCGCGCAATCGTCGAGCTGCGCCGCCTCGGCGCCCCACCGGCAGGCGAAGATCACGATGCGCGGGGAGCCGGCGAGCGCGGCGGTGCGCTCCTCGAGCCGGGCCCGCAGCTGCCCGATGGGCGAGGAGGGCATGTCGATGCCCGTCGCGAGTTCCTCGTCGCGCCGGAACGGCGTCGAGGACGGGCAGGCGCCGGTGCAGATGCCGCAGCCCGCGCAAAGATCGGGGTCGACCTCGGCCTGGCGGGCATGGGGCCGCGCGTCGGTGCGGGCCACCATCACCACCGCGTCGTACGGGCAGTCGGCGAAGCAGCGCGCGCAGCCGTTGCAGTTGGCGAGGTTCACCCGGGCGGCGGGTGCTCGCGGCACGCGGGTGGCGAAGGGCAGCGCCGCGAGGGCGGCGAAGCAGGCCGCGGTGGCCACCCACAGCCCGTCGGCGCCGAGCCACGCCATGAGCGCGTGCGGGAAGAGGTAGAGCCAGTCGAGCGGAAGGCGCGCGGGCAGGAATGCGAGGTCGGCCGCCGGCAGGAGCGAGATCGGCTTCACGAGGCAGAGCGCGGCGAGCATCGCGGCCGATCCCCAGGCCAGGGCTCGCGGCGGGTTGGTGCGCGCCGGGCTCACGCGCTGCACGTGCGCCCACATCGCCCCGAGCATCGTGAGCGGCAGGCCGATGTGCAGGAAGATGAGGAGCGAGAAGAAGCGATCGCTCACCTGGTCGCCGGCGACGACGTTTCGGGTGAGCGCGCCGTCGAAGACGGGAAGCGCGTCGAACCATTCCGTGGTCGACGTGAGGCTCCACTGCGCGAGTTGGTCCCACGGCAGCCAGTAGCCGCCGATGCCGGCGGCGAGGAGGACCACGAGGGTGAAGATTCCCGTGAGCCACGCGAAGCGCCGGAAGGCGGCGTAGTGGCGGCGCGAGAGCTCGCGCACGAGGTGCAGGGCCGTCACGGCGACCAACGCATCGGCGCTGTAGCGGTGCAGCGCGCGCGCGAAGGCGCCCAGCGGCCACTCGTTGCGGTCCATCGCCGCGAGGCTCTCCCAGGCGCCGGTGGCGCTGGTGTCGAAGCCGATGTAGATCCAGATGCCGGAGGCGCAGCAGATCCAGAAAAAGTAGAAGCCCAGCGCCCCCAGGTGCCGCCACGGGTTCAGGCGCTGGCCGAAGGCCGCGTCGAAGAGCGCCTCGACGCGCTCCAGGGCGAGAGCCGCGCGGCCGGGACGGGGGAGGGCGGCGTCCATGGCTAGCGCAGGATGATCGCGCCCTGGCCGGGCTCGAAGTCGATGACCAGCACGCGGCCTGCCTCGAGATGCATCTCCTCCTCGCGCACCCGGTCGAAGGTGCCCGCGGCGTCGTCCGCGAAGCTCACGCGCAGGCGGTGCGTTCCCGCGGGAACGGGCAGGCGCCGGTAGGCCACGGAGGCGCCGTCGCGCGACAGTCCCGCGGGCGAGGCGACGAGATCGGTGACGGTGCGCCCGTCGAGATCCACCTTCACGCGCACGGGCGCGCGCTCGCGCGGGCAGTCCTCGGCGGCGCGCATGTTGGGGGCGAGCTTCGCGAGCTCCTCCGCCGAGCGCGTGCGGCAGGCGAACTTGCGCTGGCCCGCGTGGTTCAGCGACACGCGGATGAGCGCGTGCCCGGGCGGCAAGGGCTCGAAGGCGGGCGACGTGGAGAAGTAGCCCAGCGTGGCGGCGAAAGCCCCGTAGAGGAGGGCCTGGAGCCCGTAGCGCAGCGCCCGGTTCACGGCCGTCCCCCGAGGCGCACCAGGTCCGCTTCCTTCGCGTGGATGCGGGGCGCCAGCTGGAACGCGTCCGAGAAGCAGTCGTCGGGCGAGAGCCCCTGCTTCGCGAACGCCGGCTGCGCGGCTTCCACCATCTTCACCGAGCCGCAGGCGTAGATGCGGTGGCCCCCGAGGTCGGGATAGTCGGCGAGGATCGCCTCGTGCACGAGCCCGGTGCGGCCCTGCCAGCCGTCGCTTTCGGACGGCTCCGAGAGCACGGGGACGAAGCGGAAGTTCGGGTGCTCGCGCGCCCAGCGCTCGGGAAGCTCCCGCAGGTACATGTCGGCCAACGTGCGCGTGCCCCAGTAGAGCACCATGGGGCGCGTGACGCCGGTGTGGAGCGCGTGCTCGACCATGCTCTTCACCGGCGCGAAACCCGTGGCGCCGGCCACGAAGATCACCGGCTTGTCGCCGTCCTCGCGCAGGAAGAAGGAGCCCACGGGCCCCTCGAAGCGCAGGCGGTCGCCGACCTTCATCGCGGTGAAGACGTGCGTGGTGAAGCGCCCGCCCTCGATGCGGCGCACGTGCAGCTCGATGGGGCCGGGCTCGTGGGGCGGCGTCGCGAAGGAGAAGGCGCGCTTCTGCCCGTCGTCCAGCAGGATGTTGATGTACTGCCCGGCGTAGTAGTCGATCGACCCGCCGCCCTCGATCGCCAGGCGCACCCGCATCACGTCGGCGGCGAGGAGGTCCATGGACACGACGCGCGCCTCGTGCACGGCCACCGGCCGGGCGGCGCCCGCGCCCGGCTCGTACTCGATCTCGACGTCGGAGAGCGGCTTCGCGACGCAGGCGAGCACGCGGCCGGCGTCCCGCTCGGCGGCCGACAGCGCGCTTTCCTGGTAGGCCCCCAGGGAGACTTCGCCGTGCAGGATCGTGCACTTGCAGTCGCCGCAGCCGCCGTTCCGGCAGTCGAAGGGCATGGGCAGGTCGTTGCGAAGGCAGGCGTCGAGGATCGTCTCGTCCTCCTTCACCGGCACGATGCGGTTGTCGGGGTGGGCGAGCACGTGGAAGCCGCGAATCGCGCGGCGGCCGAATTTCGGCGGCAGCCACGGCGCCAGCGCGGCGAGGAGCGTCAACCCGCCCACGAGCGCCCAGAGGGTGGCGGGCGACCCGTGGTAGACGAGCGCGTAGGTCGGCAGGTAGAACCAGTCGAAGTCGATCGTGAGCGCGGTCCTGGCGAGGTCGGCGGGCGCCTGGCTCAAGGCGGGCTTCACCACCGAGAGCGCCACCATCGCCGCGCCCAGCGCCGCCATGAGCGGGCGCGGCGGCAGCGTCTTCGCGTTCGGGACGCGGTGCGTGTGGATCCAGAGGAGCGCCAGCACGCCGAGGGGCAGGCCGATGTGCAGGAAGGAGAGCAGCGAGAAGAAGCGGTCGTTCACGTTCTCGGGACTGAGGAAGTTCCTCATCAGCAGCCCGTTGAACACCGGCAGCGCGTCGAACCACTCCGCCGAGGCGATCACCGTGAACTGGGCGAGCTGGTCCCAGGGCAGCATGTAGCCGTTGATGCCGGAGGCGTAGACGAGCCAGAGCAGCACCACGCCGCTCACCCAGGAGAACCAGCGGAAGCCGCGGTGGCGGTCGAAGGCGAAATGGCGGGCCAGGTGCAGCGCCATGGTGAGCACCATGCCGTCGGAGGCGTAGCGGTGCAGGCTCCTCAGGATGCCCCCCACCCAGCGCTGGTCGTGGGTCATGCGCTCGACGGAGGCGTAGGCGCCGGTGACGCTGGTGTCGAAGAAGGCGTAGAGGTAGAGGCCGCTCGCGAGCACCACCCAGAAGAGCCAGTAGCTGAGCGCGCCCAGGTGGTAGAGGGGATTCAGGCGTTCGCCGAAGACCGCGTTCGCGAACCGCTCGGCCGCGAGGAAGAGGCGCTGGAGCAGGCGCTGCAGGAGGGCGAGCATGGCGCGCTCAGCCCGCCGCGGGCGGCCGGCGACGGAACCGCGACCACTCGCGAAGCAGGAAGACCAGGGTCGCGAGGAGGATCGAGGCCCCGGCGACCAGCTCGATCACGATGCTGTAGTCGAGGCGGTAGCGTCCGGTGCGCGGATCGTAGACGGTGCAGAGCAGGCGCACGCGCTCGAGGAGGTTCGCCACCGTGACCTTGGGTAGCGGCGCGTCGGTGAGGAGCGCCTTCAGCGGCCCGACGAGCATCGACAGCTCGAAGCGCTCGCCGTAGACCTGCGCCGCCACGCGCCCGCTCTCGTCGAGGAGCGTGACCTGCGTGAGGTGGTCGAATCCGCCCGCCGAGGCCGCGTAGCTGAAGCCCAGGTCGGCCGTCATCGCCTCGACGACGCCGGCCTCGGGGCTCAGGAAATGCCAGTCGCGGCGGTCGATGCCCTGCTGGCGGGCGAAGGCGCGCATCGCCTCGGGCGTGTCGAAGGGGAAGTTGAATCCGATGGTGACGATGGCATAGCGCCCGGGGCCCAGCGTGCGGTCGGCCTCCGTCACGGCGTTGGCGAGAAAGCGCGTCGTGGTCGGGCAGACCTGCGAGCAGGCGGTGTAGATGAAGCTCACGAGGAGCGGTCGGCCGCGGAACTGCGACAGGTTGACGGGGCTGCCGTCGACCGCCTTGAAGGCGTAGTCGCCCACGGGATTGCCGATGACGCGCTGGCTGCGTTCGAGGGCCGCGTTCGCCTCCAGGGTGACGCCCTCGGAGCCCGCTCGCGCCTGGGCGGTACCGAGGACGACCCCGAAGAAGAGCGCGACCGCCGTCGGCGGCCAGCGCGGTCGGCAACCGGTTCCCATGGGGGTCAACCCCCCCAGGCCGCGTCCGCGATCACGCCGATGAGCAGGAGCGAGAGCTGGGCGAGGGAAGCATGGAAGCTTCCCATGGCGGTGGTGCGAGACGGTTGCGCCGCGAGGCGCGCCGCGGCGCGCAGGAAGAAGAGGCCCCCCGAGACCGCGCAGACGGCATAGACCGGGCCCAGGCCGAAGGCGAGCGGCAGGAGCGAGGAGGCGACGAGGACGACGGTGCCGGCGAGCACCGTCCGGGCGGCGCGCGCGTCGCCCACCACCACGGGCAGCATCGGCACGCCCGCGGCGCGGTAGTCGTCGTGGAAGGCGATGGCGAGGCTCCAGAAATGCGGCGGCGTCCACAGGAAGAGCACCCAGGCGAGCGAGGCTGCGACCGGGCCGATCTCGCCCGGGGCGACGCCGGTCGCGCCCGCGAGGACCGCGAAGCTGCCGGCGAGCCCGCCGATCACGATGTTCATCCAGGTGCGCCGCTTGAGCAGGACCGTGTAGACGACGCCGTAGAAGAACGCGCCCAGGAAGACGAAGAGGGCGGCGAGCGCGTTGACCGCGACGGCCGCGGCGCAGACCGCGAGGGCGAGCATCAGGCCGATCACGCCGAGCCAGAACGGCCCGTGCTTCAACCGGCCGGTGACGAACGCCCGGTTGCGCGTTCGCCCCATGCGCGCGTCGAGGTCGCGCTCGACGTACTGGTTGAAGGCGCCCGCCGAGGCCGAGGCCGCGATGACGCAGGCGACGAGGAGCGCCACCCGCCAGGCGTCGACCGTCGCGCCGGGGACCGCGAGGGCCCCCGCGAGCGCGGTGAGCCCGATCGCGAACCCGATCCGGAGCTTGAACAGGTCGAAGAAGAGTCGTACGCGCTGGCGCATGGCGTTCCCTTGGCCCGGCCTACTTGAGCGGCCAGACGGTCGAGAGGTACTTCCAGTTCACGAAGTAGTAGAGGACGAAGGAGGTGAGGAACACCATCGCCAGCACGAAGGTGCCCGGCGCCACGAATCCCCCGATCCCGATGGACCCGTGTCCCGCCGGCGCGGCGACCACGGGCGCGGGCGGCGGCGCCATGCCTTCGCGCACCGGGACGCGCTTGAAGTCCGGCGTCTGGATCTTCTTGCCGAAGAAGACGGAGCCCACGGTGTTCAGCAGGTACATCCCGCCGCCCACCACGGCGAGCACGCCGGAGACCGCCATGAGGCCCATCATCAGGTAGGCCGTGCCGGGGAACTCGTGCGGCAGGGCCGCGCCGGAGAAGGCCATGTCCCAGTGGCGCCGCGGAACGCCCAGCGTCCCCGCGCCCATCATGAAGACCGAGAACCCCATCATGCCCAGGCCGTAGACGTAGGTCTGCCACTTGGCCATCCCGGGGAACATGAGCTCGCGCCGGAAGAGGGTCGGGATGAGGAAGTAGGTGAGCGCCATGAAGGCGAGCGTCGTTCCCACCACCACGGTCGCGTGGAAGTGGCCCGGCACGTAGATCGTGTTGTGGATGATGAGGTTCAGCTGCTCGGTGCCCATCATCACGCCCGAGATCCCGCCGAGGAAGCCGAAGCCCACGAGCGACATGAACATCCCCGAGAAGCACGGGTTGCCCCAGGGCGCCTTGCGAAGCCACTCGAACAGGCCCTTGTTGAAGCCCTTGCCGCGCTGGGCCACCTCGATGGCGCCGGGGACGGTGAGGCCGTGCACCATGGAGGCGAGCACCGCGAGGTACATCGCGTAGCTGGTGTTGAAGATCTTCCAGTTGGAGGTGAGGCCCGGGTCGGCGAGCAGGTGGTGCGCGCTCGCGAGCTGCAGGAAGAGGATGTAGAGGACGAAGGCGCCGCGGCTCACCTTCTCGCTCATGGGCTTCGCGCCGAAGACGATGGCCGCGATCGCGTACCAGACGGACACGTGGGCGGCCACGTTGATCTGCTGCGAGGAGTGACCGAAGGCCCACCAGACGGTGCGGTACATGAGGGAATCGATGTGCGAGACCAGCCCCACGGACCAGAGGAAGGTGGGGATCAGGATGATCGCGCCCGCGGCGATGGTGAAGACGGCGATGATCGCGGCCGTCACGGCGCCGAAGGTGACCAGCGGGATGGAGCCGTTGTAGGTCTTCTCGGCCTTGCCCACCACGAGCGTGCCGAAGAACACGAAGCAGGCGACGAGCGCGCCCACGGCGAAGAGGATCAACCCGAGGTAGAAGAGCGGGTGCGCCCCCATCGGCACGTAGGAGGTGAACATCACGCTGGAATCGCCCTTGAACACGGCGATGTTGTTCGTGATCGCGCCGATGATCATCAGCCAGAACGCGACCCAGGCCACGCGCGGGGTGGCGAGCCGGCATTTCAGCAGCGTCGAGGCGGCGAAGTAGAGAACGGCGATCTCGAAGAAGATGATCCAGAAGACGAGCATGTCCAGCCCGTGCGCGGTGA
>DAORTX010000108.1:0-8541 GCA_035432885.1 Usitatibacteraceae bacterium
GCTACGACTTCCCCACCGCGAAGCTGAAGAACCAGGCCGACGTGCTGCGCTTCGCGGCCGCGCTGGAGAAGGGCGCCGTGAGCGCCTACCTCGGCGCCGTCCCGGTCTTCGCCAATCGCGATCTCGCCAAGGCGGCGGCGAGCATCCTCGGCGACGAGGCGATGCACTGGGCGATCCTGCGGCAGGCGGTGGGCGAGGTGCCCGTGCCCTCCGCGTTCGTCGCGTGAGGCCCATGCGCCTTGCCAGCGCCATCGCGGCCGCCGCCATCGCCATCGGCGCTCCTGCCGCAATGGCCGCACCCGCCGGCAATGCGGTGCGGGGCGAGGCGCTCTACGAACGGTGCTTCGCCTGCCACTCGCTCGAGACCGACCGGGCGGGGCCGCGCCACTGCGGCCTCCTCGGCCGGCGCGCGGGCAGCGTCCCGGGGTTCGACTACTCGCCGGCGATGCGCGCCGCGGGCATCGTGTGGAGCGCGGAGACGCTCGATCGCTTCCTCGCCGCGCCGACCGCCGTGGTGCCCGGCACCTCGATGGGCTACGCGGGAATCGCGAGCGCGCAGGAGCGCGCGGATCTCATCGCGTACCTGCGCGCGGCCCGCTGTCCGGCGTGAGAATGGCTCCCTGCCGTTCCAGTTCGTCCTGGATCTCCTCGACCTCCAGGGCCCTCAGCTCGACGGCGCGCCGGCACGACATCGCCGCCGCGACGCCGGCCGCCTCGCCCATCGCGAAGCAGGGCCCCGCCACGCGGGCGGAGGCCTGCGCCACATGGGTGGCCGAGAGGTTTCGCCCGGCGACCAGCAGGTTCCGCACCCCTTTCGCGACGAGGCAGCCGAACGGGATGCCGTACCAGTCGCCGTCCGGCAGGAACTCCCACGTGGTGCCGCGCCCGCCCGTGTGGCTCTCGAGCGGCCAGGCGGTGCACGCGATGCGGTCCGCGGGCTTCACGCACCCGCGCACGTCCGACTCCGTGAGCGTCTTCTCGCCGTGGATGAGGCGTGATTCTCGAATGCCCACCGTCGCCCCGATGTCCACGATCCGCGCGCGGCCGAACCCGGGCACGAAGCGGCGGAACACCTCTTCGTACAGGTAGGCCTGCCGCCTCCCCTCGATCTCCGCGGCCGTCAGCTCGTCGGGATCCGTGAGGTCGAACGGCTCGCCGTCGGGCTTGCGCAGGCGCGTCACGTTCAGGTGGACGATGCCCTCGAGCGGGTTGAGGTGAACGCCCGTGGCCGTCCGCGGCAGGTCGTAGCCCTCCGTCACCGCTCTTTCCAGCAGGTCGCGGATCTCGGCCCGGCTGAGCGCGCCCGCCACGGCGGTATCGACGTTGCCAAGGCGGAACATGGTCGAGCCGAACTGCGTCCGGCCGCCGTCACCGAGGGAGAACCCGACCCCGGCGGCCACGGCAACGTCGCCGTCGCCCGAGCAGTCCACGACGACCCGGGGGCACACGGCAACGCGCCCTCCCTTCGTCTCGAGCACGATGCTCGCGATGCGCTCTTCCTCCAGGTGCGCGGCGACCGAGTGCGCATGCAAGCGGACGCGCACGCCGTGGTGCGCGACGAGTTCGTCGGCGACCGCCTTGAAGGTCGCCGACTCGTACGGCACGCCGATGATCCGGCCGTGGCGCCGCGGCGGCAGGACCGCGTCGCGCCGGCGCAGGCGCTCCTCGACGTCGAGGTAGAGGCCGCCGATGGCCCGGAACAGGCGCTCGTCGTCGATCACCCCGTGCGTGCCGCAGAAGCCGCCCAGCGTCACCGCCGTGAGGGTGCCCCCGAGGAAGCCGTGGCGCTCGACGAGGAGCGTCCGGGCGCCGGCCCGCGAGGCCGCGCACGCCGCCGCGATGCCGGCGGCCCCCCCGCCGACGACGAGCACATCCGGCTCGTCGACGACGGGAATCCGCCGCCCGGGCTCGACGATGGACCTCGAGGCCACGCGTGACGGCCCGGGTCAGTACTCGAGCGAGACGCCGGCCGCCTTCACCGCGCGGCCCCACTTCTCCACCTCGTCCTTGATGCGCTGCGCCTCCTCCGCCGGGGTGTTGCCGACGACGTTGGCGCCCATGTCGGTGATGCGCTTGCGCATCTCGGGCGAGTTGAGGAACTTCACCACCTCGCGATTGACGCGGGCGACCGCCTCGGGAGGCGAGCCCGGCGGCATGGCGATGTTCTGCCAGGCGGAGACGTGGAACCCCGGCAGCCCCGATTCCGCCACCGTCGGCAGGTCCGGCATCGCCGTCGAGCGGGTCGAGGTGCTCACCGCGATCGCCTTCACCTTGCCCGCCTGCAGCATCGCCCGCGACGCGGGGATGTTGTCGAACAGCATCTGCACCGCGCCGCCCGCGAGGTCCGTGAAGGCCGGGGCGCTGCCCTTGTAGGGCACGTGCACGATGTTGATGCCCGCGGTGATCTTGAAGATCTCGGAAGCCAGGTGTTGCGCCGTGCCCGAGCCCACGGAGGCGAAGTTCACCTTGCCGGGGTTGGCCTTGGCGTAGGCGATGAGCTCCTTCACGTTGTTTGCCGGGAAGTCCTTGTTCACGACGAGCAGGAGCGGCAGCTCGGTGATCTGCGTGACCGGCGTGAGGTCCTTCACCGGGTCGTAGCGCAGGTTCTTGTAGAGGCTCCCCGCGATCGCGTTCGGCCCCGTGCTGCCCAGGAGCAGCGTGTGGCCGTCGGGCTCCATCTTCGCCACCTGCTCGGTCGCGACCAGCCCGCCTGCGCCGGGGCGGTTGTCGACCACCACCGTCTGCCCGAGCTCCTTCGAAAGCCCCTCGCCGATGAGCCGCGCCATGATGTCGGCCGCTCCCCCCGGGGGCCACGGCACGATGAAGCGGATCGCCTTGCTGGGGTACTGCGCGTGCGCCCCTTCGGACAGCACGCCCATCGCGAGAAACGCCGCCAACAGCACTGCCAGATGCCTTGCCCGAGCGAACATGGTCTCCTCCTTCTCGTTGGTTTGAACCGCTCCTGCTACAGCCCGTACCGGACGTTCTTCAACTGCGTGTCGTCGAGGAGTGCCTCCTTGCCGCGCTCCTTGCCGATCCCGCTCTCCCGAAACCCGCCGAACGGCGCGTCGACGGACGAGCGCACGCCCGTGTTCACGCACACCGTGCCCGCCGAGATCGCCCGCACCATGCGCATGGCGCGCGTCGCGTCCCGCGTGAAGACGCAGGCCGCCAGCCCGTAGCGCGTGTCGTTGGCGATGGCCACGGCCTCGGCTTCCGTCCGGAACCGCATCACGGTGAGGACGGGCCCGAAGATCTCCTCGCGCGCGACCCGCATGGCGTTCGTGGCGCCGTGGAAGAGCATCGGCGGCAGGAACGCGTCGCTCGCGGTGTCGCTGCGGCCGGCGAGGTCCACGTAGGCCTTCGGCGTCGCGCCTTCCGCCTTGCCGATCTCGAGGTACTTGCGGACCTTCGCCGCCTGCGCGCTGCTCACCAGCGGCCCCATTTCCGTTGCGGGATCCTCCGGCGGGCCGATCTTCACCGCGCGAAGCTTCGCTTCGAGCTTGTCGAGGAAGGCATCGGCCACCGATTCCTCGAGCAGCAGGCGCGTGCAGGCGCCGCAGACCTGGCCGCTGTTGCGCACGATGTCCGTGTAGGCCACGGCGACCGCCTTGTCGAGATCCGCGTCCGCGAAGACGAGCGACGCCGACTTCCCGCCCAGCTCCAGCGTCAGGCGCTTCACGGTGTCCGCGGCCTCGCGGAAGATGCGCTTGCCGGATTCCGTGCCGCCGGTGAAGGAGATCTTGGCCACGCGCGGGTCGCGCACGAGGGCCGAGCCCACCGGGTCGCCCGGGCCGTTCACGATGTTGATGACGCCCGGGGGGAAACCGGCCTCCGCCACCAGCGCGCCCAGCTCCACGGTGGAAAGCGGCGTGACTTCCGACGGCTTGATCACCACGCAATTGCCCGCCGCCAGCGCGGGCGCCATCTTCAGCAGCGCGATGCTCAGGGGGAAGTTCCACGGCACGATGAGCCCGCAGACGCCGAGCGGCTCCCGCAGCGTGAAGTCCATCAGCGTCTTGTCGGAGACATCGAGGGTCTCGCCGGAAAGGCCCAGCAGGCAGCCCGCGTAGAACTCGAGCGTCCCGGGCCCGCCCGCGAGCCACGCCCGCGACGCCGCGATGGGCTTGCCGGCGTCATAGCACTCGATCCACGACAGCGCCTCGACGCGCGCGGCCAGCAGGTCGGCCAGCTTCATGAGCTTCTTCGACCGCTCCCGCGGGAGCGTCGACCGCCAGGTCGACTCGAAGGCCTTGCAGGCGGCGCCGACCGCAAGGTCTACGTCTTCCGGTCCGGCCTCGTACACCTCCGCCAGCGCGCGGCCGGTCGAGGGATCGATCGAGGTGAAGGTCTTGCCCGACAGGCTCGGCACTTCCTTGCCGTCGATCAGCAGCGGATACGGCCCCTTGCGCAGCACGTCCTCGCGTTTCATCACAGCGCCGCCTCGTAGAGCGCCTTGATCTCCTCGTTCGAGGGACGGCGGCAGTTGATCTGGGTGGAGCGGCCCTTCGCGGCCAGCGTCGTGAGGCGCTCGACCATGTCGGCGCGGATGCCCAGCTCGGCCAGGTGGCGGCAGGTGCCGGCCCGGTCGCGAAGGCCGATCATCGCCTCCACGCCGTTCGCCGCGAGCTCCCGCTCGTCCTTGCCGCCGCCGCCCATGAGGCGGGCGATGTTCGCGTAGCGGGGCGCGGCCGTGTCCAGGTTGAACCGGAGCACGTGCGGCATGAGCGCGCTCAGGCTCTCGCCGTGGGTGCAGTCGATCACCGACTCCACGGCGGTGCTCAGGCCATGGATGGCGTCGTTGCCCTTCATGGAGATGGCGATCCCGGCGAGGTGGCTCGCGAGCATCATCGCCGAGCGCGCGGCGATGTCGGCGCCGTTCGCGATGGCGGTGGCCAGGTTCGCGTTCACGAGGCGCATGGCCTCCTGCGCGCAGATGTCGCCGATCGGGTTCACCTGGACGTTGGTGTACGAGCCGAGGGCGTGGATGAACGCATCCATCCCCGTCGACGCCGTCATGCGCGGCGGCACCGTCACCGTGAGCTCCGGGTCGAGGATCGACTCCGCCGGGCGGCAGCGGGCGCTGCGCACGAGGTACTTCTTGCCGCTCGCGTCCTTGACCAGCGCGCCCGTGGTCGCCTCGCTGCCCGTGCCCGACGTGCTCGGCACGACGATGAACGGGATCGGCGTGCCCTGCGCGTCGTCCACGCCCTTGGCCTCGATCTCCTCGATGGAGCGCCCGCTCAGGAGCTGCATGGACATCACCTTCGCCGCGTCGATCGAACTGCCGCCGCCCAGCGCCACGAGGAAGTCGAAGCCGTCCTTCCGCAGCATCGCGACGCCCTCGGTCACCTCGGCCATCGTCGGGTTCGGCTTCACCTCGCCGAAGACGACGGCTTCCACGCCGGCCGAGCGCAGGTGGCCGGCCACTTTCTCCGCGAGGCCCACCTTGACGAGCCCCGCGTCGGTGACGAGGAGGGCGCGCGTGGCGCCCCGCGCCTTGGCCCTGGCCCCCAGGGTCGAGATGGTGCCCACCCCGAACGTCGTGCTGGGTGGCCACGTGACGGAGAAGGTGACCTTGTGAAGGGGATCGTTCAGTTCCATCTAGCGGGCTCCTTGGTCGATTTCGAACTGGTTCATGACGGTGCGGATGTCCTCGACCGCGTCGATGCGGCGCAGCGTGGCGAGCGCCTTCTCGACGCGGGAATCGGGCATGAAGTGGCAGGCGCCCTCGCGGAACTTCTCCGCGTGGTCGAAGGGGCGGTCGCGGGCGCCGAGGAGCTGCAGCCGCTCCTCGACGAACTCCGCGCCGTCTTCCATGCGCACGCGCACGCGCGCGCCGTACTGGTAGTCGCTGTAGTACGCCGCGTGCATCGCGGAATCGGTCTTGAAGCTGACGCGCGATCGCAGCCGCTGCACGACGGGGGACTGGATGCCCTCGGCAAGGTATTGCCGGTAGGAGAACTCCCCGGCGGCCAGCGCGGCCAGCGCCCCGAACCCGGCATCGAAGCACAGCGCTACGTGCGTGGCGGCGCCCTCCCGGATCTGCTCGTAGACGTCCGGCTCGAGCGCCTGGAAGCGCGCGGCAACGTAGAGCATCACTCCCGGGCCCTCGATCTCGATGGCGGCGACCTTCAGCGGGTCGAAGCCGGGGATGCGATCGTGCAGAGCGAGGGCGCACTCGATGGCGGTGAGGTTGTACGCGCACGAAGGGTGCCGCTTCGTGTTGAGCGTGCGCGTGTACCACTCCGTGCCGAGGCCCTTGAGAAGCTCCTCCTCGTCCACGACCTCGGAAACCGTCGCGAGCAGGCCCGCGGGGTGCTCGATCATGTCGAGGTTGCCGAGGAGCCCGGCCTTGGCGAGGGACGCCGAGGTGATGCCCCACAGGGCCGGCAGTCCGTTGCAGAGCACCTTGCTGTCCGTCATCCAGCCCGTGTGGCAGCTCTCCATCGCGAGGAACGCGGAGTGGCTGACGGCCCGCTGGGCCTCCACCGGCGTGAGCCCCAGCAGCCGGCTCGCGACCAGCGCCGTCTCGACCTGGTGGTTCGGCATGGAGTTGCCCACGTAGGCGCCGCGCTGGATGGCCCGCGAAGTGCGGCCGTTGATCTCGTTGCCGATCACCACGGCAGCGACGAGGTCCCGGCCGGATACGCCGGCCGCCTCCCCGGCCGCGAAGGCCGCGGGCACCACGGCCGCCCCGGAGTGGCTGATGATCACCCAGTCGTCGAAGTCGAGGACCTGGGCGACCGCCGAGTTGTAAAGAGCGGCGGCTGGAGCCGGCATGCGCCCCCGGCCACCGAAGAGAGTGGCCTGGCCACCCTCACCCATGATCGCGAGGCCGGCGCGCACGCTTGCGGCGGCCGGCATCATGCTGCCCGTGTAGCAGGAGCCGATCGTGGCGACGAGCTGCTCCCGCGCGATCGCAACGACATCGGGCGGAATGTCCTCGAACCGCAGGCCGCAGGCGAATTCCGCGTACGCGCGGGTGACCGCCGGTCGTGCCGCGCGCGAGGGCGGGCGGGCCGCGCGGGCCCCGACTTCCCGCGGAGCGGCTGCACCGGCCGAAAGCATGGCCGTCTGCAACAGCATCGAGAACTGCATCAGCAGCCGGCGCTGGTCCTTCGGAAAGCGCGCGCGCCCGGCCAGGATGATGGCCATGACGTGAAGCTCGCCGGTGAGGACGCGCGCCCAATCCTCGCGAGCCATGCGCACCGTGGCGTGCGGGGCGCTGTCCGGCCGGGGCGCCGCGATCTCGACCGTGGCGCGCGAGAGCGTGAGCACCAGGGCTTCGCCTTCCGTGGTCTCGCAGGCGATGGCGCGCCCGAGCGCGCCTTCCAGGCGCCTGGACACGACGCGCCCCTGCAACCCTTCCCAGATCCGCGCGAATCGCTCGAGACCCTGCGCGAGATCTCCCTGCCTGCCCGGGCCGTCCATGGCTCCCCCGCCTTTCCGTTAGACGCGTGTCACCTAGTGACACGCCGAATCATTTCGTGACATTATGGGGGGTATCAGGGCCGGACGCAATCGCGCGATTGCGCGAATCGATGCTGCGCGGCAGCATCGGGGCGGCCCCTCAACGACTTTCGGAGCGACCTCGGCGTGATCAAGCAGAACCGTTCCCTCTCCCGGGGGCTGCGCATCCTCAGGGTGTTCAACGACGTTCCCACCCCGTCGCTCGCGGAAATCGCGTCGGCGGTGGAGCTCACGAAGACGACCTGCCGGCGCTTCCTCGTCACGCTCGAGGAGGAGGGGTATGTCGCCTACGACGACGCGCTCAAGCGCTATTCGCTGCGCCCGCTGGTCCTGGAACTGGGCTACGCCGCCTTGGGGAGCATGTCGGTGCCGGCGCTCGCCGCCCCGTACATGCAGGAACTGGCGGACCAGACGGGCGGCGCCGTGAGCCTTTCGGTGCTGGAGGGCGACGAGATCGTCTTCGTCGGCCGCAACGTCGCCGCCGCGGAGAAGCGCAAGCTCGTGACGATGAACATCCACGTGGGCATGCGGATGCCGGCGCACTGCACGGCGATGGGGCGGGTGCTCATCGGCGCGGACCACGAGGACGTCCGCGGCTTCGTCGCGGGGATGCGGGTGGAGAAGATGACGCCGAAGACGCTGGTGAACCGCGCGCAGCTCACCAAGGCGATCCAGGAGGCGGCCAGGCGCGGCTACGAGGTGGTGGCCGACCAGCTCAGCCTGGGCTACGGCGCGGTCGCCGTTCCGCTGGCCCCATCGGGCTCGCGCC
Source organism: Usitatibacteraceae bacterium (assembly GCA_035432885.1). Taxonomy (GTDB): domain Bacteria; phylum Pseudomonadota; class Gammaproteobacteria; order Burkholderiales; family Usitatibacteraceae; genus FEB-7. Next base: position 8,243 of record DAORTX010000108.1, read on the forward strand.
GGTACGCGCTCGCGGTATCGCTCTCGACCGCGGACTACTCCCAGGCCAGGCTGGTCCGCGAGGTGCTGCCGGCGCTCGGGGAAGTGGCCGCGAAGCTCGATCGCATCATCGCGAGGGGCGGCCTGGCGCAGCCGTGAGCGGAACCGGATCCGCCGTCGCGTCCAGCCACCGCAGCAGCGTGCGGTACATCTGTTCCGGCTCCACGGGCTTAGCCACGAAATCGCGCATCCCCGCCTCGATGCAACGGGCCTGGTCCTCGGCGTAGGCGTTGGCCGTCATCGCGATCACCACCGGCCCGT
>DAORTX010000109.1:0-8489 GCA_035432885.1 Usitatibacteraceae bacterium
GGTAGAAGAGCTTCTCGACCGAGGCGCCCAGCCCCACGCCCAGCCACTCGCCGCGGCCGAAGGCGATGAGGGAGTGGGAGAGCTGGTAGCCCTTGCCGTAGGCATCCGCCCACGGATCCATGAAGCCGAGGATGCGCTGCAGCCGGTAGGGCGAGGAAACGATGAGCAGCACGAACGCCGCCGCCAGCCCCACCGCGAGCACGACGAAGATGCGCCAGTTGAGCCCGCCCAGGAAGAGGATTGCCAGCGCGATCGTGGTGACGACCACCAGGGCGCCGAAATCGGGCTCGCGCAGCAGCAGGCCGGCCACGAAGAACATCACCGAGAACATGGGGAGGAAGCCCTTCTTCAGGTCGTCCATGAACGCGGCCTTGCGCACCGTGTAGTCGGCGGCGTAGAGCACGACCAGGAGCTTCATCACCTCGGAGGGCTGGAAGGTCGCCGGGCCGAGGGAGATCCAGCGGCGCGCCCCGTTCACCTCGCGGCCCACGCCGGGAATCAGGAGCGCGATGAGCAGCCCCACCCCGGCCATGAAGAGCCACGGCGCGGCCGCCTGCCAGTAGCGCACGGGCACCTTGAACGCCGCCGCGCCCGCGAGGAGCCCGGCCACGAGGTAGATGCCGTGCCGCGCAAGGAAGTAGTGCGACCGGAACCCCGTGAAGCGCTCCGCCTCGGCCATCGCGATCGAGGCCGAATACACCATCACCAGCCCGAACGAGGCGAGCAGGATCGCGCTCCAGACGAGACCCTGGTCGATGGCGGTGTGGCGGCGCGCGGGGTTGTAGAGCATCAGCCCTCCACCCGCTTCGCGAGTGATCGGGCGGCGGCGGCGAAGACTTCGCCGCGCTGGCCGTAGTTGGCGAACATGTCGAAGCTCGCGCAGGCCGGCGACAGCAGCACGGCGTCGCCCGGCCGCGCGAGCCGGAACGCGCCCTCGACGGCCTCCTCCATCGTGCCGGCGCGCTCGCACGCGACCCCGGCGGGAACGAGCGCGGCCTCCAGCGCCGGCGCGTCCCGGCCGATCAGCACGACCGCCCTCGCCTTCCTTCCGGCGGCACCGGCGAGCGGCGCGAAATCCTGGCCCTTGCCGTCGCCGCCGGCGATGAGGACGACGGTCTGGCGCATGCCCTCGAGTGCCGCGACCGTGGCGCCGACGTTGGTGCCCTTGGAGTCGTCGAAGAAGGCCACGCCGCGCGCCGTCGCGACGTGCTCGACGCGGTGCGGAAGCCCCCGGAATTCCCGGATCGCGCGCGCGAGCGCCCCGCCTTCCAGGCCGGCCCGCCGGCACAGCGCGTGGGCGGCCAGCGCGTTGGCCGCGTTGTGAAGCCCGGCCACCGGCAGCTCGTCCAGCGAGACGATCGGTTCGCGGCCCTCCATCAGCCAGTCGCCGGCGAGTCCCCAGTCGCCGTCGGCGAGCGGCTCGTCCAGCCCGAAGGTGACCGCGCCGGCGTCGCGCATGGCGAGGCTGCGCGGATCGTCGCGGTTGACGACCCGCGTCCCGCAGTGGCGGAAGATGCGCGCCTTCGCTTCCGCGTAGTCCCCGATCGAGTCGTAGCGGTCGAGGTGGTCCTGCGAGAGGTTCAGCATCGCCGCCGTGGCGAGGCCGAGGCTCGCGGTCGTCTCCAGCTGGTAGCTCGAGAGCTCGATCGCGTAGAACTCGGGGTGCCCCGCGGCCTGCGCCTCGAGGAGCGCGTCGAGGACCGGCAGGCCGATGTTGCCCGCCACCACCGTTCGCCGGCCCGCGGCGCGCGCCATCGCGCCCGCCAGCGCGGTCACGGTGCTCTTGCCGTTCGTGCCGGTGATGCCGATCACGCGCGCCCCGGGTGCCGCCCGCGCCACTTCGCGGCCGAAGATCTCGACATCGCCGACGACTTCGATGCCGCGTGCGAGGGCTTCGCGGAGGATCGGCTCGCGAAGCGCAACGCCCGGACTCGCAGCGACCGCGTCCACGCCTGCCAGGCTCTCGGATCGGAAGCCGCCGAGATCGACGCGGATGCCGGGAAGCGCTTCCCGGACCGCTCCCAGGGCCGGAGGCGCCTCGCGCGTATCGGCCGCGCGCAATCGCGCGCCGCGCCCAGCGAGCCAACGAACGCACGAAAGCCCCGTGTCACCGAGCCCCAGAACGAGAACGCTCTTGCCTGACCAGTCGTCATGTTCCATCTCCTTTTCGCGCCTAGCGCAGCTTCAGGGTGGACAGCCCGAACAGCACGAGCATCATCGTGATGATCCAGAAGCGAACCACCACCTGATTCTCTTTCCAGCCCTTCAGTTCGTAGTGGTGGTGCAGCGGCGCCATGCGGAAGACGCGCCGGCCCGTCAACTTGAAGGAGGCGACCTGGATCATCACGGAGAGCGTCTCCACCACGAAGACGCCGCCCATGATGAAGAGCACGATCTCCTGCCGGACCACGATCGCCACGATCCCGAGCGCGGCACCCAGGGCGAGCGCGCCCACGTCCCCCATGAAGACCTCCGCGGGGTAGGCGTTGAACCAGAGGAAGGCGAGGCCGGCCCCCGCGATGGCCGCGCAGAAGACCGCGAGCTCGCCGGCGCCCGCGATGTACGGGAAGCCGAGGTATTTCGAGAACACCGCGTGCCCCGTCACGTAGGCGAACACGGCGAGTGCCGCGGCGATCATCACCGTGGGCATGATCGCGAGCCCGTCCAGGCCGTCGGTGAGGTTCACGGCGTTCGAGGTGCCCACGACCACGAAGAACCCCAGGATCACGAAGCCGATCGCGCCGAGCGGGATGGCGACGGCCTTGAAGAACGGGACGATGAGCTCCGTCTGCTGCGGCAGCTTCGCGCTCCAGGCGAGGATCGCCACCGCGGCGAAGGCGATCAGCGACTGCCAGAAGAGCTTCGCGCGGGCCGAGAGTCCCTTCGGGTTGCGGTGCACGACCTTCCTCCAGTCGTCGACCCAGCCGATGGCGCCGAAGCCGAGCGTGGTGGCGAGGCAGATCCACACGTAGCGGTTCTGGAGGTCGGCCCAGAGGAGCGTGGTCACGGCCACCGACACGAGGATCAGCGCCCCGCCCATGGTCGGCGTGCCGATCTTCACGAGGTGCGTCTGCGGGCCGTCGTCGCGAACGGCCTGCCCGATCTTGTAGGCGGTGAGGCGCCGGATCATCGCCGGGCCCACGAGGAACGAGATGGCGAGCGCGGTGAGCGCGGCGAGGACCACCCGCAGCGTGATGTAGGTGAAGACGTTGAAGGCGCGGATCTCGCCGGAGAGCCACTGGGCCAGGTCAAGCAGCATGGCTTTCCTCCGCGCCGAGTCGCGCCACCACGCGCTCCATCCGCATGAACCGCGACCCCTTCACCAGGATCGTCGCGCCCGGCCGCGCATCCACGCGCGCCTCCGTCACGAGCGCCTCGATGGCCGCGAAATGCACCGCGCCGTCGCCGAACGCCTCGACCGCGTGCACGCTCAGGGGCCCGAGCGCGAGCAGGCGCTCAACGCCCATGCCTTTCGCGAACGCGCCGATCTCCGCGTGCAGCGCAGCGGCGGCCTCGCCCAGTTCCCCCATGTCGCCCATCACGAGGACGCGCCGGCCGCTTGCGCGGGCCAGGACGCGGATCGCGGCCCGCATCGAATCCGGGTTGGCGTTGTAGGTGTCGTCGATCAGGACGGCGCCGCCGGCGCCGCGCTTCATTTCCAGCCGCCCCCGGGTGCCGGCGAAGGCCGCGAGCCCCGCCTGGATCGCGCGCGCCGGGATGTCCAGCGCGTACGCCGCGGCGCACGCCGCGATCGCGTTCCTCGCGTTGTGCTCGCCCGGCACCAGCAGGCTCACGGCGAAGGCATCGAGCGGGGTGACCAGGCGGACCCCGTCGCGATCGAGGATCCCGCGCACGTCGGCGGTCTCCGCCGTGCCGAACGTGACCACCTTCCGCCCGGCGGCAAGGCGCTTCCACAGGGCCGCGAACGGGTCGTCCTCGTTCACGAGCGCCACGCCGCCGTCGCGAAGCCCCGCGTAGATCTCGCCCTTGGCGAGCGCCACGGCCTCCATGGTGCCCAGCATGCCGATGTGCGCGCGGTGCGCGTTGTTCACCAGCGCCACGCCGGGGGCGACGAGGCGCGTGAGGTAGTCGATCTCGCCGGCGTGGTTCATGCCCAGCTCGAAGACGGCGAAGCGATGGTGGTCGCGGAGCTTCAGCAGCATCAGCGGCAGGCCGATGTCGTTGTTCAGGTTGCCCTCGGTCGCGAGGATGTCCGCGCGCGCGCCGCAATGCTCGGCGAGGATCGAGGCGAGCATTTCCTTCACCGTCGTCTTGCCGTTGCTGCCCGTGAGGGCGACCACGGGCAGCGCGAAGCGCGCCCGCCACGCGGCGCCGAGCCGGCCGAGCGCCGCCTTCGTGTCGCCCGCCACGACCTGCGGGATCTCGCGCTCGGACCCCACGCGGCGCGAGACGAGCGCTCCCGCGGCGCCGCGGCCGATCGCGGTCGGCACGTAGTCGTGGCCGTCGAAGCGCTCGCCCGACAGCGCCACGAAGAGCTCGCCCGGCGCGATCGTCCGGCTGTCGGTGGACACGCCCGAGAACGTCGCGCGCTCGCCGGAGGCGACGCCGCCCGTGGCGCGCGCGAGCTCCTCGAGGTCCATCATCGGGAAGGGCACGGGACCGGGTCCGTTCATCGCGGGCGCGCCTCCAGGGCGGCGAGCGCCGCTTCGGCATCATTGAAGGGGTGGCGCACGCCGCCGATCTCCTGGTAGGTCTCGTGACCCTTGCCGGCCACGAGCACCGCGTCGCCCGGCTTTGCCTGGTGGATCGCCGTGAAGATGGCCACCTGGCGGTCGGCGATCGCCTCGGCGCGGCCGCCCGGGATGCCCGCGAGGACCTGGCCGATGATCGCCTGCGCGTCCTCGCCGCGCGGGTTGTCGCTGGTGACGATCACGTGGTCGGCGAGACGGGCCGCCGCCTCTCCCATGATCGGCCGCTTGCCCGTATCGCGTTCGCCGCCGCAGCCGAAGACGCACAGGAGCCGATGCCCCGCGGCCACCACCGGGCGAACCGCGGCGAGGGCCTTTTCCAGCGCGTCGGGCGTGTGCGCGTAGTCGACCACCACCAGCGGAAGCGCGCCGCCGCCGAGCCGCTGCAGCCGGCCCGGCACGGGCGCCAGCCTCGCGACGGCCTCGAGCGCGGCCGGCAGCGCCACGCCGCTCGCGAGAAGCGTCGCGATCACCGCGAGCAGGTTCGACGCGTTGAAGGCGCCGAGCACCGGTGCCGCGACTTCGCCCGCGCCCCACTCGCCCTCGACGCGAAAGCGCATCCCGGATTCGTCCTGCTCGACGGGGCCGGCGCGAAGGCGTCCTTCCCCGAGTCCGTAGCCGATCACCTCGATCGCCGAATCGCGAAGCCGGTCGGCGAAGCTCCGCCCCCAGTCGTCGTCGACGTTGATCACGGCGTGGCTCACGCCGCGCGCGCCGAACAGCCGGAACTTCGCCTCCGCGTAGGCTTGCATCGTCCCGTGGTAGTCGAGGTGGTCGCGCGTGAGGTTGGTGAACACCGCCACGTCGAAGCGCACGCCGGCCACGCGGCCCTGGTCCAGGCCGTGGCTCGAGACCTCCATCGCCGCGACCTTGGCGCCGCGGCGCAGGTAGTCGGCGAGCTCGCGCTGCAGCACCACGGGATCCGGCGTCGTGTTCTTCGCTTCCGAGCGCTCGCCGACGATGCCGTGGCCGAGCGTGCCGAGCACGGCGGCGCGGCGCCCGAGCCCGTCGAAGGCCTGCGCCACCCACTGCGCGACGGAGGTCTTCCCGTTGGTGCCGGTGACGCCGACCATCCAGAGCGTCTCCGAGGGGTCGCCGTGCACGAGGCCGGCGATCTCGCTCGCCCGCGAACGCAGGTCGTCGACGGCGAGGTTCGGCACGTCCCAGCGCGCGTTCCAGCCGAATCCGCGGCGCTCCCAGAGCACCGCCGACGCACCCTTCGCGATCGCCTCGGCGATGAAGGCGCGGCCGTCGCGCGCGGCTCCCGGGTAGGCCAGGAAGACGGAACCGCGCTTCACCTGCCGCGAGTCGGTGGTGAGATCGACCAGGGGCACGCCCAGTTGCGCGAGGCGCTCGCCCAGGGCGAGGGTCCCGGCGCGCGGCGGCGACGCCAAGGCGATCACCCCTGGCTCCCGGCGCCCGGCGCGCGGGCCTCGGTCGCGGCCGGGTGCGCGGGCGCCTGGACATTGAGCGTCTGCGGCGAGTCCGGCGGCACGGACATCGTCCGCAGCGCCGCACCCATGACGGAGGCGAACACGGGCGCGCTCACGTCGCCGCCGTAGTACTTCGCGCCCATGGGCTCGTCCAGCATCACCGCCACGATGAAGCGCGGGTCCGATACCGGCCCGAAGCCCACGAACGACGACACGTACTTGCTGTCGGCGTAGCCGCCCGACTCCGGCTTGTGCGCGGTCCCGGTCTTGCCCGCGACCCGGTAGCCGGGAACGGCCGCGAGCGGCGCCGTGCCGCCCGGTCCCACGGCCAGCTCCATCATGCGGGTCACCTTCGAGGCGGTCTCGCGCGAGATGAGCGGCTTGCCGATCGGGAGGTTCTCGCGCTTGAGGAGCGTCAGCGGCAGCAGGTGTCCGTCGCCGGTGAAGATGGTGTACGCGCGGGCGATCTGCAGCAGCGACACGGAAATGCCGTGGCCGTAGGCCATGGTCGCCTGCTCGATCGGCCGCCAATTCGCCGCGGGCCGCAGCAGGCCCTTCGCCTCGCCGGGGAATCCGCTCTGCGGCACCGAGCCGAATCCGAGGTCATGGTAGAAGGCGCCCAGCTCGCGCGCGGCCATGCGCATCTGGATCTTCGCGGTGCCCACGTTGGAGGACTTCTGGATCACCTGCGACACGGTGAGCGCGCCGTGCGGGTGCGAGTCGCTGATCGTCCAGCCGCCGATCGCCAGGGATCCGGGCGCGGTCTGGATCACGGTGTCGGGCTTGACGATGCCTGCCTCGAGGGCGGCGGCGACGGTGAAGGGCTTCATCGTCGAGCCCGGCTCGAAGATGTCGGTGATGGAGCGGTTGCGCGTCTGGCTGCCCGTCAGGTTGGCGCGGTTGTTGGGGTTGTAGTCGGGCTGGCTCACGAGCGCCAGCACTTCCCCGGTGCGCGCGTCGAGCATCACGAGAGAACCGCCGCGGGCGCGGTTGGCCGCGACGGCCGCCTTCAATTCGCGGTGGGCGAGAAACTGCAGGCGTTCGTCGATCGAGAGCAGGACCTCGCGGCCGTCGCGAGGCACCTTGAGGCTTTCCACATCCTCGACGATCCGGCCCTTGCGGTCCTTGATCACCTTGCGGCTGCCGGGCACGCCCGCGAGCCGGGCCTGCTGCGCGAGCTCGATGCCTTCCTGGCCGCGATCGTCGATGCCGGTGAACCCCACCACGTGCGCCATCACCTCGCCCGCCGGGTAGTAGCGGCGGAATTCGCGCTGCTGGAGGACTCCCGGGATGTTCAGCGCAGTCACCTTGAGCGCCTGCTCGGGCGAGATCTGGCGCTTCAACCAGACGAACTGGCGATCCTTGTTGGCAACTTTCTGCGCGATTTCCCCCGCGCCCATCCCGAGCACCTTCGCGAGCGCGCGCAGGCTCGCCCCGTCCGCCTCGAAGTCCTCGGGGCTCGCCCAGATGGACTCCATGGGCGTGGAGATCGCGAGCGCCTTGCCGTTGCGGTCCATCACCGGGCCCCGCGAGGCCGGCATCTCGACCACGCGCCCGTACCGGGCCTCGCCCTTCTGCTGCAGGAAGTCGTGGTTCAGGCCCTGCAGGTAGAAGGCGCGCGCCGCGAGCACCGCGAATCCGCCGGCCACCAGGACCAGCACGACGCGCGAACGCCACCCCTCGAGGCGAAGGCGAAGCTCCGGCGTGCGCTTCTCGAACCTCATCGGATCGCGGTCTCCGGCTCGTCCAGCGTGATGACGCGCGTGGCGCCGGGCTCGGGAAGTCCCATGCCGAGGGACCGGGCGGCCACCGCCTCGATGCGCTTGTGGGTCGCCCACGTGCCCTGCTCGAGCTGGAGCTGCGTGAACTCCTCGTCGAGCCGCTTGGCCGCCGACTGCCCGGCTTCCAGGTCGATGAAGAGCTTCCTCGCCTTGTGCTGCGCGGTGATCACGCCGAGCGCGCAGGCCACGGCGGCGAGGAGCAGGAAGAGGTTCACGCGGGCCATGGCGCGGGCCTCAGGCGCCCGTGCGCTCGGCGACCCGCAGCGTCGCGCTGCGGGCGCGGGGGTTCGCGGCCGCCTGCGCGTCCGTGGCCCGGATCGCCCGGCCGACGAGACGAAGCCGCGGCTCGGGAAGGTCCTTCGCCCGCACCGGCAGGCCCCGCGGAAGCGAATCCGCGCGCGCGCCCTCGCGCAGGAAATTCTTCACGATCCGGTCCTCGAGCGAGTGGAAGCTGATGACCGCGAGCCGCCCGCCGGGCTCGAGGAGGTCCACGGCCTGCGGAAGGGTCACTTCGAGCTCCGCAAGCTCTTGATTGACGTGAATCCGAAGAGCCTGAAAGGTCCGGG
>DAORTX010000110.1:0-6653 GCA_035432885.1 Usitatibacteraceae bacterium
TGCTGCGCACCGTGGGCCAGGGCGGCGACGGCAACTTCAACCTCGGCAAGTACTCGAACCCGAAGGTCGACGCCGCGATCGACGCGCTGAAGACCGAGACCGACATGGCCCGGCGCGCCGCCCTCGCGAAGGAGGCGCTCTCGATCCACAAGGCCGAGGTGGGCCACATTCCGCTCCACCACCAGGTGATTCCCTGGGCGATGAGAGCGAACGTGAGCGCCGTCCACCGCGCCGACAACCGCCTCACGGTGAAATGGGTCAGGGTCAACTGAGCCGCTGATCCCCGAAGCCATTCCCGGCCCCGCCTCGCGCGGGGCCGGCTGCGTTATGCTCCCTCCCATGTCCTTGCGCCGCGCCTTCGCCTGCTTCCTCCTCGCCTGCCTGCCCGCCGCCGCGGATGCGAGGACCCTTCGCTACGCGAGCCAGGACGATCCCCAGACGCTCGACCCGCACTCGGCGAACCTCCTCTCGACCTCGCGGCTCACGGGAAACGTCTACGAGCCCCTGGTGTGGCGGGACAAGGACTGGAAGGTGATCCCGTGGCTCGCGACCTCCTGGACGCAGCCCGACGCGAAGACCTGGCGCTTCAGGCTGCGCGAGGGAGTCAAGTTCCACGACGGCTCGGTGCTCACCGCGGACGACGTGGTCTTCTCCGTCGAGCGCGCGCTCTCGCCCACCTCCCAGCTCAAGGTGTCGCTCCAGGGCGTGCGGAAGGCGGTGAAGGTGGACGCCATGACCGTCGACCTCGTCATGGCCAAGCCCAACCCCGTGCTGCTCTCGCACATGACCAATTTCCGCATCATGAGCAGGGCGTGGTGCGTGAAGAACGGCGCGGCGCGGCCCCAGGACTACACCGCGAAGGAGGACACCTACGCCGCCCGCAACGCGAACGGCACGGGCGCCTTCCGGGTGAAGGAGCGCCAGACCGACGTGAAGACGGTGCTCGTCGCGCACCCGGACTGGTGGGGCCACCGCGCGGGCATGAACGAGGGCAACCTCACCGAGGTCGTGATGCTGCCCATCAAGTCCAATGCGACGCGCCTGGCCGCGCTCCTTTCCGGGGAGGTGGATTTCGTCATCGACCCGCCCACCCAGGACGTGGCGCGGCTGCGCGCCGACCCGAACGTGAAGATCCTGGAGGGGGGCGAGCTGCGCGTGCAGTACATCGCCTTCGACGTCTTCCGCGACGAGCTCCTCTACGGCAAGGCGGGCGGGAAGAACCCCTTCAAGGACCTGCGCGTGCGCCAGGCGGTCGCGCATGCGATCGACGCCGAGGCGATCCGCGCCAAGGTGATGCGCGGCTTCTCGCGGCCCACCGGCACCATCCTCACGCCGGGCATCCAGGGCTACGCGAGGCAGGCCGACACGCCGGTGCCCTACGACCGCGAGAAGGCGAAGAGGCTGCTCGCCGAGGCGGGCTATCCCGACGGCTTCGAGGTGACGCTCGACGCGGGCAACGTGCAGCCCGCCTCCGACATCGCGCAGGCGGTGGCCTCGATGCTCGCGCAGGTGGGCATCCGCGCGCGGCCCAACATCATCCCGCAGTCGAACTATTTCCCGAAGATCGAGAAATACGACACCAGCTTCTACGTGCTTTCCTGGGGCGGCGGCATCACCGCGGACGCGCTCTACACGCTGCAGGCGCTCCTGCACACCGCGAACAAGAAGGGCGAGGGCGACTTCAACATGGGCCGCTGGTCGAACGCCCGCATGGACGAGCTGATCCAGCAGCTGCAGTCGGAGGAGAACCCGGCCCGTCGCGAAGACGCGGCGCGCGAGGCGCTCCTCATCGCCGGCCGGGAGCTGCCGCTCGTCGCGATCCACCAGCCGCGGATCCCCTGGGCCATGCGAAAGAGCGTGTCGGCGTGGTTCTCGCCGGTGAACACGGTGTACTTCTACCGGGTGCGGGTGGACTGAGGTGATCGCCTTCGTCATCCGCCGGCTCGTGCAGGGCGTCCTCGTGATGGTGGTGGTGGGCTTCATCGCCTTCTCGCTCTTCAACTTCGTGGGCGACCCGGTCGCGCTCATGCTGCCGCCGGAGGCCACGCAGGCCGACCGGCAGGCGATGCGCGTGAACCTCGGGCTCGACCAGCCGTTCTACGTGCAGTTCGCGACCTTCATCGCGAACGCCGTCCAGGGCAATTTCGGCATATCGCTCAGGCTCGGGCGGCCCGTCTCGGCGCTGCTGGTCGAGCGGATGCCCGCCACCCTGGAGCTCGCCTTCGTCGCGGCATCGCTCGCCCTCGCGGTGGGCATCCCGCTCGGCGTCTACACGGGCCTGCGGCGAAACGCCTGGCTGTCGCGCTTCTTCCTCGCCGCGTCGCTGATCGGCGTGTCCCTGCCCACCTTCCTCATCGGCATCTTCCTCATCCTCATCTTCGCCGTCTGGCTCGGGTGGCTGCCTTCGTTCGGCCGGGGCGACACGGTGATGCTGGGGCCGTGGTCCACGGGCTTTCTCAGCACCTCGGGGCTGCGCGCGCTCATCCTGCCCTCGATCACGCTGGGGCTCTTCCAGCTCACCCTCATCATGCGGCTGGTGAGGAGCGAGATGCTGGAAGTGCTGCGCACCGACTACATCAAGTTCGCGCGCGCCCGCGGCCTCACCAACCGCGCGGTGAACTTCGGCCATGCGCTGAAGAACACGCTGGTGCCCGTGATCACCATCACCGGCCTGCAGCTGGGCGCCATCATCGCCTTCGCCATCATCACCGAGACCGTGTTCCAGTGGCCCGGCATGGGGCTGCTCTTCATCCAGGCGGTGCAGTTCGCCGACATCCCGGTGATGGCGGCGTACCTGTGCCTCATCGGCCTCATCTTCGTCGTGATCAACCTCGTGGTGGACATGCTCTACTACCTCGTGGACCCCAGGCTTCGCATCGACCGCGGCGCGGCGGGAGGGCACTGATGGACGCGCTGCGCAGGTTCCTCGACGGCGACGTCTTCCACAGCTTCCGGCACTCGCCGCTCACCATCGTGGCGGCCGTGGTCACGCTGGTCTGCGTCGTCTCCGCGGTGTTCGCCGGCTGGGTCGCGCCGCACAATCCCTTCGACCTGAAGACGCTCAACCTCCTGGACGCCTTCACGCCGCCGGCCTGGACGGAGCGCGGCAACCCCGCCTTCCTCCTCGGGACCGACGACCAGGGCCGCGACGTGCTGTCGGCCATCATGTACGGCTCGCGGGTCTCGCTCATGGTGGGGTTCTTCGCGGTGATCCTCGCGATGGTGCTCGGCATCGCGCTGGGGCTCATCGCCGGCTACGTGGGCGGCCGGGTGGACGCCTTCATCATGCGCGTGGCCGACGTGCAGCTCTCCTTTCCCGCGATCCTCATCGCGCTGCTGATCGACGGCGTGGCCCGCGCGGCGCTGCCCAAGGACTCCCACGACACGCTGGCCCTCTACGTGCTGGTGCTCGCCATCGCGGCCTCGGGCTGGGTGCAGTACGCGCGGACGGTGCGCGGCTCGACCCTCGTCGAGCGCAACAAGGAGTACGTGCAGGCCGCGCGCGTGATCGGCCGGCACCCGGTGGCCATCATGTTCTCCCACGTGCTGCCCAACGTGCTCGGCCCGGTCCTCGTCCTCGCCACGCTGCACATCGCCACCGCCATCATCACGGAGGCGACGCTCTCCTTCCTGGGCGTGGGCGTGCCGCCGACGCAGCCGTCGCTCGGCACGCTCATCCGCATCGGCAACGACTTCCTGTTTTCCGGCGAGTGGTGGATCACCGTCTTCCCGGGCGCGTGGCTCGTGATCATGGTGCTCGCCATGAATCTCCTGGGCGACTGGCTGCGCGATGCCCTCAACCCGAAGCTTCGCTGACGGAGGATTCCATGAAGTGGACGATTTCCGCGATCCTGGTTCTCGCCCCGGCCGCCGCGATCGCCGGGCCCTTCGACGCGCCCTGGGCGATCGTCGCGACCGACACCGCGCCGTCGGCCGACCCGGGCCTGCGCCCGGTCATCGTGAGCCGCGTCGACGGCGAGATCGCCACGAGGAACCGCGCGGTCGTGGCGCCCGGCAAGCGCAGGGTCACGGTGGACCTGCCGCCGCGCAAGGGCTTCAGCCTCGGCACCCGGGAGACCTTCGAGCTCATGGCGAGCCCGTGCATGCGCTACAACATCGCCGCGAAGCTGGACACCGCCACCGGCCAGCGCTGGACGCCCCTGGTGCGCTCCTCGGAGTCGATCGGCGAGTGCCTCGCGAAGTTCAAGGGCGGAACGGTTCCCCAATGAGCGCCGAGATCCGCCAGAATTTCGCGAGCGGCACGCCCTGGGAGCCCGTCGTGGGCTATTCGCGGGCGGTGCGCTGCGGCCCGCACGTCTGGGTGTCGGGCACCACGTCCACGGGGACCGACGGCCGCCTGGTCGGCGAAGGCGACGCCTATGCCCAGGCGGTGCAGACCCTCAACAACATCGCCTTCGCGCTGGCCCGCGCCGGCGCCTCGATGCGAAACGTCGTCCGCACGCGCATCTACGTGACCGACATCGCGCAGTGGGAGCTGGTCGGCAAGGCCCACGGCGAGGTCTTCGGCGACATCCGGCCCGCGAGCACGATGGTGGAGGTGCGCGCGCTGGTGGACCCGAAGATGCTGGTGGAGATCGAGGCGGACGCCTACGTCGACGCGGGACGGCCCGCCCGATGACGGCATCCGCCCCGCCCCTGCTGGAGGTGCGCCACCTGCGCGTGGAATTCAACACGCGCCGGGGAACGCTCACCGCCATCGACGACGTGAGCCTCGAGATCGCCCCCGGCGAGGTGCTGGGGCTCGTGGGCGAGTCGGGCGCGGGCAAGTCCATCACCGGCACGGCCATCATCGGGCTCCTCGAGCCCCCGGGACGGATCGCGGGCGGGGAGATCCTGCTGGACGGCAAGCGCATCGACAACCTGCCCGCCGAGCAGATGCGCCGCATCCGCGGGCGCACCATCGGCGCGATCTTCCAGGACCCGCTCACGTCGCTCAATCCCCTCTACACCATCGGCCGCCAGATCACGGAAACCATCCAGACGCACCTGCCGATGAACGCGAGGCAGGCGCGCGAGCGCGCCGTGGAGCTGCTGAACGAGGTCGGCATTCCCGCGGCCGAGCGCCGGATCGACCACTACCCGCACCAGTTCTCCGGCGGCATGCGCCAGCGCGTGGTGATCGCGCTCGCCCTGTGCGCCAACCCGCGCCTCATCATCGCCGACGAGCCCACCACGGCGCTGGACGTCTCGATCCAGGCGCAGATCATCCAGCTGCTGAAGAAGCTCGGGCGCGAGCACGGCACCGCGGTGATGCTGATCACGCACGACATGGGCGTGATCGCGGAGACGGCGGACCGCGTGGCGGTGATGTACGCCGGCCGGCTCGCGGAGATCGGCCCCGTGCAGGAGGTGATCCACGACCCGCAGCACCCGTATTCCGTGGGCCTCATGGGATCGATTCCCGCCATCGGGCAGGAAGTCGAGCGCCTGTCGCAGATCGAGGGATCGATGCCGCGGCTGGACGCCATTCCCCCGGGATGCGCCTACAACCCGCGCTGCCCGAGGGTCTTCGACCGCTGCCGGACCGAGCGGCCCGAGCTGCTGGCGGCAGGGGCCACGCGGGCGGCCTGCTGGCTGCATGCGAAGGAACCCGTCGCCGCGGGTGAACGCCGATGAATGCCGCGCGGGAGAACGCCGGCGCCGTCCCGAAGGACGCCTCCCGGGTTCTTCTGGAGGTGAAGGACCTCGCCCGCGACTTCGACGTGTCGCGCCCGTGGTTGAACCGCGTGCTCGAAGGCGCGCCCCGGGTGCTGCTGAAGGCCGTGGACGGTGTGAGTTTCGCCATCAACCGCGGCGAGACCCTCTCCCTCGTGGGCGAATCGGGCTGCGGGAAATCGACGATCGCGCGCCTCGTCTGCGGCCTCTACGCGCCCAGCCGCGGCTCCATCGTCTTCGACGGCAAGGACATGGGCGCGATCGCCTCGCGCGCGGAAATGCTCGCGATGCGCCGGCGCTTCCAGATGATCTTCCAGGATCCGTACGCGAGCCTCAATCCGCGCTGGCGCGTGGGCAGGATCATCGCCGAGCCCATCCGCCAGCACGGGATCATCCGGGGCGAGGCGGCGATCGCGCGGCGCGTGGCCGAGCTGCTGGAGGACGTGCGCCTCGCCGCCAACGACGCGGAGAAGTTCCCGCACGAGTTCTCCGGCGGGCAGCGCCAGCGCATTTCCATCGCCCGGGCGCTGTCGTCCAACCCGGAATTCCTCGTGTGCGACGAGCCCACGAGCGCGCTCGACGTCTCCGTGCAGGCGCAGATACTCAACCTCATGAAGGACCTGCAGCGAGAGCACGGCTTGACCTACCTCTTCATCTCCCACAACCTCGCCGTGGTCTCGCACATCTCGGACCGCGTGGGCGTCATGTATCTCGGCCGCATCGTCGAGATCGCGCCCACGCGCACGCTCTTCACGCGCCCGCGGCACCCGTACACGCAGATGCTGGAGAGCGCGATCCCCGACATCACCATGAGCGGCAGGGAGCGAACGCCCGTGGCCGGCGAGGTGCCCAACCCGCTCGATCCGCCGACCGGCTGCGCCTTCCACCCGCGCTGCCCGCACGCGAACGATCGCTGCCGGTCCGAGCGCCCGGAACTCATCGACCTGGACGGCGCGCAGGTGGCCTGTCACGCGGTC
>DAORTX010000110.1:6753-8422 GCA_035432885.1 Usitatibacteraceae bacterium
GGCCCGCAAGGACAAGAAGCTCGCGCCGCTCAATTCCGACTTCGATCTCTACAGCACGGGCAAGGACGGTCAGTCCAAGGCTCCCCTCGTGACGCCCGTGAGCCGGGACGACGTCGTCCGCGCGCGCGACGGAAAGTTCATCGGCCTTGCGAAGGACTTCGACCCTTGAAAGCGCTCGGCGGGCATCTTTTCGCCGGCCGCGTCGCCCGCCGCGTTTTCCTGCTGTTCGTGCTCTCGGCGTTCCTGCCCCTTGCGGCGATCGCCGTGCTGTCGCTGAACCAGGTGCGCGACATGCTGCTCCAGCAGGGCGAGGCGCGCCTGGCCGCCAGCGCCAAGTCCTTCGGCATGGCCGTCTTCGAGCGCATTCTCCTGGCACAGGACGTGGCCGTCGCGGCCGCGAGCCGGACCGATGCCGCGATTTCCCGGGATTCGCTTGCCCGCCGAGGCTTCGTGTCCCTCGGCACCGTCGGCCGCGGCGGGATCGAGGAGGCGATACTCGGGGAGCCGCGGCTCCCCCCCCTGGATGCCAAATCGCTGGAAAGGCTGGAGCAGGGCAAGGCGGTGGTCGTCGTCGCGAGGGATGGCGTAAACGTTCGCGTGAGCCTCGTCTTGCCCACGCAGAATTCCCCGGTGGGACGAAGGATCGTGGCGGAGTTCGCGCCCGATTATCTCTGGGGACCCGTCGACAACTTCCCGGCCGCGACGGATTTCTGCATCTTCGAGGACGGGACGCGGATCGTCCTGTTCTGCTCGATGCCGGACGCCGACGCCGCCGCGCGCGCCATTGACATCGCGCCCAGCCAATCCGCCCTGCGCTCGGTTCGCTGGTCCAGGGACGGGGAATTCCACCGCAGCATCGCCTGGGGCCAGTTCATGCGCGCGATGTTCGGCACGCCCGACTGGAATTTCGTCGCGACCCAGCCCGAGAGTTTCCAGCTCGCGTCCTTGGTCGAGTTTCGTTACCTTTTCATTCTCGTTGTCGCACTCGCCCTGCTGCTCGTCACCTGGCTCACGATTCGCCAGGCTCGCAGCATTCTCGTGCCCGTGGAGCGCCTCGCCGCCCGGGCGCGCGCCATCGCGAAGAACGACTTCGCGACCCGCCTGGACATGAAGCGAGACGACGAATTCGGCGAACTGGCCTCCGCGTTCGACAACATGTCCTCGAGACTCGGGCAGCAGTTCGCCACGCTGACCGCACTTTCCGAGATCGACCGGCTCATCCTGTCGTCGGTGGATACGGAGCGGGTGGTCCGCACCGTCATCGACCGAATGGGAGAGCTGGTCCCGGCCGACGCGGTGAGCGTTACGCTCTACGACCACGACAATCCGGCGCACGCCCACGCCTACTTCCGCGGATCCGGGGTGGGGGAGGATCTTTCGATCGTTCGCCTCGACATGACCGCGGCCGAGCGCAAGGACCTGGAGGCCGATCTGCATGGCGCGTGGGTGGCGCTCGTTGCACCGGTTCCCGGCCATCTCGCCCATCTGCACGGCGCAGGCCTGCAGTCGGCCTTCGTGCAGCCCATCGTCTGGCGCAACGCGGTGTGCGGCGCACTCGTGCTGGGTTACCGTGCCGCCTCGGCCCACAACGGCGAGGAGCAGAAGCAGGCGGGCGAATTCGCCGATCGGGTCGCGGTCGCGGTGTCTTCGGCCTGGCGCGACGAGCAAC
>DAORTX010000111.1:0-8413 GCA_035432885.1 Usitatibacteraceae bacterium
TTCACCAGCCCGCTCATCTTGAACGGCTTGGAAACGTAGCCGTCGGCCCCCGCGGCGAGCCCCGCCAGCACGTCCTCGGGCCCGGACTTCCCCGTCATCATGATGACGGGCAGGTTGGCGAGCCGGGGATGGCCGCGAAGCCGCTGGAGAACCTCCAGGCCGTTCGCGTCCGGCAGCACGATGTCCATCAGGATCACGTCGGCCTCGGGCTTGCGGTTCAGTTCCGAATTGATCTCGGCGCGATTCGAGGCCCAGCGCACCTCGAAGCCCGAGAGCGTGAAGATGTCGATGAGCAATTGCCCCAGGTCGGAATCGTCCTCGACGGCGAGGACCACGTACTTGTCCCCGTGCCGCGGCGGGATCCGGGCCGCGGGACGGCGGGCGATGCTCACGTAGTAGCCCGACTCGTCGAGTTGCCGCCCGCCGGCCGCGGCCTCCTTGCGCACGCGCTCGACCTGCTGGGGCGTGATCGCCGGCGCGGGCGTCGTGCCGGGGTGGGTGAAATCGAGATCGTCTCCCGGAGACGGGGGCCTGTTCATGGCAGACGCCGCGCCACGTCGCCCCGCGGGGCGGTTGACGCAGGGGATCGCGTGGCCTGCGCTTTGATCACGCCGTGGCGGTATTCGATGCGACGCACGGATGGAATGTTACACCGCCGGACGGGTGCGGCGCTTTCATCGCGGCGACAATCGCTCCAGCGTGTCGAGCGCCTTTCGCAGGACTTCCCGGATCCGCTGGGAGGCGCGGGCGTCGATGGTGGCCGGGTCGAGGTAGAAATCGAGCCCCGTCATGTGCTCGCTGAAGATCTCGATCCGCTCGCCCGCGGCGTTCAGCATTCCCTCGACCACGTAGGGCACCACCTCGCGGCTGATGCCCTTCATCGTGATGGGCGGCAGCGGGTGGGCGACGAGGATGCCGCGCACCAGGGCGTAGGTCTCGTAGCTGATGGCGATCCGGCCCGCTTCCGCGATCGATTGCAGCCGGGCGGCGAGATTGGCCTCGGCGCCGATGATCGTGTAGTCCATGCGGTCGGCGCTGCCGAAGTTGCCCACGTTGCAGAATCCCGTGTTCACTCCCATGCGGACGCGGAACGGGTTTTCCACGCCCTCGTTTCGCCATTTCATGTTGAGGAGCGCGATCCGGTGCTGCATGTCGAGCGCCATGCGCAGGCAGGCCTTGGCGTCCTCGCTCTCCCCCTTGCTCTCCGGGTCGCCGAAGAAGATCAGCATCGCGTCGCCCACGAACTTGTCGATCGTGCCGCCGTGGCGCAGCGCGATCGCGGACATCTCCGTGAAGTACTCGTTCAGCAGCCGCGTGATCTGCTCGGGCTGCAGGCGCTCGGTGGTGGCGGTGAAATCCTTGATGTCGGAGAAGAAGATCGTGAGCTTCTTGCGCTCGGTGTGGATCACGACGTCCTTCTGCCCGCTGAAGATGCTCTTGTAGATCTGCGGGGAGAGGTAGCGGGAGATCTTCATCGAGAGCGTGGCGAGGAATTCGTTGGCCGTCTCCAGCTCCGCGTTCATGCCGCGGATCTGCGCCGCCTGGCGCCTTTGCAGGGTGATGAAGGTGATGCCGGTCACGGCGACCAGCACGAAGTAGAAAAGGAGGTATCTCACCGAGAAGAGGTTCGCGACGATGGGCTGCGTGATGCTCACCTCCTGGAAGCCGCGCACGTCGCCCACCTTCCAGTCCGTCTTCGGGCTCTCGACGTGGGAGTTGTGGCAGGCGACGCACGAGGCGCCCATGACCACCGGCGAGATGAGGCGCACCGTCTGGCTCGCGAGACCGTCCGCGACGTCCGTGAGGATCAGCTTCGGGTTGGCGCGCAGGGAGGCCAGCGCGCGCGTCTCGAAGTCGTCCAGCTCATGGGCGGCGCGGTTCTTGAACGGGTAGTCCGAGACGAACCGGTACGCGATGTTGTGCTGCTGCTCGCTGATCACGCGGCCCAGCTCGATGGAGAGCGTGGCGGGAATGGGGATCGCGCCCGGGATCGACTCGTAGTTGTGGCTCACCTGGGTCGCGCCGGAAGACCCCAGGATGCGGCCGGCCACGTTGGTGCCGTAGAAGCTTCGCACGCTCGTGATCACGGAGTTCAGGTCCGTCGCCTGCCGGCGCAGCGTCGATTCCGTGAGGCTTCGCAGGTCCAGCCAGACGGCGAGTGGCAGCCCCAGCAGCATGACGAGGACCAGGGCGACCAGCGCGGCGCCGCGTCTGGTCGAAGCGCCGGAAGGGCGTTCATTCGGCATGGCTGTCTCCCGCGCGGCGGACAGCGCGCGAGGGGGCAGCTTAGCAGCCGGAGGACGCGAGGGGCCAGCCGTTCAGAACCGCAGGCCGCCGCCCAGGAGGATCACGTCCGCGTCGCGGTCGTAGCGTGTCACGACGCGGTTCCACGAGATCCGCGCGAACCAGCGCGGGTCGAAGCGATAGCTCGCCGTCAGCGTGACGAGGCCCGATACCCGCTCGTCGTCGCTCGCGACTGCCGCGGCGTGCTCCTGGTTCACCGCGACATACGCGCCCGCGCCGGCACCGAGCGTGATCGTGCCGGCGAGGAACGCACGCGCGAGCCAGAGCTGGGTGGTGACGCCATTGCGGCGGATGATGCCGTTGCCCCCCTCATTGAGCCAACCCGCCGTCCAGTCCACGTAGCGTCCCAGCCCGCGCCGGTACTCGGCCGCGACGGCCGGCGAAGTCTCCGACCCGAAGCTGTTCAGGATCGTGCGCCCCAGGAAGAGCGCCACCTCGCCGTTCGTGGTCCTGCCGGCGGGCGGCGCCGCGGCCGGCCCCTGGACCGGCGCGGAATCGAGCTCATGGCCGACGCCCGCCAGGAGCATGGTCGTGTCGATGCTGGTTCGCGTATCGACCCGGTTCACGCGCAGGTGAAACCGCCACCGCCGGTCCGCGTGCCAGGCGAGGCCCGCGCTGGAGACGAGGCCCCAGCCGTGGTCGTTCGCGTAGGACGCGCCGCGCGCGGCCTGCTCCGTGTCGAAATAGCGATAGGGGCCGAGGCCGAGGGCGGCCGACAGGCGCCCGTCGAGGAAGAGTCCCCGGGCCCAGAGCTGCGCGGCGTGGCCGTCCCGGTGATGATCGGTCACGTGGCCTTCGTTGATCCACGCCAGCGTTGCATGCGTGTCCGCGCCCAGCTCGTGCGCGTACTCGATCGCCCAGCCGTGCGTGGTCTCGCGAAGGCCCCGTTCGCGGGTCGCGCCGCCGAGCAGCAGCAGCTCCTGCGCCCCGGCCGCGAGCGACACGGCGCTTACCGACAGCAGGAGCAGCAACGGGGCCCGGACGCCGTCCGTGGCGACGCGCCTCATCCCGCCGGCATCTGCTCGTGTTGGGGGAGTGAATCGGTGATCTCGAACCACGGCGCCTTGTCGGCGACGAAGATGTGCGCCGCCGGCCGCATTCCCGGATCGGTGTCGAGGGAGCCCGCCGGAACGTTGACCACGCCGCGCTCGGCCGAGATCCGCGGCACCTTCGACCCGCAACGGGAGCAGAACGCCGCGGCGTGGAAGCGGGCTTCGGGAACCTTGTAGTCGGTCACCAGGGATTCCCCGCGCGTCCAGCGAAACTGGTCCAGCTTGTAGAACAGGTTGGTCGCGTGGGCCGCGCCGCGCCCGAGCCGGCAGCGCGAGCAATGGCAGTTCATCGCGCGAACGGGCGCGCCGGTCAGCTCGAAGGCGACGTCCCCGCACAGGCAACTGCCGTCGGTGAATCCCGCGCGCGGCGCGGGCGCCGGCCGCTCGACGCCCTTCGCCCCGACCCCGGGCGGATAGGCCTCGTCCTGCGGCAGGTCGTCGGTGATCTCGTACCAGGGCGACTTCGAGCCGGTGAAGATGTGGCGCTGCGGCCTGATGCCCGGATCGCCCTGGAGATTGCCGGCGGGCACGAACACGATGCCCATTTCGGGCATGGTGCCCGGCGCCGCCGATCCGCAGGTCGGGCAGAACGCGCGCACGCCGTTCGCCGAGGAACGGTAATTCTTCACGTGGTCCTCGCCGGCCTGCCAGCGAAAGCTCGCCAGGGGCGCGATGGCGAAGGTGGCGAAGAGCGTACCGTGCGACTTGCGGCACATCGAGCAGTGGCAATGCATCATCGCGCTCAAGGGGCCGTCGATCTCCCAGCGCAGCGCCCCGCAAAGGCAGTTTCCGATCGTCATGGGTTCCTCCCGACAATGAACGACAACGCCGGCGCCCGGATCGCCGAAGCGATCCGCCTTCCCGGCCTTACGGCGGGGGCGCTTGGCGCCCCCAGGAATCCCGGAGCGTGACCGTGCGCGTGAACGAACGCGGCGACGCTTCCCCGTCCAGCACGAAATAGCCGTGCCGCTCGAACTGGATGGCCGCTCCCGCCTTCGCCTCCTTCAGCGAAGGTTCCAGGAACGCCCGGATCACCTTGAGCGACTCGGGGTTGAGATCGTCCAGGTACTCCCCCGTCTCCTTCCCGGGATGCGCCACCTTGAACAGGCGATCGTAGAGGCGAACCTCCGACTCGTGCGCATGCATCGCCGAAACCCAGTGGATCACGCCCTTCGTCTTGTAGGCATCCGCCCCCGGGGTGCCGGACTTCGAATCCTCGAAGTAGTCGCAATGCACCGCGATCACCTTTCCGGAGGCGTCCCGGTCGAAGCCCGTGCACTGCACGACGTAGCCGTATTTCAGCCGCACCTTGTTGCCGGGAAACAGCCGGAAGAAACCCTTGGGCGGCGCTTCGGCGAAGTCCTCGCGCTCGATCCACAGCTCCCGCGAGAAGGGCATGTCGCGCTTTCCCCACTCGGGCTTCTGCGGGTGGTTGGGTGCATGGCAGGTTTCGGAGCCGCCCGCATGGTAGTTGCCGATCACGAGCTTCAGCGGATCGAGCACGGCGATGCGCCGCGGCGCCACCTCGTTCAGGTGCTCCCGCATGCAGTCCTCGAGCACCGACGGGTCGATCCAGCTGTCGGCCTTGGAGACGCCGATCCGGTCGGCGAACAGGCGAAAGCCCTCGGGCGTGAAGCCGCGGCGGCGGGCGCCGGCGAGCGTCGGCATGCGCGGGTCGTCCCAGCCTTCCACGTGCCCGTCCTGGATCAGCTTGAGGAAGAGCCGCTTGCTCATCACCGTGTGCGTCACCTTCAGGCGCGCGAACTCGATCTGCTGCGGCAGCGGGCGCTGCAGCTTGCCGTGCTGCGCGAGCCGCTCCAGCACCCAGTCGTAGAACGGGCGCTGGTCCTCGAACTCGAGCGTGCAGATGGAGTGCGTGATGTTCTCCAGCGCGTCCTCCACCGGGTGGGCGTAGGTGTACATCGGGTAGATGCACCACTTGTCGCCCGTGCGGTGGTGCGTGGCGCGCTTGATGCGGTAGATCGCCGGGTCGCGAAGGTTGATGTTGGGGGAAGCCATGTCGATCTTCGCCCGCAGCACGTGGGCGCCGTCGGCATGCCTGCCGTCGCGCATCTCCCGAAAGAGCGCGAGGTTCTCCGCGGGCGTGCGGTCGCGGAAGGGCGACTTGACGCCATGCTCGGTGAGCGTGCCGCGGGCCGCGCGCATCTCCTCGGCGGACTGGGAATCCACGTAGGCGTCGCCGTGCTCGACCAGGCTCTCGGCGAACTCGTACATGAGGTCGAAGTAGTCGGAGGCGAAGTAGAGGTACTCGTCCTTCGCGCCAAAGTCGAACCCCAGCCACTTCACCGCGCCGATGATGGAATCGACGTACTCCTGTTCCTCCTTCTCCGGGTTCGTGTCGTCGAAGCGCATGTGGCAGATGCCGCCGTACTCCTTCGCCAGGCCGAAGTTGAGGCAGATGGATTTCGCGTGCCCGATGTGCAGGTAGCCGTTGGGCTCCGGCGGGAAGCGCGTGCGGATCCTCGCCGGATCGAGCGGGGCGCCGGCGTGGGTCTCCAGCTTGCCGGGCTTGCCGCCCCACCGGCGCCCGGCGTACTTGCCGGAGGCGAGGTCGGCCTCGATGCGCTGCTTGATGAAGTTGGTGAGGTGGGCGCCTTCCGGCGTCTTCGAGTCGTTGGGCATGGGGCCTGGGGGCGGTTGCTGCGGTGCGGAAGCGGACATTTTCGCCGATTTTTCGATTCACCGCGCCGCGGGCTTCACGGCATCCGGTCGCAGATCCGCGCGAACCGCCCGAGATCGATCACCGCCGGCCGCGCGGGCAGGGCCGCGAATTCCGGACCGAGCCCCGCCGGGTCCTCGTCCGGGCTCGCGAGAAAGCCGACGATCATGTCGTAGGGCTTGTTGCGGTGCTCCTCGATCTTCACGACGTACGGCGAAGCGCCGCGCTGCCTCGCCAGCTCGCGGACGCTGCACAGGATGAAGAACGACGAGCCCACCGAGGAGCCGACCTTCGTCATCTCGATCGCGAGGGCCGACGCGCGCGGGCGCCGCTCGATCTCGCGCACGACGATGTCCATCCTGTCGTTGCCGAAGCGCTTGGCGTCGGACACGAAGAGTTCGCCGTGGGCCGGGAGAGCGCCGAGCGCGCCGATCGCGAGCACGGCCAGCGCCGGGATCGAGGGGATGGAGCGGAAAACCGACATGGGGTCCTTCGCGCGCCGGTGGAAGTGGCGAGCGCGAAAGCTTACCCCAAGCGGTGGCCACGCGGCCCCGGGCGGCGCCGCCGACAATGACGATTCGCCCGGTTTCGCTCTACTATCGGCCGCGTGAAACCGCTGTCCGGCCTCGACGCCGCGTTCCTGCACCTCGAAACTCCCGAAACCCCGATGCACGTGGGCTCGCTCCACCTGTACCAGGTACCGGGCCGGGGTCGCGCGGGCTACTTCGAGCGCGCCCGCCGGCACATCGGGGCCCGCCTGCACCTGGTTCCCGTCTTCACGCGGCGCCTCGCCTCGGCACCCTTCGACGTCGCGAGCCCGGTCTGGGTCGAGGACCGCGAGGTCGATCTCGACCGGCACGTGCGCCGGATCCGCCTTCGCAAGCCCGGCACGATGGCGCAGCTCGAGGCCGAGGTCGCGAGGCTCCACGGCGAACTCCTCGACCGCGGCCGGCCCCTCTGGATGTTCTACGTGATCGAAGGGCTCGCGACGGGGGAAGTCGCGTGGTACTCCAAGATCCACCACGCGACGCTCGACGGCTCGGCCGGCGTGCAGCTCGCCGCGGCGCTCCTGGACGTCTCGGCGACGCCGCGCAAGGTGGCGAAGCCCGCCAGGCGCGCGCTCGAGGAATCACCGGGCGCGGCGGCCGTCCTCGGCGCGGCGATCGCGAAGAGCGCCGGCGAATTCGGCAAGCTCCTTCGCGCGCTGCCGGAAGTGGCCCGCGTGGCGGGTTCGGGCGTCGATGCGATCGCCGCGCTCGGCGCTGCGGCCGGCGAGCGCGGGAAAGGCGGCAAGGATGGAAGGCGTGGAAAGTCCGGCGGGACCGGCCTGCCGATCGGGCCTGCCACGGCACTGAA
Source organism: Usitatibacteraceae bacterium (assembly GCA_035432885.1). Taxonomy (GTDB): domain Bacteria; phylum Pseudomonadota; class Gammaproteobacteria; order Burkholderiales; family Usitatibacteraceae; genus FEB-7. The sequence continues at coordinate 7,393 of DAORTX010000111.1, forward strand.
CGGCCCCATCGGCCGCGAGCGCGCCTTCGCGACCGCCTCGATCCCGCTCGCGCAGGCGAAGGCCATCGCGAAGCGCCACGGCGCGAAGCTGAACGATGTGGTGCTCGCCCTGGTGAGCGGGGCGCTTCGCCGCTACCTCGCCTCGCACGGGGGGCTGCCGCGCAAGCCGCTCGTGGCCGCGATGCCGGTGTCGCTGCGCGCGCAGGGCGATTCGGTCTACTCGACCCGCGTGACGATGGTCCTCGCGAACCTCGCCACCCACCTCGCCGACCCGCTCGCCCGGCTCCAGGCGATCCGGACCTCGGCGGGCCACGCGAAGGCCCTCACGGTGGCCGCGAGATCGATCATCCCGATGGATTTCCCGTCCCTGGGCGCGCCCTGGGTGATCGCGGCGATCGCGCGCGCCTACGGCTACGCGCAGGGCGTGCGCGCCTTCCCGCCGCTCGCGAACGTGATCGTCTCGAACGTGGCAGGCCCGCCGGCGCCGCTCTATCTCGCCGGCGCGCGGATGCTCTCCTGGTGGCCGGTCTCGATCGTCGAGCACGGCCTGGGGCTCAACGTCACCGTGCAGAGCTACGCGGGTTCGCTCGATTTCGGCATCGTCGCCGCGAAGAACGCGGTGCCCGACGTGCGCAAGCTGGCCGACGCCCTGTACGATGCGCACGAGGAGCTGAAGAGCCTTCGAGGCCGATGAAGCAGACGCACCACCTGGAGCACTGGTACGACTACGGCCTGATGCGGGCGCCGGGGATGCTTCGGCTCGCGCTGGAATGGCGCGCGCCGTGGGAGTACGGCGCCTCGGTGCTCTTTCGCGCGCTCCTCGACCGGGCGCCCGCGGGAGACGGGCACCCCGTGCTCCTCTTTCCCGGCCTGCTCGCCTCGGACCGCACCACCATGCCGCTGCGCGGATTTCTCAAGGCGCGGGGCTATGTTCCCTACGGCTGGGAGCAGGGCGCGAACAAGGGCCCGCGCGAGGGCGTGCTGGACGCCTGCCGCGCGCGGCTCGCCGCGATCCACCGGC
>DAORTX010000112.1:0-8408 GCA_035432885.1 Usitatibacteraceae bacterium
TCCACAAGGTGCTCTCGCGGGAGATCGTGCGCGACCAGGGCGTGATGATGCTGCTCGGATCGATGCGCGCCGAGGAGCGCCTCGCGGCGTTTCTCGTGAACCTCTCGCAACGGCTCACCGCGCGCGGGTTCTCGGCGTCGGAATTCGTGCTTCGGATGACGCGCGACGAGATCGGCAGCTACCTCGGCATGAAGCTGGAGACCGTGAGCCGCCTGTTTTCCCGCTTCCAGGAGGACGGCCTGATCGAGGTCCACCAGAAGCACGTGAGGATCCTCAGCATCGGCGGCCTGAAAAAGGTGATGGCACAGGCGCAAGGCGCGTCCTGAACTCCGCCGGCGAGCGCCATTTGCCGCTTGATCCCGGTCAAGCAAGGCGGGGGACCCCGGGGTAGCATGGATTTCACGAAGTAACCGTTTCTTTCCCCACCAGAGGAGTCCTGCCATGTTCAGACGCATCCTCTGCGCCACAGACGGCTCGAAGCGCTCCGCCAATGCAGTCCGGACAGCCGCCGCGCTCGCGCACGGCTCCGGGGCGCTCCTCACGCTCGTCCACGTGACGCCGGATTACCGCACGCCCTATTACCCCGACGGGGTGATGATCGACTGGCCGTCGGAGAAGGACTACAAGCGCGACTGCAAGGCGGCCGCCGACAAGGTGTTCGCCAAGGACATGGCGCTCGCCTCGAAGGAAGGCGCCGAGGCCGAGACGATGCACCTCTTCGGCGATTCGCCCGCCGACGAGATCCTGGGCGCGGCGAAGAAGTCCAAGGCGGACCTGATCGTGATGGCCTCCCATGGGCGCAAGGGCTTCGAGGCGCTGCTGCTGGGCAGCGAAACCCAGAAGGTGCTCGCGCGGACGGCCGTTCCCGTGCTCGTGGTGCGCTGATGCCCGATCGTCCCGCCATGAACGGTCTCGACGCCCGCCAGGTCAAGCGGCTGGGCGCCGAGCTGGCGCGGCTCAAGCTGGAAGCCATGGCGGGCGTGCGGCGATCGGCCGGTGAGCTGAGCGGAGAGGATGCCGATCTCTTCCGCGATCTCGGCCTGACCGGCGACGGCGCGACGGCCGAGGCGGTGTTCGAACGCGACGTGGCGGGCGCTGGCCAGGTGCGCGCGGCGCTCCTCGCCCTCGTGGCGGCCGAGAAGCGTCTGGCGAATGGCGAGTACGGCCTGTGCGAGGACTGCGGCGAAGCGATCGGAATCGCGCGCCTGGAAGCGCAGCCGTCGGCCTCAAGATGCGTCCGCTGCCAGGAGGTGGCGGAGAAACAGGGTGGCCCCGCCCACTTTTCCGGATAAGCCTCTCCATGAGCAACAAGCTGAGAAATCGCTTCGCCGTCAATCGCTTCCGAATACCCGACGCGGCGGCAGTGCCGTCCGCGCCCGGCATCTCCAAGCTGATCCACCCTCTCCATCCCCTCATGTCGCCCTCCTCGGTCGCCCTGGTGGGTGCCAGCGCGCGGCCGGGTTCTCTCGGCACCGTGGTTCTCGCCAACCTGCGCGAGGGCGGCTTTCTCGGCCCGATTCACCTCGTGAACCCGGGGCACAAGGAACTGGGCGGCGTGACCTGCTACCCCTCGCTCGAGGACCTGCCGGAGCCGGTGGATCTCGCGATCGTCACCGCGCCGGCGGTGGCGATTCCGGAGATCATCGCGCAGGCCGGGCGAGCCGGCGTTCCGGCGGCCATCGTGCTGTCGGCGGGATTCGGCGAAACGGGCGAGGAGGGCAAGGCGCTGGAGGCCCGCGTTCTCGCCGTGGCGAGGGAGGCCGACGTTCGCATGCTCGGCCCGAATTGCGTCGGGATGCTGCGCCCGTCCATCGGGCTGAACGCGTCGTTCGCCCGCACCGCCTGCGAGGCGGGAAGCATCGCGCTCGTCTCCCAGTCCGGCGCGATCTGCACCGCGCTCGTCGACTGGGCAGCCAGCACCAAGGTCGGATTGTCGAGCGTCGTTTCCCTGGGCGCGGCGGCCGACGTCGATTTCGGCGACGTGCTCGACTACCTGCTCTTCGACCACAAGACGGAAAGCGTGCTGCTCTACGTGGAGGGGGTGCACCATGGCCGTACCTTCATCAGCAGCCTGAGGGCCATCGCGCGGGCCAAGCCGGTGATCGTCCTCAAGGTCGGGCGCTATGCCTCGGGTTCCCAGGCGGCGCGCTCGCACACCGGCGCGCTCGTGGGAAACGACGAGGTCTTCGACGCGGTGCTCGCGCGCTGCGGCGTCGTGCGCGTGCACAGCGCCCAGGATCTCTTCGCCGCCGCCCGCGCCCTGTCCTCCCGCCGCAAGCCGCACGGCGACCGGCTCGCGATCGTGACCAATGGCGGCGGCCCGGGCGTGCTCGCGGCCGATGCCGTCAGCTCGGAGAATCTCCAGCTGGCCAAGCTCGAGCCGGGGACGATCGAGAAACTCAATGCGGTGCTGCCCCGGCACTGGTCGCACGGCAATCCGGTCGACGTGATCGGGGACGCCGATGGCGCAAGGTTCGGCGGCGCGGCGGCCATCGTAGCGGCCGATCCCAATGTCGACGCCGTGCTCACGGTGTTCTGCCCGACCGGCATCGCCAGCGCGGAGTCGGTCGCCGACGGGATTCTCCCGATAGCCGTCGAGTGCGCCAAGCCGTTCCTCACGGCATGGCTGGGCGAGAGCGGCGTGGTGGCCACGCGCCACCGCGTCGAGGCGGCGGGCGTGCCTGCCTACCGTTCCGGCGAGGTTGCCGTGCAGGCCTTCGCGGCGCTCGCTTCCCACGTGAAGAACCAGCGCCTGCTTCTCGAGTCGCCCGCGCCGCGGTCGACGGCGGTCGAGCACGGCATCCCCCGGGCCGAGAAGATCTTCCAGGCCGCCATCGACGAAGGGCGCACGCTTCTGAACGAGGTCGAGGCCAAGGGACTGCTGGCCGCTTTCGGCGTGCCGGTTCCGCCGTTCGCGGTGGCGGAGACCCGCGAGGCCGCGGTGGCTGCCGCGGAAGCGATCGGCTATCCCGTGGTGCTGAAGATCCTGTCGCCCGACGTCTCCCACAAGTCGGACGTGAACGGCGTGCGGCTCAACGTGCGCGACGCGGAGGCCGTGGGCCAGCAGTTCGACGACATCGTCGAGACGGTGAAGCGCCTGCGCCCCGAGGCGCATGTCTCGGGCGTCCTCGTGCAGTCGATGGTGGAGCGCCGCCATGGGCGGGAACTGATGATCGGCGTGATGACGGACCCGGCCTTCGGGCCGGCCATCAGCTTCGGCTCGGGCGGCGTGGCCGTCGAGCTGCTGCGCGACAACGCCGTGGGCTTGCCGCCCCTCAACGTGCGCCTGGCCGGCGCGCTGATCGACCGCACGCAGGCGGCAAGGCTCCTCGGCGCCTATCGCAACGTGCCGGCGGCCAACCGCGAGGCGCTGATCGACGTGCTGCTGCGCGTATCGGACATGGTGTGCGCGCTTCCCTGGGTCGCGGAGATGGACATCAACCCGTTGCTTCTCGACCCCACCGGCGCGATCGCGCTGGATGCGAGGGTCGTGGTCGATCCGAAGCACCGCCGCCTGGACAGCCGCTACTCTCACCTGGCGATCCATCCCTACCCGGCCGCACTCGAGGCGCTGGAGCGCCTGCGTGACGGGACCGAGGTGACGATCCGCCCGATCCGCCCGGAAGACGCGGAGAAGGAGACGGCGTTCATCACCGAGCTGTCGGAGGAATCGCGCTACCTGCGCTTCCTCTCGATCGTGCGCCACGTGACGCCGGAGATGGTCGCCCGCTTCACCCAGATCGACTACGACCGCGAGATGGCGCTGATCGCCACGCGCATGGAAGACGATGGCGAGTCGATCATCGGGGTCGCCCGCTACGTGCGAGACCCCAACCCCGCCAGCGCGGAGTTCGCGATCGTCATCGCCGACCGCGCGCAGCGCAAGGGGCTCGCCTCGAAACTCATGGGCCGGCTGATGTCGCACGCGCGATTCGCGGGCATCGAGCGGCTGCGCGGGCTGGTGCTCGCCTCCAACGATTCGATGCTCGAGCTGATGGAGCGGCTCGGCTTCGAGGCTTTTCCGGAGCCCGACGACCCAAGCCTCGTCGACGTCGTGAAGGTGCTCTAGAGGCCGCTGCGACCGCGGCGCCTCACGAGCCGCAAGAGGCGTCGTCCTCGCGCTTCGGGCATCCCGGGGGCCGCTGCGTCGCGGGAAGAGGGCAGCGGTTCACCTCCCACGGCGAACGTTGCAGGAAGCAGGTGAGGAAGCTCGAGGCGGCGCCGATCCCCCAGAACGCGAAGAAGCCGACGGAGTAGATCGTCATGCGGCTCGCATCGAGCTCGCGTCCGAAGAAGTTGAGGTCGGCGGGATCGAACAGCGTGAAGAAGACGACCTCCATGGCGCAGGCGACCAGAAATGCCGGCCAGACGATCCAGGCGATGCGTTGCGTGAGCATGGGTGGATTCCTCCTTCTGTGTCGGTTGCGCCGGCCGGCTCAGCGAACGCCGGGGGAGAGCGCAGCCGCCTCGGACGAAGCGGTGTCGATTCGCGCCGCGACCCGCCATTGCGCCGTTTCGACGATGGCACGCCATCGCACCGGCGCGAGCGCCTTCATCGGAGCTTCCCAGTCGCCGCCGGCCACGCTGCGCGCGGGATAGACGATCCGGTCCTCGTCGGCCCGGGTCGGATGAACGAAGCGCAGCGTTACCCGATCCGGCAGCGCGCCGCGGGCGCGCAGCGTCACGCGAACGAGCCCGGGCAGGACGCGCAGGTCGCCGGCAATGTCCAGGTCCTGCGCGACCTGGTCGCGGGCGATGTCGCGGTTGATGCCCAGGCCCTGCTTGTAGTAGTCGTCGGCCACGAGCCCGTCGGCACCGCTGAACGCGATGATGGCCGTGGCCACGCCGGCGACCACCACGATGGCCGGGCCGGCCATGACGAGCCAGGGCCAGGGTTCCCGGTACCAGGGCTTGCGCGGGGATTCAGGATGGCGATCGGTGGTCACGGCGTTCAATTCCCGTCCTTCCTCGGAGAGAAGAAGGCCGCGTTCTCCCGTACTTCGAGGCCGCTGCCGTCTTCGGCGGTGATGGAAATCGCGATCTTCTGCGAGCCCCCTTTCAGCTGGTCCCCCGGAGCCCGGATGCGCACCGGGAAGGCGCGCGTGGACGCGGGTGCCATGTCGATCGACGATTCGGACGCCACGCGGACACCCGGCAGGCCCGTCACGGCGATGCGGTAGCGATGCAGGGACTCCGTGGCATTGGTCACGCGAAGGCGATATACGTTCTCGAACTCTCCCCCCTCGACCTCGCGGACCATCGCGCCCCGATCGCGGATCACGTCGAGCTTCAGGGGCACGCGCATCACCAGGGCAATGGCGGCGGCGGCGACGACGGCCGACAGGATCGCCGTGTAGACGAGCGTGCGGGGGCGAACGAAGCGCTTCAGGATTCCGGCGACGCCCAGGTTCTCGCGAAGGGCGTTCTCGGTGGAGTAGCGGATGAGGCCCCGCGGATACCCCATCTTGTCCATCACCTGGTCGCATCCGTCGATGCAGGCTGCGCAGCCGATGCATTCGTACTGCAGGCCCTTGCGGATGTCGATGCCGGTCGGGCACACCTGGACGCAGATCTCGCAATCGATGCAGTGCCCGAGGCCGAGGGCCGCCGGATCGGCTTTCCTGCCGCGCGAACCGCGAGGCTCGCCGCGGCCGTCGTCATAGGCGATGACGAGCGTGTCGTGGTCGAACATCGCGCCCTGGAAGCGGGCATAGGGGCACATGTACTTGCAGACCTGCTCGCGCATCCACCCCGCGTTGCCGTAGGTGGCGAAGCCGTAGAAGAGGATCCAGAAGGTCTCCCACGGCCCCAGCGAGAGCGACAGGACCTCCGCGCCCAGCTCCCGCACCGGCGTGAAGTAGGCGACGAAGGTGAAACCGGTCCAGAGCGCGAACGCTATCCACGCGCCGTGCTTGGCCGCCTTCAGGCCGACCTTGCGGGCAGAGGTCGGCGAGGCATCCAGCTTGGTGCGCGCGGTTCGCTCTCCCTCGATCTTGCGCTCGATCCAGAGGAAGATTTCCGTGTAGACGGTCTGCGGGCACGCGTAGCCGCACCAGAGCCTTCCCGCGACGGCGGTGAAGAGGAAGAGCGAAACGGCCGAGGCGACCAGCAGCAGCGTGAGGTAGATGAAATCCTGCGGCCAGAAGACCAGCCCGAAGATGTAGAACTTGCGGGCGGCGAGGTCGAACAGCACCGCCTGGCGGTCGTTCCACGCGAGCCAGGGCAGCCCGTAGAAGACGATCTGCGTGATCCAGACGAGCGCCCAGCGCCAGGTGGCGAACCACCCGCTCACGGCCCGCGGATAGATCTTCTTCCGGACCTCGAAGAGACCGTCTTCGATCTCTTTGCCGGCCGGCGGGGCCGCGACCTTGATGGATTGGGCGGAGGCGCGAGGCGCCGCGGTTTTCGGTTCGGGCACTTCGCCTGTCACTTGGCGGCGGCGGGCGGCGCGGAAAGCCCCCAGACGTAGGCGGCGATGATCCGCGAACGGTCCGGCCCGAGGAAATCCTTGTGGGCCGGCATGAGACTCGAGCGGCCCTTGTCGATGGTCTCGGAGATCGAGGCGAGGCTGCCGCCGTGCAGCCAGATCTTGTCCGTGAGGTTTGGCGCACCGAGAGCCGGGGTGCCCTTGGCCTCGGGTCCGTGGCAGGCCGCGCAGGCGGCGAATTTCGCCTTGCCGGCTTCGGCGAGGCGCGCGTCGTGGGGTGCCCCCGACAGCGACAGGACGTGGTTCGCGACTTCCTTCACGCCTTCGGGTCCTCCGACGGCCGCTCCCATGGGGGGCATCAACCCGTTTCGCCCTTCCAGGATCGTGGTGAGGATGGCCTGTGGTTCGCCGCCATACAGCCAGTCGGCATCGGCCAGGTTCGGGAAGCCCCTGGACCCGCGGGCGTCCGACCCGTGGCACTGCGAGCAATAGGTGAGGAACATGCGCTCGCCCATGACCTTGCCTTGGGGATCCCTCGCGATCGCCTCGATGTCCATGCCCGCGAACTTCCGGAACACCGGACCGAAGGCCTCGTCCGCGGCCTTCTGCTCGGCCTGGTACTGGCCCGTCGAGGTCCACTGCAGGATTCCCTTGAAGGTCCCGAGCCCGGGGTAAAGGACGAGGTAGACGAGCGCGAAGACGATCGTGATCCAGAAGAGCCAGATCCACCACCGGGGCAGGGGATTGTTGTACTCCGCCAGGTCCTCGTCCCACTCGTGGCCCGTGGTTCCCACGGCCTGGCCCGCGGGACGCTTCTTGTGCTGCATCGTGAGCAGCAGCGCGCAGCCCACGATGGACACCAGCGTGAGGCCGGCGACATAGAGGCTCCAGAAGCCGTCGACGAAATCGCTCATCGCCCGTTCTCCCCGGTATGCGCCGAGTCGTCTTCCTCGAGGGGAAGCCGGGCCGCGGCGTCGAAGTCGGCCCGCCGCCGCGACGACCAGGCCCAGGCGACGATGCACAGGAAGGTGATCAGGGCTGCGACGGTGACGCCGGCGCGGACAGTGTTGATGTCCATGGTCTATCTCCGCGACTTGATGACGGTGCCCAGATCCTGGAGATACGCGATGAGCGCGTCCTCCTCGGTCTTGCCGGCGACGTCCTTGGTGGAAGTGGCGATCTCGGCGTCCGAATACGGAACGCCCACGAGGCGAAGCGCCCTCATCTTCGCCGGCGTTTGCGCGCCCGTGAGCACGTTCTTCGTGAGCCACGGGTAGCCCGGCATGTTCGATTCGGGCACGAGGTCGCGCGGATTGCGAAGATGCGCGCGGTGCCAGTCGTCGCTGTAGCGTCCGCCGACGCGTGCGAGATCGGGACCCGTGCGCTTGCTCCCCCACTGGAAGGGATGGTCGTAGACGAATTCGCCGGCCACGGAATAGTGACCATAGCGCTCCACTTCGGCGCGGAAGGGCCTGATCATCTGCGAGTGGCAGTTGTAGCAGCCTTCGCGGATGTAGATGTCACGGCCCTCGAGACGCAGCGCCGTGTAGGGCTTCAGTCCCGAGACCGGTTCCGTCGTCGAGCGCTGGAAGTAGAGCGGGACGATCTCCACCAGGCCGCCGACGCTCACGACGAGCACGACGAGGAGGGCGAGAAGGCCGGTTTTCTGTTCGATGATGTCGTGGGTGAGTTTCATGTCGGGCCTTTCTCAGGCGTGCGCGGGAGCATCGAGACCCGACCCGGCCGCGACCGGGGGAATGGTGCCCTCGACCGCCTTGCCGGCGGCGATCGTCCTGAACATGTTCCACGCCATCAGCAGCATGCCGCTGAACACCAGCAGGCCGCCGGTGAGCCGGATCACGTAGTACGGGTAGGTTGCCTTCACGCTCTCGACGAAGGTGTAGGTGAGCGTGCCGTCCTCGTTCACCGCGCGCCACATGAGGCCCTGCATCACGCCCGCGATCCACATCGAGGCGATGTA
>DAORTX010000113.1:0-8370 GCA_035432885.1 Usitatibacteraceae bacterium
GAGCTTGCCCACTTCCTGGAAGGAGCCCGCGTCCACGAGCCCGGCGATGCGCTCGCGCACCGTGATCCGGCCTTGGGCGTGGTGGCGGTCGATCGCCTCCGGGCCGCCCAGCGCGTCGGCGAAGGCGCGGCGGCGCGCGATCTCGTCGGCTTCCGGCTGCCAGGTCACCTCAGGACTCCAGGACGGCGAGCACCTGGCCCTCGGCCACCGGCTCGCCCTCCTTCACGCGGATCTCGGCGACCTTGCCCGTCGCCTCGGCGAGGACCGGGATCTCCATCTTCATGGACTCGAGGATCATGAGCGCGTCCTCCTCGCCGACCGCGTCGCCCACCTGCTTCACGATCTTCCACACCGAACCGGTGATCTCGGACCTGACTTCCTTCGTCGCCATCGCGTGCCTTTCCGTGTCGAACCTGCCGTGACCGATGGGCGGCGCCTCAGGCGGCGCCACCCCGCTCGCCCGCCGCCGCTTCCTCGCCGGCCCCGCCGGTGTCGCGCAGGATCACCCCGGCGACCTCGAGCCGGTCGAGCTCCGCGTCCGTGTAACCCGCCACCTCGTGGAGCACCCGCCGCGTGTCCTGCCCCACGCGCCGTCCCGCGTGGCGGATGCCGCCGGGCGTTGCCGAGAGCCGTGGCACGGGGGCGGCCATCGCCACGTCGCCCAGGTCCTCGTCGGGGACGCGCGCGATCATGCCGCGCGCCCGGTAGTGGGGATCGCCGAAGATGTCGGCGATGGTGAAGATCCGCGTGGCGGGCACGCCGGCCTCGTGCAGGCGCGCCTCGAGGTCGGCGAGATCCAGCGTCCCGGCCCACTGCGCGATGAGGTCGTCCAGCGCCTCGTGGTGGCTCGACCGGTCGCGCGCGTCGCGGAAGCGCTCGTCGTCGGCGAGCCCCGGGCTGCCCATGCACCCCGCGAGCCGCCGGAAGGTCGCGTCCCCCATCGCCGTGATGTGGATGAACTGCCGGTCGCGGCTCACGAAGAGGTTGTTCGGCGTGCTGTCCGGAAGCCGCGAGCCCGCGCGCATCGCGACCACGCCGAGCTTGTCGTAGGCCGGGATGTGCGGCTCCATGAAGCTGAAGGCGCACTCGTAGAGCGCGGTGTCGACGTACTGCCCGCGCCCCGTGCGGCCGCGCGCGAGCAGCGCCATCGCCGCCCCGAACGCGCCGTAGAGGCCGGTGATGTAGTCGGTGATCGAGACCGCCACGCGGCTCGGCGGCCGGTCCGGGTCGCCCGTGATGTGACGGATGCCGCTCACCGCCTCGCCGATCACGCCGTAGCCGGCGCGCTGGCCATAGGGGCCCGTCTGGCCGAAGCCGCTGATGCGCACCATCACGAGCCCCGGATTGATGCGAGAGAGATCCTCGTAGCCCAGGCCCCACTTCTCCAGCCCGCCGGGCCGGAAGTTCTCCACGACCACGTCGCACTTCGCCGCCAGCCGCCGCATGGCCTCCTGGCCCTCGGCCTCGCGCAGGTCGACGCAGATGAGCGCCTTGTTGCGGAAGATGCTGGCCGCGTAGAGGGACTTCCCGTGGTGGCGCTTGCCCATCGTCCGGACCGGGTCGCCCCCGGCGGGCTCCACCTTGATCACCTCGGCGCCGAAGTCCGCGAGCAGCCGCCCGCAGAAGGGGCCCGCGACCGTGGAACCCATCTCGAGCACGCGGTAGCCCGACAAGGGCCCTTCGACCGGCGCGCTTCCCTGCGGCATGTCCGCCCCCTCCCGATGCGCGCCGGACCCCTCCGGCCACGTTCGCCGGGCGATTGTGGGGGCCGCGCCGGCATTTCGTCAACAATCTTGTCACCATTTTGCCGACATAACTGTTGACACTTTGCCGGGCGGGCGGGTAGCGTCGCGGTTGCGAACGGAGGCCCCCTTGGCGGCGAAGAAATCCCCGGCACCAGCGGCGCGCAGCAGGCCCACGCCCCCCCGGGGACGCAAGGCCGCGGGCGGGAGCGTGCCGGACATCTTCCAGGTGCTGCGCGGCCGCATCGCGACGCAGGCCATCGCGCCGGGGGCGAAGCTGCGCGAGACCGACCTCGCCGAGGAGTTCGGCGTGCCACGCACGCGCATCCGCGACGCGCTGGCGGCACTCGAGCAGCGCGGGCTCGTCGAGCGCATTCCCAACCGCGGCGCCGTCGTGATGCGCCTGGATCTCTCGCAGGTCTTCCACATCTACGAGTTGCGCGAGGTGCTCGAGGGCCTGGCCGCGCGGCTCGCCACCGAGCGCGTCCCGAACGCGCACTGGCAGGAGGACGTCGAGCGCTTCCGCGGGCCGATGAAGGCCCTCATCGAGCGCGGCGACCTCGACACCTACATCGACCAGTACGAGCGGCTGCGCCGCCGCATCATCGAGGCGGCCGCCAACCCCGTCCTCGCCGAGATGCTCGACACCATCTACGAGAAGACGCAGGTCCTCATCCGCCGCATCATCATCCTGCCCGGCCGCGCCGAGGTGGGCCGCCGGCAGCACCTCGCGACCCTCGAGGCCATGCGCCGTGGCGACGCCGCGGAGGCGGAGCGGCTGCGCCGCGAGGGCCTGCAGAGCGCCAAGGCGCAGCTCGAGCGCTACCAGCGATATGTCCTCTGAGGCACGACCCATGCAGGCAGCCCCCGACCCCCTCCAGGAACGCGCCGAGAAGCTCGAGCGCGAGTACGCGCGCCGCGAGGCCGCCGCCCGCGCCATGGGCGGGCCGGAGAGGCTCGCCAGGCGCGCCGCCGCGGGCGTGCTCAGCGCGCGCGAGCGCCTCGATCGCCTCGTCGACCCCGGCACCTTCATCGAGTCGGGGCTCTTCGCGACCTCCGCGGTGCCGGGTGACCGGGACAAGTCCCCCTGCGACGGCAAGATCTCCGGCTTCGGGAAGATCGGCGGGCGCGAGGCCGCGATCGTCTCCAACGACTTCACCGTGATGGGTGCCTCCAGCGGCGCCACCAACGGCCGCAAGATCGCCCACATGCGCCGCGTGGCCGCGCAGCGCGGCATCCCGCTCGTGTTCCTCGGCGAATCCTCGGGCGCCCGAATGCCCGACCACATGGGCTCGCGCGGCATGGGCTCGCTCCTCGGCAACGACGGCCTGCAGTACCAGCGCCTGCGCGAGACGCCGTGGGCGTCGGCGACGCTGGGCTACTCCTACGGGTCGTCCTCCTGGTACTCGGTGCTCTCCGACTTCAACGTGATGCGCAAGGGCGCGGTGCTCGCCGTCTCGAGCTCGCTGCTCGCCTCCCTCGCCATCCGCGAGGAGGTCGACCCGCAGGAGCTGGGGGGCTGGCAGCTGCACGCCGAGGTGACGGGCTTCGCCGACATGGTGGTCGACACCGACGAGGAGGCGATGGAGGCGATCCGGCGCTTCCTGTCCTACCTTCCCTCGCACCACAACGAGGCGCCGCCCGTGGCGGGCGTGCCGCCGGGGTCGGGCGCGCGCATGGGCGACATCCTGCGCCACCTCCCCGCGAGCCGGACCCAGGTCTACGACGTGAGGAAGATCATCCGCGACGTGGTGGACGAGGGCAGCTTCTTCGAGCTGAAGCCGCGCTTCGGACGGGTCGCGACCACCGGGCTCGCGCGCCTGGACGGGCGCACCGTGGGCATCATCGCCAACAACCCGCTCCACAAGGGCGCGGCGATGGACACCGAGGCGTGCGAGAAGATGACGAGCTTCATCGTGCTGTGCGACTCGTTCAACATCCCGCTCGTGCTCCTCGTGGACACGCCCGGCTTCGTGATCGGCACCGAGGCCGAGCGCCGCCGCGCCCCCGGCAAGATCATGAACATGATGAACGCGCTCGCGCTCACGACCGTCCCCAAGCTCTCCATCCTGCTGCGCAAGAGCTACGGGCAGGCCTACCTCAACATGGGCGGCGGCCGCAATTCGGACGAATTCGCCGCCTGGCCGACGGCGGAGGTGAGCTTCATGGACGCGCGCTTCGCCGCGCGGATCGTCACGGGGCTGGACGAAGCCGACCCGCGCTTTGCCGAGGCCGTGGCCGCGATGGACCGCGACAGCGAGGTCTGGGACATCGCCTCGATCTACGCGGTGCAGTCGGTGATCCGGCCGCAGGAGACGCGCGACTACCTCATCCGCATGCTGGACGTGCACCGGCTGCGGCTCACCGGCGGCGTTGGCGCGCACATGATGCGCGCCTGGCCCACGAGTTTCTGACGGTGGCGATCTTCGCCAAGGTGATGGTCGCCAACCGCGGCGCGGTCGCCGCCCGGGTCCTGCGATCGCTCAACGCGCTGGGCATCCCCTCCGTGGCGGTCTTCTCCGACGCCGACCGCGACGCGCCCTGGCTCGCCCTGGCCGGCGAGACGGCGCACATCGGCGCGGCACCCGCGCGCGAGAGCTACCTGGACCAGGACCGGATCCTCGAGGCGGCCCGGCGGGCCAATGCCGACGCGATCCACCCGGGGTATGGCTTCCTCTCGGAGAACCCCGGCTTCGCCGGGCGGGTCGAGGCCGCCGGCATGCGCTTCATCGGGCCGGCGCCGCGCTGGATCGACGCCATGGGCCACAAGACGCGCGCCCGCGAGCTGGCCCGCGAGCACGGGCTGCCCGTCGGCCGCGGCTCCGGCGTGCTGCCGCCCGAGCCGGACGGGATCCTGCGCGCGGCCGAGGCCATCGGCTACCCGGTGCTCGTGAAGCCCGCGGCCGGCGGCGGCGGCATCGGCATGCTGCCCGCGCGCTCGCCTGCCGAGTTGCTGGCCGCCGTGGAGCGCGCCGCTTCCATGGCCGAGCGCGGCTTCGCGAGCCGCGAGGTGTACCTCGAGCGGCTGGTGGAGAAGCCGCGGCACGTCGAGATCCAGCTCCTCGGCGACCGCCACGGGCGCGTCGCGCACCTCTTCGAGCGCGACTGCTCGGTGCAGCGGCGCCACCAGAAGATCATCGAGGAGGCGCTCGCCCCCGGCCTCGAGCGCGGCCCCATGCAGGCGCTGCTGGACGGCATCGCCGCGACGATGGGCCGGCTGGGCTACGACAACCTCGGCACCGTGGAGATGCTGCTCGCCCCGGACGGCGAGTTCCGCTTCCTCGAGATGAACACGCGCCTGCAGGTCGAGCACGGCGTGACCGAGGAGATCACCGGCGTCGACCTGGTGGCCGCGCAGCTGCGCTCCGCCGCTGGCGCCCCGCTCGCGGAGATCCTGCCGCGCCCCCCCGCGCCTTGCGGCCACGCGATCCAGGCCCGCGTCTACGCCGAGGACCCGAAGCGGTTCCTGCCTTCGCCCGGCCGCCTCGCGGAATTCTCGCCGCCCTCCGCCGAGGGGATCCGCGTCGAGACCGGCTACGCCGCCGGCCGCGAGGTGACGCCGCACTACGACCCGCTGCTTGCCAAGGTGATCGCGCGCGGCGCCACGCGCGGCGAGGCCATCGACCGGCTGCGCGGCGCGCTGGACGCCTTCCGCATCGCCGGCGTGAAGCACAACATCCCGGCGCTCGAGGCCATCCTGGGCTCGGAGGAGTTTCGCGCCGGGCAGGTCCACACCGGGCTCGCGATGGAGATCGTGGGCCGGGCGCAGCCGGTCACGCAGTAGTCCACGCCGCACCCCAAGACCAGAGAGCGACAACGACAGGAGGAGAACCATGAACGCGCAGAAGGTGTTGAAGGCCATCGCGGCCGCGGCTTTCGGCTTCGCCGCCGCCGGGACCGCCTCGGCCGAAGTGGGCGAGCTCAAGATGATGTCGCAGTACGGCATCGGCTACATGCAGCTCACGCTGATGAAGCAGGAGAAGCTGGTGGAGAAGCACCTCGCCCGCGAGGGCCTGCCGGGGACGACGGTCACCTGGGCGAGGATGGCCGCCGGCGCCGCGGCCAACGACGCGCTGCTCTCCGGGAGCCTGCACTTCGCCGCCGGCGGCACGGGGCCCGCGATCATCCTGTGGGACCGCACGCGCGGCAACATCGGCGTGCACGGCGTCGCGGCGCTCTCCTCGATGCCGAACCTCCTCGTCACGCGCGACGCGCGCATCAAGACGATCCGCGACTTCACGGACAAGGACCGCATCGCCATGGCCGGCGCCGGCTCCTCCGTGCAGACGACCTACCTGCAGATGGCGGTCGCCAAGGAGTTCGGGATCGAGAACTTCAAGAAGCTCAACCCCCTGATGGTGAACCTCCCGCACCCGGAAGGGCTGCGCACGATGCTCTCGGGCTCCGGCGAGATCCAGTCCACCTTCACCTCGCCGCCGTTCCAGAACCAGGCGCTCGAGAACCCGGGCGTGCGCGTGGTCCTCAACTCCTACGACGTGATGGGCGGACCCAACACGTTCCTCATGGTGTGGGCCACGAAGAAGTTCCGCGACGAGAACCCGAAGACCTTCCGCGCCGTCATGGCGGCGCTGCGCGAGGCGACGGACTCGATCAACGCGGACAAGCGGCGCGCGGCCGAGATCTACGTGAAGGAAGGCGGCGGCAAGGACTCCGCCGAGAAGATCCTCGCGATCATGAGCGACCCGCAGGTGCACTACAAGCTCGCGCCGGACCGCATCCTGCCGTACGCCCAGTTCATGCACCAGGTGGGCACGCTCAAGAACCGCCCGGAGTCGTGGAAGGACCTCTTCTTCCCGGACATCCACGGCGAGGCGGGCAGCTGACGGGGCGCGCGGGATGATCGGGGAGGCGGCGCGGCCGCTGCTCGAGGTGGACGGGGTGACGCTGCAGTACAAGACGCGCGAGCACCTCGTCACCGCCACCTACCGGGTGAGCTTCGACGTGCACCCGGCCGACCGGTTCGTGCTGCTGGGGCCCTCGGGGTGCGGCAAGTCGACGCTGCTCAAGGCCGTCGGCGGCTACCTCGCTCCCGTGGAGGGCTCGATCCGCCTCAAGGGCGCGGCCGTCTCGCGCCCGGGAGCGGACCGCATGATGGTCTTCCAGGAGTTCGACCAGCTCCTGCCCTGGAAGACCGTGAGGCAGAACGTGCTCTTCGCGCTGGAGGCCTCGGGGCGCCTGCGCGGCCGCGAGGCCGAGGAGCGCGCCATGGCCTACATCGAAAAGGTGAACCTCACGCGCTTCGCCGACTCGCTGCCGCACACGCTCTCCGGCGGCATGAAGCAGCGCGTGGCCATCGCGCGCGGCATGGCGATGGAGCCCGACATCCTGCTCATGGACGAGCCTTTCGCGGCGCTCGACGCCCTCACGCGCCGCAAGATGCAGGACGAGCTGCTGCAGCTCTGGGAGGGCACGCGCTTCACGGTGCTCTTCGTCACCCACTCGATCCCCGAGGCGGTGCGCGTGGGCAACCGGATCCTCCTGCTCTCCCCCCACCCGGGGCAGGTGAAGGCGGAGCTCAACAGCGACGGCACCGACGGCGTCGACCCCGCCACGGGCATGCGCCTGTCGGACCGCATCCACCACATGCTGTTTTCGGGAGAAGCCCCCGAAGAGGAGGCCGTCACCCATGCCTAGCACGCCGCCGGCGAGGCCCGAGCACGTCCGCGACCAGGTTCGCGAGCACGATTTCGGCGTCGTCAACAAGCCGCTCACCCGCTGGGAGCGCATCTACGGCAACGGCCTCGTGCGCAAGGCCTTCATCCTCGCCGTGCTGGCGGGGATCTGGCAGGGCTACGCGATGTACCTCGCCAACCCGCTCATCCTGCCCACCTTCCTCGAGACGCTGCAGTCCTTCCTGCAGCGCGTCGGCAACGGCGAGCTGATCCGCAAGGCGGGCGTCTCGATGAAGGTGCTGCTGTGGGGCTACGGGATCGGGCTCGCCTCCGCGCTCGTCGTGACCATCCTCGCGATGACCTCGCGCCTCGGCAACGACCTGCTGGAGACGCTCACTGCGATGCTGAACCCGCTGCCTGCCATCGCGCTGCTGCCGCTCGCGCTCATCTGGCTGGGGCTGGGCAACGCGAGCATCGTCTTCGTGCTCGTGCACGCGGTCATGTGGCCCATCGCGCTCAACACGCACTCCGGGTTCCAGGGCGTCTCGCCCACGCTGCGCATGGTGGGACGCAACTACGGGCTCGGCGGGTTCGGCTACATCCGGCAGATCCTCATCCCGGCCGCCTTCCCGCACATTCTCGCCGGGCTCAAGATCGGCTGGGCCTTCGCCTGGCGCACGCTCATCGCCGCGGAGCTCGTGTTCGGCACGACCTCGGGCTCCGGGGGCCTCGGGTGGTTCATCTACGAGAACAAGAACGTGCTCGACATTCCCGCGGTATTCGCCGGCCTCTTCACCGTGATCCTGATCGGCCTGCTGGTGGAGAACCTGTTCTTCCGCATTGTGGAAGAGCGCACCGTGCGGCGCTGGGGCATGCAGTCCTGAGCTAGCGGCGTAGCCCCGCCGCGAAGCCCGCGAGCTGAGTCGCGAGGTCCGGCTGCATCGCCAGCCTCCCTGCCCACTCCTCCGCGTGCGCGGCCGCCACCGGCAGCGCCG
>DAORTX010000114.1:0-8340 GCA_035432885.1 Usitatibacteraceae bacterium
TCACCTTGTCGTAGCCCATGAGGTCGTAGAGCGCGTCGTAGAGCGGGCGCAGGTAGGGGTCCACCTTCTGCGCGAGGTCGCCCGGCAGGAAGCCCAGCTTCTCGCCGGCCTCCACGGCCGGGCGCGTGAGCAGAATGCGCTTCACCGCGTCGCGCTCGAACGCGTCCACGGCCGCCGCGACCGCGAGAAAGGTCTTGCCCGTTCCCGCGGGGCCGACGCCGAAGGTGATGTCGTGCGAGCGCATCTGCTGCAGGTACTGGGCCTGGCGGGGCGTGCGCGCCGTGAGCTCGCTTTTCCTCGGCAGGCGAAGCGCGGGCGACTCCGGCGCGCCGTCCTGCGGCAACCTCGAGATCTCGATCAGGCCCAGCTGGATTTCCTCGACGGAGAGTTCCTTCGCGGCGAGGTCGTAGAACTTCTTCAGCGCCCGCGACGCGAGCGCCACCTGCGCCGGATCGCCGGAAATGCTGAACCGCTCCGCCCGGTGCCGGATGGCCACGTCGAGCGCGATCTCGATCTGGCGAAGGTTCTCGTCCAGCGCGCCGCACAGCATGGAGAGCCGCGCATTGTCGACGGGCGTGAACGACAGTTCCTGGCTCTGGCTTTTCACGGATGGAATGGAAACAGGCCTGCCGGGACGACCGGCAGGCCTATTGTAGCGGTGGAGCGCCTCGGGGCGCCCCGGACACTAGACGCCGGCGCGCGCCATCGTCGCCTTGAGCGCCTCGGAGAGCGAATGGAGGCTCTCGCCCAGGTGCGCCTGCGCCTCCTTCGAGCGACCGCCCGACGCCCGCGAGGCGCGAAGCCTGCGCTCCAGGGCGAGCGCGCTCTCGCGCTGCACGGCACGCGCATCGGGCGCGGACGCCGGCGACGGCTTCACGAGCGCATTGGCAAGCCGCGCCAGGTGCTCGCGCTGGAGGTTCCGGCGAAGGCGCGGGATGTCCTGCCCGCTGCCCAGCTCGGACCAGATCGCGTCCTGCAGCGTGCCGTGGAGCTCGGCCAGCGTGAACGCCTTCGTGTTCGCGGCCACCTTCTCGCGCGCATCCAGGATCCGCGCCGCGACCTTGTCGTCCAGGAGCTGGTCGAGCGCGGCCTTCTGCACGTTCAGGACCGAGGCGGCAATGGAGAAATCGGGATTGCGCGGCCGGTCGAAATGATCGATGCCGATCCGGCTCACGAACTCGGGCTTGAAAGCGAAGCTCGACGGCTGGAAGAGGTCCTTCGCCAGCAGGGCGAGCGCCTCGCGCTGCTTTTCCGGCGGCGTCGGCTCGTAGAGCGGGCGGCCGGTCCCGGCGCGATCCCGCAGGAGGCGAACGCCGCCCACGTACTTCGCCGCGAGGGGGGCCACGCCCGCCACCTGCGAGAGGCCGCTCGCGAGGCTGCGCGTCAGGCGCTCGTAGCTCTCGCCGGGGGCGAGGCGCAGGTCCTGGATGCGGTCCCACAGCTCGCGGGACAGGCGAATGCGCTTGCGGTAGTACTCGAGCGGCTCCGTGCCCAGGTCGAAGCGGTTCACCTCGGGATCGATGCCGGCGTAGAGCTTGCCGTATCCCGCGTCCTCGTCGGTGCCGTAGGCGAGCCAGGGCTCGGTCGAGCGCGCGGCGATGGCGGCAAGCTCGCGCTTCTCGTCGGCCGGGGCGATCTCCCGGTAGGCGTAATCGATCGCCCAGTAGTCGTAGGGGCCGATGGTGCCGGAGACGAATTCGCCCTGGGTGCCGCCGGCCACCGCGATGTTGAGCGGGGAGTACTCCATGATCGAGGCGACCACGCCGTTGGCCCGCGTGAAGAGGGGATCCTGCATCTGGGCGAGCGTGTAGGCGGCGGAAGAACGGAAGTTGTGCCGCAGTCCCAGCGTGTGGCCGACCTCGTGCATGACGTTTCGCTTCAGGTTCGCCTTGGCGAGCGCATCGGCCTCGGGGCTGTCCCAGCCGATGCCGCGGGCCTCCAGGAGATCCATGCCGAACTCGAATTCGCCGGCCGATTGCCACGCGTAGCCGCAGGCGAGGTGCAGTCCGTCCGGCCCGGCGCGGTGCGCCTCCAGCGGGTCGGCGAGGTAAGCCGCCATCGGCGGCGCGGCAGCGGCGCCACCCAGGTCTTCCGCGACGAAGCGGCGCGGGCCCCTCGTGAATCCGTAGCCCGTCGCGATGTCGGCGTCGAGGATCTCGCCGGTTCGCGGATCCTTGTGGGACGGCCCGATGGCGAAGCCCAGGTCGGCGCCCGTGAACCAGCGCACCGAGGCGTGCCGGGCATCCATCGTGTCGAAGTCGTCCTGCTCGGTCTGCTGCCTGACGACGATGGCGTTCCGGAAGCCCGCGCGCTCGAAAGCCTTGTTCCACTCGAGGATGCCGTCGGCCACCGCCTGGCGATACTTGTCCGGGACGTTCCGGTCGATCCAGTAGGTGATGGGCTCCTTCGGCTCGGAGACGGCGGCCTTGGGATCCTTCTTTTCCAGCCGCCAGCGGTTCACGAAGTTCACGCGCGTCTTCGGCGAGACGTCGTCGGTGTAGTCGTGGCGCGCCGTCGTGAAATGCCCGAGGCGCTCGTCGGCCGCGCGCGGGCGCATGGGCTCGGCGGGAAGCGCCGAGAGGCTGTACTGGAACCCCACGAAGAAGCTGCGCGGATCGGGCACCGACTTGGGCGGCGTGGGCAGCGGTGCTCCCGGCGTCGGTTTGAGGGGCGGCGCCGGAATCTTCGGCACCGAGAAATGCGCGCGCACCTGGAGCGTGGTGAGCCGGTCCGAGTTTCCGGTGCGGCTGAAGCTCGTGTTCTTCGCGTCCAGCGCGTAGGGAAGCCGGAACGAGGTTTCGACACGCGTGAGATAGCCCGGAATGTCGGCGAAGAGGAGCGCATTCGCTTCCACCAGGACCGCCTTCGACTCCGGGTGCGGCGCCGAGACGGCCGGCGCGGACGCGATGAGGCTGTCGGAGAAGGACTCCTCGACGAACCGCGCCTGCGGCGTGCCCGGCGCGGCGAAATGCTGGGTGTTCTTCGCGATCAGCTGGACCTGGCCGCCGATCTTGCGGAAGACGGCCAGGCGCGCGCCGCCCATCTGGCTGCCGTAGAGGCCCTTCTCGCCCACGCTGGAGGGAATGTTCCAGGTGAAGAAGAAGGGCATTTCCAGCTGCTCGGGGCGGATGGCGATCCACGCCTTCTCGTCCTTGCGGTAGAGGGTGAAGAAACCCGTCGTCTCGGTCGCGTCCTTCACGACCGCGGCGAAGGGCTTCGGCGTTCCGGGCGCGGCCGCGGGCTTCGCGGCGGCCACCGCGGGCTTGGGCTTCGTCTGCGCGACGGGCGCCTGCAGCGCGGCGCAGGACGCGAGCCCCGCCGTCGCGAGGACGAGGCAGCCGCGAATCAACAGGTCGGCGCGGTCCATCCTCAGACCGCCGAGCGCTGCAGCGGCGCCTTGAGCGCTTCCGAGAGCGTGTTGAGGCCTTCGTTCAGGTGCGCCCTCGCCTCCTTCGACTGGCCGCCCTTGGCGAGCGCGGCGCGGATCTGGCGCTGCAGGTCGAGCGCGTTTTCCCGCTGGAGCGCTTTCGCGTCGGGTGGCGTCGTGGCCGCGGGTTTCACCAGCGCGCCGGCCACGCGCCGCAGGTGCTCGCGCTGCAGGTTCCTGCGCATGCCGGCAATGTCCTGCCCGCCCGCGAGCTCCGACCAGATCGCTCCCTGGAGCGTGTCGTAGACCTCGGAGAGGCGGATCGCCTTCGCCTTGTCGGCGACCTTGTCCTGGGAATCGAGGATGCGCGCGGCCACGGTGTCGGACATCAACTGGTCGAGCACCGCCTTCTGGACCTTCAGGACCGCCGCGGAAATGGAGATGTCGGGATTGGCGGGGCGGTCGAAGTGGTCGATGCCGATGCGGCTCACGAATTCGGGCTTGAAGCGGAAGCTGTCGGCGCGAAGGAGGTCCTTCGTGATCATCGCGAGCGCCTCGCGCTGCTTGGCGACCGGCGTGGGCTCATAGGCCGGGCGCCCCGTGCCGGCGTGGTCGCGCAGGTGGCGAACGCCGCCCACGTACTTGGCGGCAAGGGGAGCCACGCGGGCGAGCTGCAGGAACCCGCTGGTGAAGCTGCGCGTGAGGCGCTCGTAGCTTTCGCCGGCGGGCAGCTGCATCGCCTGCAGCCGGTCCCACAACTCGCGGGAGATCTTCTGCCGATGTCGGTAGTACTCGAGCGGATCGGCGCCCAGGTCGAAGCGGTTCACTTCGGGATCGATGCCGATCTCGCCCCCCCCGCCCGCATCGTCGTCGTTCGCGAAGGCGAGCGCGGGTTCCGTCGAGCGCGAGGCGATCTTCGCGAGCGTCTCTTTCTCCGCGGCCGCGTCGATCTCGCGGTAGGCGTACTCGACCGCCCAGTAGTCGTAGGGGCCGAGCGTGCTCATGGCGTATTCGCCCTGGGGTTCGCCCTTCACCGCGAGGTTGAAGGGCGTGTAGTCCATCACCGACCCGGCGAGACCGTTCTTCGTCGTGAATGCCCGGTCCTGGAGCTGCTTCAGCGTGTAGATGCTGGAAGAGCGGAAGTTGTGCTGGAAGCCGAGCGTGTGCCCGACCTCGTGCATGATCACGTCCTTCACGTAGGCCTGGGCCAGCGCCTCGGCCTCCGGTCCGCCCATGTCCACGCCGCGGGCGCCGAGGAGATCGAAGGCGAAGTGGAGCTCGCGGGCGGACTCGTCCAGGTAGTTGCACGCGAGGAAGCCGCGCGAGGAGCGACGCGAATGGGGCACGATCTCTGCGGGACCATCATCCTGGAAGACGCGGGCAAGGTCCTCGGACACGAGGCGCCGCGCGCCGCGGCCGAAGACGTCGGACATGCCGATGTCGGCGTCCAGGATCTCGCCGGAACGCGGGTCGATGTGCGACGGGCCGATCGCGAAACCGATGTCGGCGCCGGTGAACCAGCGGATCGAGGCATGGCGCGAATCCGCCGTGTCGAAGTCGTCCTGCTCGGTCTGTTGCTTCACGACGATGGCGTTCCGGAAACCCGCGCGCTCGAAGGCCTTGTTCCACTCGAGGATGCCGGCGGCGACGGACTTGCGGTATTTCTCCGGGATGTTCTTGTCGAGCCAATAGGTGACCGGCTCCTTCGGCTCCGACACGTCGGCCTTCGGGTCCTTCTTCTCCAGGCGCCAGCGCGTGACGAAATGCGAGCGAAGCTTGGGCGAAAGGTCATCGGTATAGTCGACCCGCGAGACGGTGAAGTGGCCGAGGCGCTCGTCGGCCGGGCGCGCAGCCATGGGCGTCCCGGGCAGCGGCATGAAGTTGTACTGGAAGCCCACGAAGAAGCTGCGCGGATCCGGCGTGACCTTCGGCGGCGGCGGCGTGGGCGTGGGCGGCGGCGTGAGCGGCGGTGCCGCGATCTTCGGCACCGCGAAATGCGCGTTCACCTGCAGGCTCGTGAGGTTCCCCGTGTTGGTGACGCGGCTGAAGCTCGTGTTCTTCGCATCGAGCGCGAAGGGCATGCGGAACGCCTGCTCGATCTGGGTGGAATAGCCCGGCAGGTCGCCGAAGAGGAGCGCGTTGCCTTCGACGATCACCGCCTTGGTGTCCGGATCGGGCTGCGCGGCCACGGCGGCCGAGGCGATGAGACTGTCGGAAAACGACTCCTCCACGAAGCGCGCCTGCGGCGTGCCCTCGCGCGCGAAGAACTCGGTGTTCCTGGCGATCAGCTGCACCTGGTTGCCGATCTTCTTCCACACCGCGACCTGGCTGCCCACCGTCGGCCCGAACCACGGGCCCACCATCTGGCCGCCGTAGAGGCCCCTCTCGCCGACCGAGCGCGGGATGTTCATCGAGAAGAAGAAGGGCTTGTCGAACTGCTCGGGCTTCAGCTCGATCCAGACCTTCTCGTCCTTCTGGTGGAGCGTGAAGTAACCCGGGATCGCCTTGGCGTCCTTGAGCACGTCCTTGTACGGCTTGGGTTGTCCCGGTGGCGTGCCTGCGGCCGGCGCGGCGGCGGGCGCGGCGGCGGGCGGGCCGTTGGGGACGGGTCCGTTGGGCGCCTGGGCGATGGCGGCCGAAGCGAAAGCGAAGACCGTGGAGAGTGCGAGAGTGCGCAGCAAGCCGTTCATGAGACTCCTCTGGTTTCGGGGTCCGCAAAGCGCCGGAAAATAGCACGCCGCGGGACGGTACGTGTCACGGATTGTCACGGGCCGGTCAGCCGGCGCCGGCAGGCACCGCCAGCCCGCGAAGGCTGTGCGGCAGCGCCTGCGTGATGTCCACCTCGACGAAATGCCCCGCCAGGCGCGCGTCACCGGGAAAATTGACCACCCGGTTGTTGTCCGTGCGCCCGGCGAGTTCCGCCTCGTTCTTCCTCGAGATCCCCTCGACCAGCACGCGCTGGCGCGTGCCCACCATCTCGCGGGAATAGGCGAGGGAAATCTCCTGCAGCCGGGCCTGGAGCCGCTGCAGGCGCTCGATCTTCACGGCCTGCGGCGTGTCGTCGCGAAGGCTCGCCGCGGGCGTCCCGGGCCGCGCGCTGTAGACGAAGCTGAACGAGCCGTCGAAGCGAACGTCTTCCACCAGCGCCATCGTCTGCGCGAAGTCGTCTTGCGTCTCGCCGGGAAAGCCCACGATGAAGTCGCTCGAGACGGAAATGCCGGGCCGGGCCGCGCGCAACCGGCGGATGATCGACTTGTACTCCATCGCCGTGTAGTTGCGCTTCATGGCGGCGAGGATGCGATCGGAGCCCGACTGCACCGGCAGGTGCACCTGCGAGACGAGCTTCGGAAGGGTCGCGTGGGCCTCGATCAGGCGCCGGGAGAAATCGAGCGGGTGCGACGTCGTGTAGCGCAGGCGCTCGATGCCGTCGATCCTCGCCACGTGCGCGAGCAGCAGCGCGAAGTCCGCGGGCTCGCCGTCGGCCATCTCGCCCGCGTAGGCGTTCACGTTCTGGCCCAGGAGCGTCACCTCCTTCACGCCCCCGGCGGCGAGATCCCGGACTTCCCGCAGGACGTCCTCGAAGGGCCGCGAGAACTCCTCGCCGCGCGTGAACGGCACCACGCAGAAGCTGCAGTACTTGCTGCAGCCTTCCATGATCGACACGAAGGCCGAGGCGTTCTCCACCCGGGCCGGCGGCAGGTTGTCGAACTTCTCGATTTCCGGGAACGAGATGTCGACTTGCGCGCGGCCGGTCTCGCGCCGCTGCGCGAGGAGCGCCGGCAGGCGGTGCAGGGTCTGGGGTCCGAAGACCACGTCGACGAACGGCGCGCGGCGAACGATCTCCTCGCCTTCCTGGCTCGCCACGCAGCCGCCGATGCCGATGAGGAGGCCGGGCCGGGCGCGCTTGAGGGGCGCCAGGCGCCCGAGGTCGGAGAAGGTCTTTTCCTGCGCCTTTTCGCGCACCGAGCAGGTATTGAAGAGGATGAGGTCCGCCTCCTCGACGACGTCCGTCTTCTCGAAACCCTCGGCGGCGGCGAGGACGTCGGCCATCCGGTCGGAGTCGTACTCGTTCATCTGGCACCCGAAGGTGCGAATGAAGACTTTCCTGGCGGTATCGGTCATGGCGTGACGCCTGGGTCGCGGAGGTTCAATCCGGGCAGGCGTGCAAACGGTCGGGAGGCGCGATTTTACCGGATCGGGGACGCGCCGGCGCGCGTGCGTGGCTATAATCGCCCCCTTTCGGCCCAGGGCACGACCCGATGGCCGCACCGCCCGGAGGGAATTCCCGATGTCCAAGCGCTTCCTGTTCGTCCTGCTGGCATTCTTCCTCGCAACGACCGCCCTCGCGCAGGGCAAGAAGCGGATCGAGCGGGCGGCCGACCTGCCGCGCTTCTCCTACAAGATCGCGGGCAAGCTGGAGGACCTCGTGAGGAACGAGGAGCCCTTCCGCAAGTTCGCCGCCGAAGTGCGGCGGGACAACCAGTCCGTTCTCGACGGGCACGACATCGCGGACAAGGCCGCGCAACGAGACCTCCTGGGGGTGCTCGCGCGCATCGACTTCCTCGAGGGTCGGTACCAGGACGCGGCCCGTCGTTCGGAAGAGATTCGCGCCCTCGAGGAAAAACCCGCCGACAAGCTGCTTTCCGGCATGCAGATGCGCGCCATGGTGGCCGCGCAGGCGAAGGCAGGGAACATCACGTCGGAGGCCTATCGCGGCGAAGTCGGGCGCATCATCGCGGCCGAGATCGCGAAGCTGCCCTACGCGGTGATCGAGAACGACATCAAGGGTGCCAAGTCCGTCTCCGAGATCATCGGCGAGGCGCTGGTGATGGGCAACGTCCGCGACCGACTGCAGCCCGTCGTGGACAAGGCGGGGGGCGAGCTCAGTTCCGAGTTCGCGCCGGCGATCGTCGGCGCGCGCTTCGCGCTGGTGGCGCGGCTGCCGCTCAAGCAGACCCTGATGCAGACCTACA
>DAORTX010000115.1:0-8323 GCA_035432885.1 Usitatibacteraceae bacterium
ACGAACTGGTAGAAGGTGACCATCACCGAGACCGGGTTTCCCGGCAGTCCGAAGAAATGCGCGCCGCCGATCCTGCCGTAGGCGAGCGGCCGGCCGGGCTTCATGGCGATCTTCCAGAACACCACCTCGCCCAGGCGCGCGAGCATGCCCTTCACGAAGTCCGCCTCGCCCACGGACACGCCGCCGCTGGTGATCACCACGTCCGCGTTGGCGGCCGCCTCGCGGAACGCGCGCTCGAGGAGCGCGGGATCGTCCCTCACGACGCCCATGTCCAGCACCTCGCAACCCAGGCGCGTGAGCATGCCGTGGATCGTGTACCGGTTCGAATCGTGGATCTCTCCTTCGCCCAGCGTGCTGCCGATCGGCTTGAGTTCGTCGCCCGTCGAGAAGAACGCCACCCGGAGCGGCCGGTACACGTCGACCTCACCGATTCCCAGCGAGGCGATCAGGCCCAGTTCCGCCGGCCGGACGATCCGGCCCCTCGCGAGCGCGACCGTGCCGCGCCTGAGGTCCTCGCCCGCCTCGCGGACGTTCTGCCCGATTCGGACGCCGGGCGCGAAGGCGACGCGCTTGCCGTCGGCCCGGGCACGCTCCTGCATGACGACCGTGTCGGCCCCGGCCGGGACCACGCCGCCCGTCATGATGCGAACGCACTGGCCGGGCGCTACGACGCCGGCGAAGGGCCGCCCCGCGAACGAAGCGCCGATCTCCTCCAGCGCCGTCTCCGCGCCGGGAGCCAGGTCCTCGCCGCGCATCGCCCACCCGTCCATCGCGGAGTTTCGGTGGGACGGAACATCCACCGGCGAGACCACGTCCACGGCGAGCACGCGGCCGAGCGCGTCCCGGATCGGCACGTGCATCGTCGCGGTGAGCGGCTCGAGGAACCGGTGGATGAAGGCGCGCGCCTTGTCCACGGGCATCGATTCCGGGTCGTAGTCGTCTGCGCAGGAGGCCTGCGCGATGCCTGGCTTGGTCATGGGGGTTTCTCGAGTTCCGCGAGCTCGCCGCGGGTGTTGATGTTGGCGAAGGCTCCCGCCTCGTCGTCGAAAGCGACCTCGACCACGCGCAGCGCCGCGTACCACTTGTCGATCTTGCGCTGGCCGGAGGAAAGGAAGTCGCGAAGGGAAGGGTGCACGGTGCGCCGCATGAGGCAGAAGACGGGGTGGGGCTGGTCTCCCGTCTTCGCCACCGCGAGTTCGGCGCCGGCGGCCTCGAGGGCGACGCGAAGTCGGGCGACGAGATCCGGCGGAAGGAAAGGGGAGTCGCACGGGACGGTTGCCACGAGGTCGCCGCGTGCATGGGCCAGGCCCCGCTCGAAACCGGCGAGCGGCCCGGCGTATCCGGGGATTTCGTCGGCGATCACGCGATGGCCGAATCCCGCGTAGGCGTCCGGATTGCGGTTGGCGTTCACGAGAATCTCGTCGACCTGGGGCGCCAGGCGCTCGATCACGTGCGCCACGAGCGGCCGGCCGCGCAACGGCGTGAGGCCCTTGTCGACGCCGCCCATGCGACTGCCCTGGCCACCGGCGAGCACGAGGCCGGTAACCTCAGTCATCGGCGAACGCGTGGAAGGGCGACCAGGCGGGACGTTCCGCGGGAAACGAGTTCACCGTGGGCTCGCGGTCGACAGGGGTGACGAAGAGCGCCAGTGGCAGGTGGATCTCGTCGGCCCATGGGCCCTGGGAGGATTCGAACGTGAACCGCGTGCCGCAGACGCTGCAGAACCGGCGCAAGGTTCCTCGCGAGGATTCGTAGCGCCGAAGGAGGTCCTCGCCTTTCGTGAACCGGATCTGGGCCCGCTTGAAGCCGATCCAGGTGACCACCCCCGAAGCGTGGGCGGTGCGGCAACTCCAGCAATAGCAGTGCGCGCAGAAGCGCGACGGAAACGTGGCCTCGACTTCCACGCCTGCGCAATGGCAGCGCGCGACGGCGGTTCCGGAAGCGGCGGCGCTCATGGTCCGACCTCAGGCCACCGAGGGGCGGGCGCCCCGGATGAAGCGCTCGGCGCCGGTAAAGAGGAGGTAGCGGCGGTTCACCGCGCGGCCGATCATCGTGATGCCCACGCGGGTGGCGATGTCGTGCCCCATCTTGGTGAGGCCGGAGCGCGAGACGAGGAACGGGATTCCCATCTGCGCCGCCTTGATCACCATTTCGGAGGTGAGCCGGCCCGTCGTGTAGAACACCTTGTCGCCGCCCTCGATGCCTTCCAGCCACATCCAGCCCGCGATCGCGTCGACGGCGTTGTGGCGGCCGACGTCTTCCACGAACGTGAGGATCTCGCTGCCCTTCGCGAGCGCGCAGCCGTGCACGGCGCCGGCCTCCTTGTAGATCGATTCGTGCAGTCGCACGCCGTTCAGGAGTTCGTAGAGCGTTTCCTCGTCGAGCCGCGCCGCGGCGGGCAGGCGGATGGACTCGATGTCCTCCATGAGGTCGCCGAAGACGGTGCCCTGGCCGCATCCCGTGGTCGCGGTTCGCTTTCCGGTCCGCGCGTCGAGATCGGCGAGCCCGTCGCGCGTGGCGACGGCGACGGCGCCGACATCCCAGTCGACCTGCACGGAGACGATCTGGTCGAGGGACGTCACGAGGCGCTGGTTGCGGAGAAAGCCGATCGCGAGCGCCTCGGGGGCGGCGCCCAGCGTCATCATGGTGAGGATCTCGCGCTTGTCGACGTAGAGCGTGAGCGGATGCTCCCCGGCGATCGGCGTGGGCGTCGTGGCCCCGGATTCGTCGACCGCGTCGACGAGATACGTCGCGGGACGCGCGGCCCGGGAGAGTTGCGGGCGCTGGGCCATGAGCACCCTAGCCGCCGATGTAGGACATTTCGACCTTGCGCGAGCGCGCGGTCTCGGCCGTGCGAATCTCCGAATAGCGATCCTCGCGGACCTGCCACACGGCGGAGACGGCGCGCGCGAGGGCTTCGTCGTCGGCGCCCGAGCGCAGGATCGACTTGATGTCGTAGCCCTGATCGGCGAAGAGGCACGTGTAGATCGAGCCGTCGGTGGAAAGTCGCGCGCGGTTGCACGACGAGCAGAACGCCTGCGTCACGCTGGAAATGATGCCGAACTCGCCCCCGCCGTCCTTGTACCGCCAGCGCTTGGCCACCTCGCCGAAGTGGTTCGGATTGACCGGTTCGCAGGCAAAGGTCTCGTTCACCCGGCGGACGACTTCCGCGCTCGGCACGACGTCGTCCATGCGCCAGCCGTTCGTCGCGCCCACGTCCATGAACTCGATGAAGCGCACGATATGGCCGCTGCCTCGGAAGTGGCGGGCCATGTCGACCACTTCGCCGTCGTTGGTGCCCCGCTTCACCACCATGTTGACCTTGACCGGCACGAGGCCCTGCGCGGCCGCCACGTCGATCGCCTCGAGGACCCGGGCGACGGGGAAGTCGGCGTCGTTCATGGCCCGGAAGGTCGCGTCGTCCAGGGAATCGAGCGACACGGTGATCCGCCGAAGTCCGGCGGCGTAGAGCGCGCGCGCCTTCTGCCTGAGGGCCGAGCCGTTGGTGGTGAGCGTGAGGTCGACGTCGGGCAGCGCCTCGGAGAGCATCGCGACCAGGTCCTCGATGCCGCGGCGCAGCAGCGGCTCCCCGCCGGTGAGGCGGATCTTCTCGATGCCCAGGCCGCGAAAGACGCGCGCGACGCGAACGATCTCCTCGAACGTGAGGAGCTCGCCATGGGGCAGGAACTCGTAATCCTTGTCGAACACCGCACGCGGCATGCAGTAGGTGCACCGGAAATTGCACCGGTCCGTCACCGAGATTCGCAGGTCGCGAAGGCCGCGCCCGCGGGCATCGGCCAGGCGGCCCGACGAGGGGTCGCGCCGCAGAGGCGGGATCTCGAGGCCCCGGCGCCGGGGAGCGATCGGGATGACGGGATGGGACATCGGGGGCGGCTATTCCTTTGGGCGGCCGACCGAGGATAGCACGCGCGAAACGGGAGAATCCCCATGGACCTTGGGGCCTCGCGGATTGGGCTATAGTGCCGCGATGGACGCAAGACCGACGAGGCGGGTCGCGGTGATTCTCGAGCGCAGGCCCGTGGCGAGCCGCTGGGCCAGCCATCAGTGGCAGGTGGCCGGCCTCATCCCCGATGTGGGAGGGGAGCCGCGGGTCCTGCTGGAGCGCGATGGCGTGCTGCAGCGCGTGTTTCCCGGCTTCGAGGTGACCCTGTACCGCGACGAAGCCGAGGGGTACTACCTCAACGTCTCGAGCGGGGAGCCCTGCGCCTTCGTTTCCGTTCGAACCGACGAGGAGGGCGAGGACCCCTACCCGTTCCAGGTGACCGCGTCCTACAACGAGGCCGCGCGCTGGATGGATGGCGGCGAGCGCGTGGACAACGCGGCGGTCGACCTGACATTCGCGGCGTGGGTCGGTGAGTGGGTCGAGGCCAATTACCGCCCCGAGCCGAAGGAGCGCATCCGGCCCCGGTCCTTCAAGGGGCGCGAAGGCCGCATCCGCGAGCGGGGATGACCATGACCCGAGACGAGCACTTCCTGTCCCGGTGGTCGCGCAGGAAATCCGAGTCGAAGGAGCCCGCGCGCGCGAACGCCGCGCCCGCCGACCAGCCCGCCACCGGCGCGGCGAAAGCCCCGGCCCCCCCCCCGGTTGCCGCGGAAAGGCCGCCCCTTCCGCCGGTCCAGTCGCTCACGACCGAATCGGACTTCGCGCCGTTCATGGACGCCGGGGTCGACGGCGACGTTCGAAGGCAGGCGCTGAAGACGCTGTTCAGCGATCCCCGCTTCAACACCATGGACATGCTCGACGTCTACGTCGACGACTATTCCAAGCCCGATCCACTGCCCGAATCGTGGCTGGGCAAGCTCGAGCAGCTCTCGCGCCTGGGCGATCGGGCCGGCCGGGACCGGGAGGAAGAGGAACGCCGAAGGCTGGCCGACGCGCCAGGGTCGGGCGGATCCGCGGAAGTGCCGGTGGAGCCCCCGAGTCAGCCGACGGCCGACGCCTCGCAATACCCGCAAGCGACCCAGGGGAATGACCTCCCCGGGGAGTCGGCAATTCCCTCACTGCCATCGAGGGATTCAGGCACCTGAAGGCAGGTTCCGGTCCGAAACAGGTGTTGTACACTAGCCCGAATAATTGAAGGAGTGGTATTCGCCGGCGGCATCGGCGACAACCTTCCCGGGTATCACGACAGCGAGAGGAGCACCGGCGAATCGCACCGCCGGTGGTCGATGGAAATCGAATGACGCCGATTCACGATGCGGGGGGTGGCGTGGTCGAAGTGGCCCGCGCCCGCAAGATCGCTGCAGATCCTTCCCTGGCCGATATCGAAAGCCGGGGATGGACGGCGCTTTCCGTCGCCTGCGAACCGAAGATCCGCGCGATCGCGGCGGCTGGCGCCTTGCCCTCGCCCGAGCCGATCGCGAGCGTCACTTACCAGTCCCGCGGCAACGCGCTCGTCGTCGGTGCGGACGAGCGGGCAGTGGTTGCGGCGGCGCGACTCGCGGCGTCCGTTCCGGTGACGCTTCTCCTCACGTCGCGTCCCTCCGCGCAGGCCGCGGCACTCGCCCGCGCCGACCTGGGCGACACGGTGTTTCCGATCTGGGGCGGCAAGGTATCCGCCATCAAGGGTCATCTCGGCAATTTTTCCGTGACGCTCGCCGAAATCGCCGCGGTGAGGGACGCGCACACGCGCGCGCTTCCCGGCGCGGCCGGTGCGGTTTTCGACCTGGTCGTCGATTTTTCCGATCCCCCGCTCTTCGGGCACCACCAGCCGCCCCAGGGCTACTGGCGGGTCGGCGACGAAGACTCGCTCGCGGTCGCGCTCGCAGAGGCCGCCGAAGCAGTGGGGGAGTTCGACAAGCCCCGCTTCTTCGGCTATCGCGAAAGCCTCTGCGCACATTCGCGTTCCGGCATTGAGGGATGCAGCAAATGCATCGACGTGTGCTCGACCGAAGCCATCGTCGCCGACGGCGACCATGTCAAGGTCGATCCGCACCTGTGCATGGGCTGCGGCGCCTGCGCTTCCGTATGCCCGTCGGGCGCCATGAGCTTCCAGTTTCCGCGCGTGTCGGACCGCGGCGCGCAGCTGAAGGCGATGCTCTCGGCCTACCGCGAGGCCGGTGGCCGCGATGCGTGCATCCTGATCCATAACGGAACCGACGGGCGTGAAGCGCTCGCGCGCGCGGCCGCCGCCGGCGAAGGCCTGCCGGCACGCGTGATCCCGCTCGAAGCCTGGCACGTCGCGAGCACCGGCATAGACCTGCTGCTCGGCGCCGTCGCGTTCGGCGCGAGCCAGGTGGTCGTGCTGGCGGCCGGGTCGGAAGCACCGGAATATTCGCGCTCGCTCGGGGAGCAGGTCGGCCTCGCGCAATCGATCGTGAGCGCGCTCGGCTATGCCGGCCGGCACTTCACGCTCCTCGAGACCGGGGACGCGAGCCTGGCAGCCGATGCACTGCGTGCGCTCGAACCCGCCGCGGTGCCGCAGGTCGCGGCGTCCTTCGCCCTTTCGAACGACAAGCGCACGGCCGTGGAATTCGCCGTCGGGCACCTGGTGAAGCATGCGCCCGAGCCGGTGGCGGAGATCGAACTCTCGCCCGGGGCGCCCTACGGGGAGGTGGTGGTCGACAAGGCCCGTTGCACGCTTTGCCTCGCGTGCGCCGGCGCCTGCCCGGAATCGGCGCTGATGGACGGCACCGATGCGCCCATGCTGCGTTTCCTCGAGCGCAACTGCGTGCAATGCGGATTGTGCGAGCGAACCTGCCCGGAAGAGGCCATTTCGCTGCGTCCGCGGCTGTTGCTCTCTCCCTCGGTGCGGGAAGCGCGCTTGCTGAACGAGGCGCAACCTTGCCTGTGCGTCTCCTGCGGCAAGCCCTTCGGCACGCGGCAGATGGTCGATGCGATGCTGGGTCGCCTGGCGGGGCATTCGATGTTCGCCGACGCGGCCTCGCTCAAGCGCCTGCAGATGTGCGCCGACTGCCGCGTGGTCGACATGATGTCCGGCAGGAACGAAGTTTCGGTGCTGAAGCTCTAGCCATGGAAACGGTCGCCTCCCGCGTCGACGTCGCCCAGCCGCCGGTCCCTCCGGAGGAGTCCGCGCGCGCCGATTTCTATTCGCTCCTCGCGGCGTTCTTCCATCATCCCCCGGAGGGCAGGCTGCTGCGCACGCTCGCGCTCGCGCCGTCGCTCGACGGCGGCGACAAGGCATTGGCCGAAGCATGGTCGCAGCTGGTGGCGGCCTCGGACGTGGTTGACGAGGAGGCGGTCGCCGAGGAATTCGAGGCGCTCTTCGTCGGCGTGGGCAAGGCCAAGGTGCCGGTCTATGCCGGGCACTTCACGGGCGCCCTGGCCGTCGATCATCCGCGCGTGCGGATCATCGAGGATCTCGCCGCCCTGGGGCTTGCGCACCCGACCCGGAACCACGAGCCCGAGGATCATTTCTCGGGTCTCTTCGAGGCCATGCGGGTGCTGGTGGCCGGAGGGGCCGGCCGTGCGCCCGCGAGTCTCGCGCAACAGAAGCAGTTCTTCGAATCCCATGTCCGGCCGGGCGCGGGGCGCTTCTTCGCCGCCGTACGCGAGGCGCCGGAATCCAATTACTACCGGAAGGTCGCAGCCGTCGGCGAGGTTTTCGTCGGCATCGAAAACGAGTCGTTCAACCTGGGTTGAAGTGCGATTACTGACAGGAGGCGTGACATGAACAACCACACCAAGCCGAACAGCCGAAGGAAGTTCCTGCTCAACGCGAGTCTCGGCGGAGCCGGCGCGGCCGTCGCGGTCGTCGCGGGCCGCAAGGTCGCATCGGGCGCGCAGTCCGGCGCGGCGGCCGGCGAGTCGCGGGGCTACCACGTCTCGGAACACATCCTGAAGTACTACAAGACCACGCAAGTCTGAGGAGGAGGCCGACCATGCTGCTCAATCGCAAATCCGAAGGCCGGACCGAGCGCGCCAATCCGCTGTCCCGTGCCATGGGCGCCCTCGCGGCGAGGACCGTCGATCGCCGCGCATTCCTCAAAGGAACCGGCATCACGGCGGGCGCCGCGGCGTTCGCGAGCCAGTTGCCGCTCAACATGATCGGCGAGGCGAATGCCGCTTCGGCCACGGGCGGCAAGATCGAGGTGAAGCGCACCGTCTGCACCCACTGTTCCGTGGGCTGCGCCGTGGATGCCCACGTCCAGGACGGCGTGTGGGTCCGCCAGGAGCCGGTGTTCGATTCCCCGCTCAACATGGGCTCGCACTGCGCCAAGGGCGCTTCGGTCCGCGAGCACGGCATGACCGAGCACTCGCACCGCCTCAAGTCGCCGATGAAGCTGGTCGACGGCAAGTACCGCAAGATCACCTGGGAGCAGGCGATCAACGAGATCGGCG
>DAORTX010000116.1:0-8288 GCA_035432885.1 Usitatibacteraceae bacterium
GGCGGAGCGCTTGTCGTCGATGGCGCCGTTGTAGGCCACCTTGCCGCTGGGATCGATGATGTACATGTGCGGCGTGACCTTGGCGCCGTAGGCACGGCCCACCGTGCCCGGTTCGTCCATCACGAACTTCGTGGGGGCGGCGCCGAAATCGGCGAGGGCCTTCGTGAGCTTCGCGGGATCCTCGTAGTCCTGGTGGCCGGCGTTGGTGGAATTCACCGCGAGCCACACGACCTCGCCGCCGTACTTCTTCTGCAGCGCCTGCATGTTGCCGCTGCGGTAGTGCTTCTGGACGAAGGGGCAGCCGAAGTTGTGCCATTCGAGGACGACCGTCTTGCCCTTGAAGTCGGCGAGGCTCACGGGCTTGCCCGAGAGATCGGTCGCGGTGAAGGCGGGCGCGGGCTGGCCCACCACGGCGGCGGCGAAGGCGCTCGCGGCGAAAAGGGAAGCGACGCAGGCGGCGAGCAGGGCAGTGGTCTTCATGGGCGTTTCCTCGGGTTCAGTGCGGATTTCGGTTGTCGGCGGCTGCGGTCCTGGTGACGGGCAGCCTGGCGAGTTCGTCGACGACGATCGAGACGGTGAGCACTTCGGGAAGCAGTCGCGGACGCGCCTCGCCGGGCACGTAGAGCGCATAGACGGGCAGCGCGTTGCGGCCGAGTTCGGCGAGCGCTGCCGTGATGCGCGGGTCGTAGTTGGTCCAGTCGGCCTTGAGCGCCACGACGCCGCGATCGGCGAGGGACGCCACGACCTCCTCGCGGTTCAGCGCGACCAGCTTGTTCACCTGGCAGGTGACGCACCACGCGGCCGTGAAGTCGACGAGGACGGGCGTTCCCGCGGCGCGAAGCCGCGAGAGCGTCTCCGGCGACCACGGCTGCCAGTCGATTGCGCCCGGCTTCGAGATCTCCGCGCGGGCCTCGCGCGGCGATGCGTTCGCGCCCGGCCAGGCGAGCCACAGCCCGGCGGCGGCGAAGGCCGCGGCGAAGGCGAAGCGGGCGAGGCTCTCCGAATGCGCCCAGCGCCCGTAGACCCAGGCGCCGATGCCGAGCACCAGCAGGCCGCCCAGCAGCGCCACCACGGCGTCGTTGCCCGCCTGCGCGCCCAGCACCCACGCGAGCCAGATCACGGTCGCGAAGAGCGGAAAGGCCATCACCTGCTTGAAGGTCTCCATCCACGGGCCCGGCTTCGGAAGCCGCTTCAGCGCCTTCGGGAAAAAGGAGAGCGCAAGCACGGGTGCCGCCATGCCGGCGCCCAGCATCGCGAACACGGCGAGGGAAATGGCGGCCGGCTGCGCGAGCGTGAAGCCGACCGCCGCGCCCATGAACGGGGCCGTGCACGGCGTGGCGACGACCGTGGCGAGCACGCCCGCGAGGAAGGCATCGGCGTAGCGGCCCTTCGCGGAGAGCTCCGAGGTCATCGATTGCGCGAAGAGGCCCAGCTCGAAGACGCCGAAGAGATTCAGGGCCATGAGGAAGAAGAGCGCGGCGAGCAGCGTCACGAACGCGGGCGACTGCAGCTGGAAGCCCCAGCCCAGCTCCGTGCCGCCGGCGCGAAGGGCGAGCAGCAGGCCCGCGAGCACCAGGAAGGAGACCAGGACGCCCGCCGAGAAGACGGCACCCTGCATCCAGAGGGCGCGCGCGTTGCCGTGGGCGTGGCGCACGAAGCCCATCACCTTGATGCCGAGCACCGGGAAGACGCAGGGCATGAGGTTCAGCAGCAGTCCGCCGGCGAGCGCGAAGACGAGCGCGAGTACCAGGCTGCTCCCGGCCTCGCCGGCCGGCGCGCCGACGGGCGCCGCGGCCGCCGGCAAGGCGGCGATGACCGGCAGGGCGAGTTCCACCGCCTTGCGGCCCGCGTGCCCCGGCCACGACGATTCGGCCACGAAGACGCCCGCCACCTCCCGGATGCCGGCGGGCACGGGCTCCACCAGCTTCGCCTCGAGCCGGAAGCCGTTGCCGTCGCGCACGAAGGGCTGCGGCGCCGGGTGGTCGATGAAATTCACCTGGGTGGGGAAGAACGCCACCTTCGCCGGCGCCGCGCCGCCGGCAGGCGGCATCACGCGCAGCGTGAGCTTGTTGCCCGACAGCACCGATTCGGCGTTCCATCCGGTGATCGAGACGGGAAGCCGCGCGCGCGCCTTCGCAAATCGCGCGGCATTGCCCGCGGCGGCGCCCGGTTCGCCATCCGACACCGCGAAATCGAGCGCGAGCGTGGCCTTCTCGGGAATGCAGATGTCCTTGCACACGAGCCAGGTGGCGTCGGCCTTGATCGCGGCGGGGCCGGGCTTCGCGTCCGCGGGCGGCGTGAGCTCCACGAGGAGCATCACTTCGTCGGAGTAGCCGTAGTTCATGAGCGGGCCGACCCGCTGCTGCTCGGGGTAGGGCCACTGGATGGGCCCCGCGGTCCAGCCCTCGGGCAGCGTCCAGGCGATCTTCGTGGGCAGGCCCGAGTCGCCCGGGTTCTTCCAGTAGGTGTGCCAGTGCTCGTCCATCCTGAGCCGCAGGCCCACGGTGGCGGGCTTGCCGGGGGCGGCGGCCCCGCGCTCGGCGTGCAGTTCGGCCTCGACCCGCTCGGTGCGCACCGGCGCGCCCTGGGCGGGCGCAAGCGCCGCCGCGCCGGCGAGCAGCAAAAGGGAGGCAAAAAGGCGGGGTGTCCGGGCCATCACGGTAGAATCTCGGGAAATCAACGCATAGAGCGGCTTTCGGAGGGTAAGTTCCTTCGGGGCCGGCCCGCCATGCTCTGGATCAAATCCTTCCACATCGTCTTCCTGGTCGCCTGGTACGCGGGGCTATTCTACTTGCCGCGCCTCTTCGTCTATCACGCCATGGCCGCCGACGAGCCCTCCCGCGAGCGCTTCAAGGTGATGGAGCGAAAGCTCTACCGGGGCATCATGATGCCCTGCATGGTGCTCACCATCGCCCTGGGCACGTGGCTCTGGCTGGGGTGGGGGTTTCGCGGCGGATGGCTGCACGCGAAGCTGGCGCTGGTCGCGCTGCTCCTCGCCCACCATTTCTGGCTCGGCGCGATCGTGGGCCGGTTCGCGCGGGAGGCGAACACCCGCTCGCACGTCTTCTACCGCTGGATCAACGAAATCCCGCTCCTCTACCTGGTGGCGATCGTGATCCTCGTGGTGGTGAAGCCGTTCTGAGCGCGCGATGGCCACCCTGAGCCGCAACCGCAAGGCCGCGTCCGCGCCGGCCGCCGAAGCGCCGCGCGAGGATCCGGATGCCGTGCAGTTCTTCGCGACCTGCCCGCGGGGCCTCGCGGGAGCGCTCGCCGAGGAACTGTCGGGGCTGGGCGCGAAGGACGTATCGGCCGGCGACGCGGGCGTGGCGTTCGGGGGCCCCTTCGAGCTCGCCTACGCCGCGAACCTCGAGTCGCGGCTCGCCACGCGCATCCTCGCGCGCGTCTCGCGGTTCGACTACCGGAACGAGAACGACATCTACCTGGGCGCGAGGCGCGTGCGCTGGCACGAGCACTTCGGCGTCGAGCGCACCTTCAAGGTCGACACCAACGGCGTGAAGGCGCCGGTGAAGAGCCTCGACTTCATCACCCTCAAGGTGAAGGACGCGATCGCGGACGCCTTCCGCGAGGCGCTGGGCAAGCGCCCGGACGTGTCGTCGCGCGCGCCGGACGTGCGCGTGCATGTGTTCCTCGACGCGAAGTGGTGCACGCTCTACCTGGACACCACCGGCGAGCCGCTCTTCAAGCGCGGCCGCCGCGACAGGACGGGTGAGGCGCCGCTCAAGAAGAACCTCGCCGCGGGCCTGCTGCGGCTGTCGGGCTGGACGCCGCGGATGCCGCTCCTCGATCCCATGTGCGGCGCGGGCACCATCCTCGTCGAGGCCGCGGAAATGGCGCTGGGCCGCGCGCCCGGGCGCGGGCGGTCCTTCGGCTTCGAGAACCTCGCGCGCTTCGACCGGCCGGCGTGGGAGCAGGTGAAGGTTTCCTCGGCGGCGCGCGAGCAAGCGCCGGGCCCGCGCGCGATCCACGGGTCCGATCTCTACGGGCGCACGCTCGACGCGGCGAGGGCGAACCTGCGCGACATGGATCTCGAGGGCGTGGTCTCGCTCAAGCAGGTGAACCTGCTGGAACTCTCCGCGCCCGCGGCGACGGGCCTGCTGGTCACCAATCCGCCCTATGGCGTGCGCCTGGGCGAGAAGGAGGAGCTCGCGAAGTTCTACCCGGAGCTGGGCCACGCCCTCAAGCAGCGCTTCGCCGGCTGGACCGCCTACATCTTCTCCGGCGACCCCGATCTCCCGAAGCTGATCCGCCTTGCCGCCACGAAGCGCACCGTGCTCTACAACGGCGCCATCGAGTGCCGCCTCTACGAGTACCGCATGGTCGCCGGCGGCAATCGCCCCTGAGAGCGGGGGCGCTCATGAGGGCGACGCCATGAAGGGGACGCTTCCCCTTCACGCATTTTCGATGCGCGGGATCCGGCGGTGACGCCCCTTCTCGCCCTCAAGCTGGCGCTCGTGCCGCTGGCCGTGTGGCTCGCGAGCCTCGCGGCGCGGCGCTGGGGCCACGCGGTGTCGGGATACCTGGGCGGCTTTCCCTTGATCGGCGGCCCGATCACGTTCTACCTCGCGATCGACTACGGGCCGGAATTCGCGGCGCGCTCGGCCCTGGTGACCCTCGCGGCGATCGCCGGGCAGGCGGGGCACATGGTCGCCTTTTCCGTGCTGGGCCGGCGGGCCGGGGCGCTCGCGGGACTCGCGGCGGGGTGGACGGCCTACGCGGTGATCGCCTCCGGCGTGGGCGCGCTCGCGCTCGTGCCCGCCACGGCGCTCGCGATCGCGCTCGCCGGGCTCCTCTTCGCGTCCCGGATCCTGCCGAAGCCGCGCGACGCGGCGACCCTTCCCGCGATTCCGCCGGTGGAACTGTGGCTGCGGCTCGCCACGGCGCTGGCGCTCGCGGCGGCGCTCCTGCTCGGTGCGTCGACGCTCGGGCCGACGGTGAGCGGCATCCTGCTCTCGCTGCCCATCACCGGCTCGATCATGCCGCCCTTCACGCTCGCGAACTACGGCGAGGACGCCCTGGCGCGACTGCAGCGCGGCTTCATCACCGGGCTCACGGGATTCGCCGCGTTCTTCTTCGTGGCGAGCGTGGCCCTCGCGTCCCTGGGCGCCGTGGGCGCCTTCTCGCTCGCGACGGCCGCGGCGGTCGCCACCGTCGCCGCAATCACCTGGGGCCGGCGCGCGCGCGCGTGATTCACGTGCATTGCTGATCTGCCTCAACACGCGCGCGCAGGCGAGCGCTAGGCTGGATTTTCGATGAACGCCCCCATCATGCCGCTGCACGGCGTGAGACGGCGCCCGGTACTTCCAAGGCCCATCCGCGCGCTGGTGCGACACTTGCCGCGCGTACCCTCGGCTGCCGTCGTGGCGGCCGTACTGAACCTCCTCGTGCGAAGGCGCCTGCCGGTGAAGGTCTTCGAGCACCTGGGCGATCGGGTCTTCACGGTGGAGGTTCGCGACCTGGACCTCGTGATGGCGTTCCGCTACCTCGATCGGCGCTTCGTGCCGGTGCCCTGCAGCGGGGAGGCGGCGCTGCGATTTCGCGTGAACGCCTCCGATTTCGCCACGCTCGCCGCGCCCGCGGAGGCGCCGGACGGCAATTTCCTGCACGACCTGGTCGTGGTGGGCGACCCCGACATCGCGGTCGAAGTCCACAAGGTGCTGGAGGGCATCGACGTGGTGCGCACGCGGCGGATCCTCCGGCGCGCCGTTCGCCGGGTCGAACGCGAGCTTGCGCGCGGATGACGGGCGGCTTTATGTCGATTTCCTGATCTGTCTCAAGGAAATCGCGGCGGCGCGGACTAGCCTCACGGGTTTGCCCGGTTCGCCCGAAAGCCCAGGACGCCATGGCCCAGGTGGTCGCCTTTCCGGAACGCAAGTCCCGGCCCATGAAGCTCGTGTGCCCGGCCGGCACGCCGCCGGCGCTCAAGCTCGCCGTGGACAACGGCGCCGACGACGTCTACCTCGGTTTCAAGGACGAGACGAACGCGCGCAATTTCGCCGGCCTCAATTTCGACGACAAGGCGATCGGCGACGGCATCGGCTACGCGCACGCGAAGGGCGCGCAGGTGCTGGTCGCGCTGAACACCTTCCCGCAGCCCGCCACCTGGCGCAAATGGCAGTCGGCCGTGGACCGCGCGGCCGGCCTCGGCGTGGACGCGATCATCGTCGCCGACGCGGGGCTGCTCGCCTACGCGGCGAAATCGCACCCGTCCCTGCGCCTGCACCTCTCCGTGCAAGGCTCGGCCACGAGCCACGAGGCGATCAACTTCTACCACGAGCACTTCGGGATCCGGCGGGCGGTCCTGCCGCGCGTCCTGTCGGTGGAACAGGCGGAGAAGGTCGTTTCCCGAACGCCCGTGGAGGTCGAGGTGTTCGGCTTCGGAAGCCTGTCCATCATGGTCGAGGGTCGCTGCGCGCTGTCCTCCTACGCGACGGGCGAATCGCCCAACACCCACGGCGGCTGCTCGCCGGCGAAGGCGATCCGCTGGCAGCAATCGCCGCGCGGGCTGGAATCGCGCCTGGGGGGGGTGCTCATCGACCGCTTCGGCGAGGAGGACCATCCGGGCTATCCGACGCTCTGCCGCGGCCGCTTCGTCGTGAACGGCGACACGTACTACCCTTTCGAGGAGCCCACGAGCCTGAACACCCTGGAGCTCCTGCCGCGGCTGCAGGCGATGGGCGTGGCGGCGATCAAGATCGAGGGGCGCCAGAGGAGCCCCGTGTACGTGGAGACCGTGACCCGCGTCTGGCGCGAGGCGCTCGACGATTGCGCTCGCGAGCCGCAGCGCTTCCGCGTGAAGCCCGCGTGGCAGGAAGCGCTCGCGGGCATCTCCGAAGGCCGCCAGTGCACGCTCGGCGCCTACCACCGGCCCTGGAAATGAGCGCGGCTCCCAGGGACACGATGAAGCTCGCCCTCGGCCCGCTCCTCTACTACTGGCCGCGGGAGGCCGTGCTCGCGTTCTACCGCGACGCCGCGCGCTGGCCCGTGGACACGGTCTACCTGGGCGAGACGGTGTGCTCGCGCCGGCGGGAACTGAAGCTCGCCGACTGGATCGCGATCGGCGCGGAGCTCGCCGCCGCCGGCAAGGAGGTGGTGCTTTCCACGGCGGAACTGATCGAGAGCGACGCCGACCTGCGCGCGATGCACGCGGTCGCCGGCAACGGGAAGTTCCGCGTCGAGGCCAACGACATGGCCGCCGTTCGCGCGCTTGCGGGAAAGGTCCCCTTCGTCGCCGGGCCCTTCCTCAACGTCTACAACGCCGGCACGCTCTGGCTTCTCGCGGAGCTGGGCGCGACCCGTTGGGTCGCCCCCGTGGAGCTTTCGCGGGAAGGCATCGCGGCCGTGGTGGCCGAGGCGCCGGAGGGCATCGAGACGGAGGTCTTCGCCTACGGGCGCCTGCCGCTCGCGGTCTCGGCGCGCTGCTTCACGGCCCGCTACCACAACCTCACCAAGGACCACTGCGAGTTTCGCTGCATCGACAATCCCGACGGTCTCGCGGTCGACACCCAGGACGGCCAGCACTTCCTCGCGCTGAACGGCGTGCAGACCCAGTCGGCGGCCGTGCACAGCCTCGCGCCGCTGCTGGGCGAAGCGCGCGCGGCGGGCGCGGACCTCCTTCGCCTCTCGCCGCAGTCGCGCAACATGGCGGAGGTCGTCGCCGTCTTCCGCGATGCCGTCTCCGGGGACCTCGCGCCGCGGGACGCCGCCGCGCGGCTCGTCCCCCTCATGCCCGCCGCCCCCTGCGACGGCTACTGGCACGGCAAGCCCGGCATCCTGCAGTCGGCGCCGGGTTCGCGAACCTGACCCCATCCGGATCCGGGAAACCTCGCCGATGAAAGCACCCGCCGCCCGCCGCCTGCCGGCACCGATCCGCGCCGTGGCCGCTCGCCTGCCGCGGCTGCCCGCGTCCATCGCCTTCGCGACGGGCCTGAACCTCACGCTGCGGCGCAAGTTTCCCGCGGAGGTGATGGACCGGCTCGAAGGGCACACTTTCGCGATCGTCGTGGAGGACGCGGGCTTCGAGCTCCTCTTCCGCGTGCGCGGCCGGCGCTTCGTGCCGGTGGCGAAGGCCGAGGAGCCGGTGCTGCGCTTCCGCGCCGTCGCCTGGGACTACGCCGCGCTCGCCGCCCGCGAGGCCGATCCCGACACGCTCTTCTTCAACCGCCGCCTCGTGGTGGAGGGCGACACGGAGATCGCGCTCCTCGTGAAGAACACGCTGGACACGATCGACATCCCGCGCACGCGCTCGATCCTCCGGCGGGCGATGCGCG
>DAORTX010000117.1:0-8283 GCA_035432885.1 Usitatibacteraceae bacterium
CCAGGAGATGCTGCGCATCGAGAAGACCTTCGAGGAGGCCGGCATCCAGGACGAGCTGGACGTCTACAACCCCCTCATCCCCGACGGCCGCAACCTCAAGGCCACGATGCTCATCGAGTACGAGGACGAGGACGAGCGCCGCGCCGCGCTCGCGAAGATGAAGGGCATCGAGGATCGCGTCTGGGTGCAGGTCGAGGGCTCGCCGCGCGCCTACGCCATCGCCGACGAGGACCTCGAGCGCGAGAACGCCGAGAAGACCTCGTCGGTGCATTTCCTGCGCTTCGAGCTCACGAAGGAGATGGCCGAGGCGCTCAAGTACGGCGTGGCGCTGTCCATCGGCCTGGACCACCCGGCATACGCGGCGTCGGCCGACCCGGTGGACGAGGAGACCCGTTCGGCGCTCGCCGCGGACCTCGCCTAGCGCCGGGCGCGCGCCGGCCGGGCTGCGGCCGCCACCTTCTTCAAGCAGGGAAGCTTCACGGCGGAAATGGCCCCGGCCAGGGCCTCGACGGCATCGGGGCGCGAGAAGCTCGTGCGCCACGCGATCGCCACTTTCCGGGACGGCGCGGGGTCGGTGAACGGTATTTCCTTCACGAGCCGGGTGAGGTAGCGCCGCTGCAGCGCGGTGGCGGGAAGCACGCTCACCCCGAGCCCGGATGCCACCATGTTGCGGATCGTCTCCAGCGAGCTGCCGGAACGGCCACCGTCGGGGATGGCGGTGTTCGACTGCCCCGGGCAAGTCTCCAGCACCTGGTCGCGAAAGCAGTGACCGGCGTTCAGCACGAGCAGGCTCTCGCCGGAGAGCTCGTCCGGACGCACGCGCTTCCTCTTCGCCCAGCCGTGGCCCTCGGGCACGACGACGCTGAACGGCTCCTCATAGAGGGTGCGTGTCGTGACACCCGGCACCGTGAAGGGCAGCGCCACGATCGCCACGTCGATCTCGCCGTCGCGCAGCATCGGGGCGAGGGTCGCGGTGAAGTTCTCCTCGATCATGAGCGGCATGCCCGGCGCCCGCCGGCGCAGGATCGGCACCAGCTCGGGAAGCAAGTAGGGCCCGATGGTCGGGATCACGCCCAGGCGCAGTGCCCCCGCGAGCTGGTCCTGGCTGCCCCTTGCGAGGGTGACGATCTTGCCCGCCTCCTCGAGCACCCGGCGGGCCTGCTCCACGATCTCCGCCCCCATGGGCGAGACCAGCACCTCGTTCTTGTTGCGCTCGAAGAGGCGAACGCCCAGCTCCTCCTCGAGCTTGGCCAGGGCCAGCGAGAGCGTGGGTTGGGTGACGAAACACTTCTGCGCCGCCCGGCCGAAATGGCGCTCATGGGCCAGGGCGACGACGTAGCGCAGTTCCGTGAGGGTCATGGATTCACCGATTGGGGTTGACTATCGAAAGTATATCCATAATTAATTGGTGAAATCAATCGTCAGCCTTCATAATACCGTCTATCAGCTATCAATCAGCCAGGAGAAACGCCATGCTCAAGCCCCAGGAAGGCCGGAAGGTCCCCGCGGTCACGTTCCGCACCCGCCAGGACAACCAGTGGAAGGACGTGACCACCGACCAGCTCTTCGCCGGACGGACCGTGATCGTCTTCGCCCTGCCCGGCGCGTACACGCCGACCTGCTCGACCACGCACCTGCCGCGCTACAACGAACTCGCGCCCGTGTTTTCCGGACTCGGCGTGGACGAGATCGTCTGCCTGTCCGTGAACGACGGCTTCGTGATGTCGGAGTGGCAGAAGGACCAGAACGCCCCGAACGTCACGTTCATCCCGGATGGCAACGGGGAGTTCACGGAAAAGATGGGCATGCTGGTCGACAAGGCGAGCCTGGGCTTCGGCAAGCGCTCGTGGCGCTATTCGATGCTCGTGAAGGACGGCACCATCGTGAAGCAGTTCATCGAGCCGGAAAAAGAGGGCGACCCCTTCGAGGTGTCCGACGCGGACACCATGCTCAAGTACCTGGCGCCCGCGGCGAAGGCCCCGGAGCCCGCCGCCATTTTCACCAAGCCGGGCTGCCCGCACTGCGCGCGCGCGAAGGCGCTGCTGGAGGCGAACGGCGTGGTGTACGAGGAAGTCACCCTCGGCAAATCC
This sequence comes from Usitatibacteraceae bacterium, assembly GCA_035432885.1. GTDB lineage: Bacteria > Pseudomonadota > Gammaproteobacteria > Burkholderiales > Usitatibacteraceae > FEB-7. Next base: position 2,091 of record DAORTX010000117.1, read on the forward strand.
GTGACCTTCTCCACGATCCGCGCGGTGTCCGGGCTCGGCACCGCCCCGCAGGTCTTCATCGGGGGCCGGCTGATCGGCGGCGCCGACGACCTCGCCGCCTATTTCGAGGGCGGGCGCAAGCTCGCCGCGTAAGCCCCGCGCGGGCGGGCCGACCCATCGGGAGCAGCGTTCCGAAGGACGGCCCGCCGTCCGATTCCAGGAGACCGCCATGAAACCCCTCACCGTCGACGTCGCCGTCATCGGCGCCGGAACCGCCGGCCTCGCCGCCTACCGGGCAGCCCGCGCTCGCGGCGCGCGCACCGTCCTCGTCGAATCCGGCGAGTACGGCACCACCTGCGCCCGCGTGGGCTGCATGCCCTCCAAGCTGCTCATCGCGGCCGCGGAGGCCTCCCACGCCATCGACGACGCGGCCGGATTCGGCATCCATGTCGAGGCAGGCAAGCGCATCGACGGGCACGAGGTCATGGGCCGCGTGAAGCGCGAGCGCGACCGCTTCGTCGGTTTCGTGGTGAAGGACGTGGAGGCCCTCCCGCCGGCAGACCGCGTCGTGGGAACGGCCCGCTTCGTCGACCGCAACACGCTGGACATCGACGGCGTCATTCGCATCACGGCGCGTGCCATCGTGATCGCCACGGGATCGCGCCCGGCCATTCCCGCGATGCTCGAAGCCGCGGGCGATCGCCTCGTCGTGAACGACGACGTGTTCTCGTGGGACACCCTCCCCGGCTCCGTGGCCGTCTTCGGCCCCGGCGTGATCGGCCTCGAACTGGGCCAGGCGCTCTCCCGCCTGGGCGTGCGCGTGGTCGTGCTCGGTCGCGGCGGGCGCGTGGGGCCCCTCACGGACCCGATCGTCCGGGATGCGGCCGTTCGCGCGCTCTCCGAAGAGCTCTACCTGGATACGGACGCGCACGTGAAGCGCGTCTCGAGAAGCGCGCAGGGTGTCGAGGTGGAATACACGCGCCTGGACGGAACCGCCTGCAGCGAGACCTTCGACTACGTCCTGGCGGCCACCGGTCGCCGGCCCAACGTGGACGCACTGGGCCTCGAGCGCCTGGGCCTTTCGCTGGACGACAAGGGCGTCCCGGGCTTCGACGCGGAGACGCTTCGCATCGGGGACACGAACCTGTTCATTGCCGGCGATGCCGCCAACGACATCCCGCTCCTTCACGAGGCCGCCGACGAGGGCCGGATCGCGGGCGGCAACGCGGCCCGCCTGCCTGCCGTCGAACGCGGCCTTCGCCGCATGCCGCTCGCCGTGGTCTTCACCGACCCGCAGATCGCGATCGTGGGCAAGGGCTACGCGAAGCTGCCCCCGGGCAGTTTCGAGACGGGCGAGGTGTCCTTCGAGAACCAGGGTCGCGCCCGGGTCATCCGGCGCAACCGGGGTCACCTGCGCGTGTACGCCGATCGCGGCACGGGGCGCTTCCTGGGCGCCGAGATGGCCGGGCCCGCGGTCGAGCATATCGGGCACTTGCTCGCGTGGGCGGCTGCGAACAGAATGACGGTCGCATCGATGCTCGAGATGCCCTTCTACCACCCCGTGGTCGAGGAAGGGCTCCGGACGGCGCTTCGGGACCTCGACGCGAAGCTGGGATCACCCCGGGCGAGCGCCGCGTAGACGGCCCCCCGGGACAAACGCCGGGGAGCGCCGCCATGACGCTGGACATGAAGAAGTTCGGATTCCGCATCCGCACGCGCGGAGGATCCGTGGTCGACAACCTCACCATCCAGGGACGGGACCGCGAGGAGGCCGAACGAAAGCTCCGGCAGGTCTACCACCACTGCGTGGTGCTGGAGGCCCGGGAAAGCCTCGAGCCCGGGCCCGCGGATGCCTCGGACTTCGAAGGGGTGATCTCCTTGATCGCCGACGAGGGCCGTCGCGGCGAGAGCTGACGGACGCCTACGCGACCGCCGCGAGCGGCTTGCGGGCAGGGGCCGCCTCGAGGAACCCGATGGACTCCAGCTCTTCGAAGAGCGCACCGTAGTCGGCCGCGCCCCGGCTCGCCGGCGCGTGGGAAAAGACGTCGCGCTCGCGGAACGGGCTCTCCGCGATGCTCACGTTCTCCGAGATCCTGCACTCCGACACATCCGCCCCGAAGCGGGCCTTGAAGGAGTTCAGGATGTCCCACGACATCTTCCGGCGCCCGTCGAACCGGGTGATCACGTAGCGGCGCTCGATGCGCCGCCCGACGACGCGCTGCAGGGCGTTCAGCGTCCGGTCGACCTGCATTGCGCCCTTCACCGCGAGATAGTCCGCCGAAACGGGCACGAGGATGCGCTCGGCCGCGAAGATGGCCGAGAGCGAGAGCACGCCCAGCATCGGGCAGCAGTCGATCAGCACGCAGCCCGCCTCGCCGAACCCGTCCCGCGCGAGCCCCACGCGCAGCCGGTTGAGGACGTTCGGGCCCTTGCCGAACTGGGTGTCGACCTTCGCGAGCTCGAGGTGCGCCGGGATCACGGGCCAGCCGAGCGGCGAGGCGACCGCGAGCCCGGACAGGGGCTTCCCGTCGCGGTAGAACGCATAGATGCTGCCGTCCGAGGTGCGCGGCACCGTCCCGGAAATGGCCGACAAGTGCGCTTGCGGATCGAGATCGACGGCGACGGGAAGGCCGCCGCGCGCCGCGATCGCGGCGGCAAGGTTCAGGGTCGTCGTCGTCTTGCCGACGCCGCCTTTCTGGTTGAAAACCGCGATGCGGGCCACGTTTGACCTGCCGGAAAGTTCGTTCGTCGAACCGATGCCAGGCGAAGGGCGCGGCATGGCTGGGAATGTCCTGCCATAATAGACACGAAAATCAGCGGCTTGGCAATAGATCCTGCTACGACGCCTCAAGAAAGGGCCGCAAGCAATTGATGAGGCTGGAGGCGGACTAGAGAAGCTCGGGGAACCGGGTCGCGAACTCGCGCAGGTTGTCCGTGACGATGCCGTCGACGCCCATCGCGAGCAATTCCTCGCCGCGAGCCAGGTCGTTCACGGTCCAGGCGAGGATCCGCCGGCCTTGCGCGTGCACTTTCTCCACCAGCGCCGGCGTGATCAACACGTGCTCCAGGTGAAAGGAGGCGGCGTCGAGCGCTTCGAGCGGCGAAAGATCGCCGTCCCACGGCGCTTCGACGATCCAGCCCCGCGCGAGCGTAGGCTCCGCGGCCATGGCGGCGTCGAGGGCGTCGGCCGAAAACGAGATGAGCAGCGGTGGCTCGGCCGCCCCTTTCCAGCCGGAGGCCGCGGCGCGTGCCACCTGCTCGCCGCACTCGCGGTGGCGCCCCGCGACGCGCTTGATCTCGACGTGGGCGAACATCCGCAACGATCGCAGCAGCGCAACCGCGTCCGGCAAACGCGCCAGGGGCTCGCCGCGAAAAGCTTCCCCGCGCCAGGAACCCGCGTCGAGCGACTGGAGTTCCGACCAGGCGTGGTCCGCGATAGGTCCCTTCCCGTTCGTGTTGCGGTCGATCTCCCGGTCGTGCTGGAGCACCGCGACCCCGTCGCGCGTGAACCGGATGTCGATCTCCACGGCCCGGTAGCCGAGGGAATTTCCGAACCGGATCGCAGCCAAGGTGTTTTCCGGTGCGAGCGCGCCCCCCGCCCGGTGGGCGATGAGGCGAGGATAGGGCCAGGGTTTCATGGCGATGGTCCGAGTCGGTGGATGGCAATGACCGTGACGGCCAGGACGAGGTAGGCGTAGCAGGCGGCGAGGAGGTCGTCGAGCATCACCCCCAGCCCGCCTTTCACGCGGGACTCGACATCGCGGATCGGGAACGGCTTCCAGATATCGAAGAGCCGGAAAAGCGCGAACACGAAGGCCTGCAGCCAGGGGCTCGCCGAGGCGAGCGCGGCGAGCGGCAGGAAGGCGACGATCTCGTCCCAGACCAGCGCCCCGTGGTCCTCTACGCCCAGGTTCCGGCCGGCCACGCCGCAGGCCCATATGCCCACGAAGAAAAGCGGCACGGCGAGGAAGGCGATCGCCAGGGGCGGGAGGACCTGGGCGAGGAGCCAGTAGAGGGCAAGTGACGCGAGCGTGCCGGCCGTTCCGGGCGCCCGGGGCGCGAGTCCTGAACCGAAGCCCAGGGCGATGAAGTGCGCGGGGTGCGCGACGAGAAAGCGCGCGTCAGGACGCCGTGAAGTGGTCGAATCCACGCCCGTCGACCTTGATCGGCTTGCCGTCGGCCCCCAGGAGCGACACGCCCTTGCCCTTGCGCACCTGGCCGATGCGCGTGATCGGCACGGCGAGAACCTCCGTGAGGTCCTCGATGCTCTCGCGCGCGGTGGCCGGCGAAGTGAAGCACAGCTCGTAGACGTCGCCGCCGGCCACCACCGCGCTGAGTCCCTCGGGGGTGTCGATATGCCTCGCGCCGATGGCGGACACCGGCAGGCGATCGGCTTCCACGGTGGCACCGACCTTCGAAAGGACGCAGATGTGATCCAGGTCGGCGAGCAGGCCGTCGGAGATGTCGATGGCGCTCGTCGCGAGTCCCCGCAGCGCCTGGCCGAGGCGCACCCGGGGCGTGGGCTCGTAGAGGCGCATCACCGCCTCCAGGTAATCGGCTTCTGAGAGCTTCAGCATCCCGCGGCGGTGGGCGACCGCGAGGGCCGCGTCGCCCAGGTGGCCGGAAATCCAGATGTCGTCGCCGGGCCTCGCGCCGCTTCGGCGCAGTGCCGCCCCGGCGGGCACCTCGCCCATGATGGTGACGGTCAGGGTGAGCGGGCCCTTGGTGGTGTCGCCGCCGATCAGGGAGACGCCGAATTCCTCGGCCAGGTCGAAGAACCCCTTGGCGAACTTGCCCAGCCATTCGTGGTTCACCTCGGGCACGGTGAGCGCCAGCATGGCCCAGTAGGGCATCGCGCCCATCGCGGCCATGTCCGAGAGGTTCACCGCGAGCGCCTTGTGGCCCAGGGTCTCCGCGTCGACGTCGGGGAAGAAATGGGTGCCGGAGACCATCGTGTCGGTCGAAACGGCGAGGTCCATTCCATTCGAGACGTCGACGAGGGCGCAATCATCGCCGACGCCGAGCACGGCGTTGCGGGCGGGTCGCGTGAAATGGCGCGCGATCAGGTCGAATTCCGGGGACTTGTGGATCATGCTCGTGCCTTTTCCGGGGGGGTTGGCGGCGCCTTCGAGGACCCCTTCGCCTTGCGCTCGACTGTCCGGCCGGCCGCCACCTCGTCGGGGCGAAGCGCCGCGGCCACCCGGTCGAGGATGCCGTTCACGTACTTGTGACCGTCGATGCCGCCGTAGCGCTTGGCGAGTTCGATCGCCTCGTTGATCGCCACGCGATAGGGCACCTCGGGCGCGTGCGCGATTTCCCACGCGCCGATCATGAGGATCGCCTTCTCGACCGGGCTCACTTCGGCCCACTTGCGGTCCGCGAGCGGCTCCAGGAGCGAGCGCAGGCCGTCGGCCTCGCCGATCACGCCGGCGAGTTCGGTTGCGAGGAACTTGCCGTCGGCCGCGCCATGGCCCTCGAGCTCCGCGAGGTTGCGCGCGATCTCCTCGGCGCCGGCGCCGTTCATCTGCCACTGGTACAGGCCCTGGAGCGCGAATTCGCGCGCCCGGCGCCGGGGGGACCTCATCCGCTCACCGCCTTCAGCAGGTTGGCCATTTCCACGGCCACGCGCGCGGCTTCGGCGCCCTTCACCGCGGCGCGCTCGCGGGCCTGCGCCTCGGTGTTCGCGGTAAGCACCGCGTTCGCCACCGGCACGCCGGTCTCCAGCTGCACGTCGAGGATGCCACGGGCGCTTTCATTGGAGACGACCTCGAAATGATAGGTTTCGCCCCGGATCACGGCGCCCAGCGCCACCAGCGCGTCGTAGCGGCGGCCGAAGCCGCGCGTGCGCAGGGCGAGCGTCTGCAGCGCGAGGGGGATCTCGAGCGCCCCGGGAACGCTCGCCACGTCGATGTCCGCGGGCGCCACGCCCAGGCTCACCAGTTCACGGTCGCAGGCCGTGAGGAGCTCCCGGACGATATCCTCGTTGAAGCGGCTCCACACGATCGCGACGGCGAGCCCGTCGCCCTTGGTGTCGGAGGCGAAGGCGGTCATACGGCCTTCACCTGCGCGTTGTCGTCCGGCGAGACGTACTCGACGACCTCGAGGCCGAATCCGGCCATGCTCGGGATGCGCTTGGGTCTCGCGAGGACGCGCATCAGCCCGACGCCCAGGTCGCGAAGGATCTGGGCACCGATGCCGTGGAGCTTCGGATCCC
>DAORTX010000118.1:0-4451 GCA_035432885.1 Usitatibacteraceae bacterium
CCACGGCTTCATCTCCGCGGCGATGTTCCTGTGCGTGGGCGTGCTCTACGACCGCATGCACTCGCGCAACATCGCCGACTACGGCGGCGTGGCCAACACGATGCCCGTCTTCGCCGCCTTCTTCGTGCTCTTCGCGATGGCCAACTCGGGGCTGCCCGCCACGAGCGGCTTCGTGGGCGAGTTCCTGGTGATCATGGGCGCGGTGAAGGTGAACTTCTGGTACGCCTTCCTCGCCGGCACGACGCTCGTCTTCGGCGCGGCGTACACGCTCTGGATGGTGAAGCGCGTCCTCTACGGCGAGGTGGCGAACGAGGGCGTGGCCTCGCTTCGCGACGTGGGCGCGCGGGAGGCGGTCTTCCTCGCCCTGCTCGCGGCCTGCGTGCTCGCGATGGGGGTCTACCCGAAGCCCTTCGCCGAGGTGATGAGCCCGACGATCACCGAGCTCCTCGCCCACGTGACGACGACGAAGCTATGAACACGGCCACCTTCTCGCTCGTCACGCTCGCGCCGGCGATACCCGAGATCGCGCTCCTCGTGATGGTCTCGCTCCTGCTCGTGGTCGACCTCTTCGTGCCCGAGCGCGAGCGGCACGTCACCTTCTGGCTCGCGATCGCCGCACTCCTGTCGTGCGCGACCCTCGCGGGCTCGATCACCGGCAACGCCACCGCCGTGACCTTCCAGGCCATGTTCGTCGCCGACCCGATGTCGCAGACGCTCAAGGTGGCCGTCCTCCTCGCGGTCGCGGTGACCCTCGTCTACGGCCGCGCCTACCTCCAGGAGCGCGAGATGCTGCGCGGGGAGTTCCTGTCGCTCGCGCTCTTCGCGACGCTGGGGATGATGGTGATGATCTCGGCGCACCACTTCCTCACGCTCTACCTGGGCCTGGAGCTGCTCGCGCTCTCGCTCTACGCGATGGTGGCGCTGCAGCGGGACTCCGTTCGGGCGACGGAAGCCGCGATGAAGTACTTCGTGCTGGGCGCGCTCGCCTCCGGAATGCTCCTCTACGGGATGTCGATGCTCTATGGCGCCACCGGCTCGCTCGACATCGCCCGCGTTGCGGCCGCCCTCGGGGGCGCCAACGCGAGCCAGTCGCTCGCCGCCTTCGGTCTCGTCTTCGTGGTGGCGGGCGTGGCCTTCAAGCTGGGGGCGGTGCCCTTCCACATGTGGATCCCGGACGTCTACCACGGGGCGGCGACGCCGACCACGCTCTTCATCGGCGCCGCGCCCAAGATCGCCGCGTTCGCCTTCGTGATGCGCCTGCTCGCGCAGGGACTGGGCGGCATGGGCCAGGACTGGCAGTTGATGCTCGCGATCCTCGCCGCGGCCTCCATCGGTCTCGGCAACGTGGTCGCGATCGCGCAGACGAACCTGAAGCGCATGCTCGCCTATTCGGCGATCTCGCACATGGGCTTCCTGCTGCTCGGCATCCTCGCGGGCACCGACAACGGCTACAGCTCGGCGATGTTCTACGTGCTCACCTACGCGCTCATGACGCTGGGCGCCTTCGGGATGATCCTGCTCCTGTCGAGGGCCGGCTTCGAGGCCGAGGAGCTGGACGACTTCAAGGGCCTCAACCGCCGCTCGAGGTGGTTCGCCTTCGTGATGATGGTGATCGCCTTCTCGCTCGCGGGCATCCCGCCGGCGGTGGGATTCCTCGCCAAGCTCGCGGTCCTGCAGGCGGCGTGGGAGGCGGGATTCGGGGCGCTGGTGGTCTTCGCCGTGCTGATGAGCGTGGTGGGCGCGTTCTACTACCTGCGGCTGGTGAAGCTCATGTACATGGACGAGCCCGCCGGCGAGATCTCGATCGCTCCTCGCGCCGACATGCGCGTGCTCCTGTCGGCCAACGCGATCGCGGTGCTCGCGCTCGGCATCGTTCCCGGCCCCCTGATGGACCTCTGCGCCCGCGTCATCACCGCGAGCCTCTAGGCGAGATGACATGAAGCGACCTCCCGACCCGACCGCGGACTTCACCGAGGCGACGCTTTCCACGAGGCTCGCCTACGACGGCGGGTTCCTCAAGCTTCGCCGCGACGAAGTCCGCCTGCCCGGCGGCGCGGCCGCGTGGCGCGAGTACGTGGAGCACCCCGGCGCGGTGATGATGATGGCGTTCGCCGACGACGAGACCATCCTCCTGGAGCGCCAGTACCGCTACCCGATGCATCGCCACTTCATCGAGCTTCCCGCGGGCAAGATGGAAAAGGGCGAGCATCCGCTCGCCACCGCGAAGCGCGAGCTCGTCGAGGAGTGCGGGTTCGAGGCGGCGAACTGGTGGCTCGTCACGACGCTGCACCCGGCCATCGGCTATTCCAACGAGGTGATCGAGATCTACGGCGCCAGCGACCTCGCGCACGTGGGGGCCCGGCTCGACCCCGGCGAGCACCTCGAGGTCTTCCCGGCGCGCATCGACGACGCCCTCGGCTGGATCCGCGAGGGCCTCATCACCGACACGAAGACGATCATCGGACTGCTGTGGTGGTCCCGGTTCGGCCGGGCGGAGGTAAAGTAGGGGATATCCGGGCCCGTTCCGGAAGAAAAGGAAGAAGAAGATGTCGGCCCAGTCGGCAGGTGCGGCGCAGTACGATCTCCTCGTCATCGGCGGCGGAGTCAACGGCACGGGAATCGCCCGGGACGCGGCAGGACGGGGCCTCAAGGTCCTCCTGGTGGAGATGGCGGATCTCGCCTCGGCCACGAGCGGCTGGAGCTCGAAGCTGATCCACGGCGGGCTTCGCTACCTCGAGTACTACGAGTTCCGCCTGGTGCGCGAAGCGCTCGCCGAACGCGAGACCCTCCTGAACGCCGCGCCCCACATCGTCCGGCCGATGCGCTTCGTGCTTCCCCACGACCGCAGCATGCGACCGGTGTGGATGATCCGGATCGGCCTCTGGCTCTACGACAACCTGGGCAAGCGCGTGTCGCTGCCCGGGTCGCAGGCGGTGTCCTTTCCGCACGTGGAGTACAGCGCGGGGCTCCGGCCGGAGATCCGTTCCGGCATCGTCTACTCCGATTGCCGCGTCGACGACGCGCGGCTGACGGTCCTCACGGCGATGTCGGCGCGCGACAAGGGCGCGACCATCCTCACGCGCACGAAGTTCACCGGCGCGCGGCGGGAGAACGGCGCCTGGCGGGCCGAGCTGTGCGACCAGCGCGATGGCGCGACGCGCTCGGTCACGGCCACGGCCCTGGTGAACGCCGCCGGCCCCTGGGTGTCCTCCGTGCTCGAGGGCGTGCCGCACAAGCCCACGGGCGCCCAGGTGCGACTCGTGAAGGGCAGCCACATCGTGGTCCCGAAGGTGCACTCGCTGGGCCACGCCCTCCTCCTGCAGAATCCCGACAAGCGCGTGGTCTTCGTGATCCCCTTCGAGGGCAAGTACAGCCTGATCGGGACCACGGACGTGCCGGTGGAGACGCCCGAGGAAGCCGCGGACATCTCCGCGCGGGAAACGGACTACCTCATCGAGGCCGCCAACCGCTTCCTCGCCAAGCCGCTCGCGAAGTCCGATGTCGTCTGGTCCTTCGCCGGCGTGAGGCCGCTCTACGACGACGGCAAGTCCGACCCTTCGGCCATCACGCGCGACTACACGCTCGAGCTGGACGACGAGGACGCGAAGGCGCCCGTCCTCTCGCTCTTCGGCGGCAAGATCACCACTTACCGCTGCCTCGCGGAGACGGCGCTGGAGAAGCTCTCCCCGTACCTGCCGCCGATGGGCCCCGCGTGGACCCACGATGCGCACCTGCCCGGCGGCAACGTGCGCAACTACAACGCGTTCCGCGACGAGATGTTCGACCGCTACAAGGGCTTCCCCCGCGATCTCCTCGACGGCGTCGTCCGCCGCCACGGCCTGCGCACGACGAGCATCCTCGGCGACGTCCATTCGCCGGAGGAGCTCGGCGTGAACTTCGGCGGGGGGCTCACCGCGCGCGAGGTCGATTGCCTCGTGGCCGACGAGTGGGCCGAGTCCGCCGACGACATCCTGTGGCGGCGCACCAAGTGCGGCCTGCACATGGACGACGCCCAGCGCGCTGCGGTGGCTGCCTATCTCGCCGGGCGCAAGGCGTAGCAAATCCCCGGTCGGCGAGAGGCGCCGGCCCGGAGCGATTTCCAACGGGAGGTCGATGCGGCCTCGTTTCGGCACATCGGCAAACGAAGTGGGAGCGCGGGGTCAGGCTGGTTGTGTCTTCTTTTTTCGCTTTTGGCCAGGTCAAATTGCATCCGGTATCGCTGCCCGGACCGATGTCGTGAAATTTCCGGAGTCGACGCGAGCCGCAATTTCATCTGGCCAAAAGCGAAAAAAAAGGCGCAACCGGCCTGACCCCAATTTTCCCGAGTTACGCGAGCGCCTCAACCGGACCCCAAATCGCCCGACTTTCGCGGGCGTCTCCACCTGACCAGGATCCCCCTGCCCGTTGCCGATGAATCCCCTTGCCGATTTCCCTCCCGAGGCGCTGCGTGC
>DAORTX010000118.1:4551-8264 GCA_035432885.1 Usitatibacteraceae bacterium
CCTGCCCGTTGCCGATGAATCCCCTTGCCGATTTCCCTCCCGAGGCGCTGCGTGCCGTGCGCGGCGTGCTCGCCGACATCGACGACACGCTCACGACCAACGGGCGCCTTCATGCCGTGGCCTATGCCGCGCTGGAAGACCTGCGCGCGGCCGGGCTCCTGGTGATCCCGGTCACCGGCCGGCCCGCGGGCTGGTGCGACCACATCGCGCGGATGTGGCCCGTGGACGCGGTCGTGGGCGAGAACGGCGCCTTCTGGTTCCGCCACGACGCGAAGGCGGGCAGGCTGGTGAAGCGCTACGTGATCGGGGAGGCGGAACGGGTCCGCCGCGCGCAACGCCTGGGGGCGATCGCGGCGCGCGTTCTCGCGGAAGTGCCCGGCGCCGCGATCGCCTCCGACCAGCCCTACCGCGAGGCCGACCTCGCGATCGATTTCCGCGAGGACGTGCCGGGACTCGACCGCGCGGCGGTCGCGCGCATCGTCGCGGTCATGGAGTCCGAGGGCCTCACCGCGAAGGTGAGCTCGATCCACGTGAACGGCTGGTTCGGCGGCTACGACAAGCTCTCCACCACGCGCCTCGCGCTCGCCGAGGATTTCGGCGTCGACGTGGAGCGGGAGAAGGCGCGATTCGTCTTCGCCGGCGACTCGCCCAACGACCAGCCGATGTTCGCCTACTTTCCCAATGCGGTCGGCGTCGCGAACGTGCGCGAGATGGCGGACCTCATGGAGTCGCTGCCGCGGTACGTGACGCCGTCCGCGGGAAGCGCGGGGTTCGCGGAACTCGCGCGCGCGATCCTCGGGGCGCGGGCCGGCGGCCGGACGCCGCCGCCGCCCTGAGCCCGCGGCTGCGCCCGCAGGCTCAGTCGCCCGATTCGTCCGGAAGCTTTCCCATGGCCGCGAGAATCGCGAGCAGGTTGTCGCGCCGGAAGGGTTTCGCGAGCGTCCCGTCGAAGCCTTCGGCGAGCTTCGCCCGGGTGAACGCGGGCGAGTGATCCACGCTGGTCGCATAGATCAGGGTCGCCTGCGGATCGCGCGCGATGTGGCTGCGGAGCGCGCCGGCGGCATCGGGGCCGTCGAGTCCCTCGAGGTTCACGTCGACCAGCACGAGGTCGTAGAGGTCCTGGTCCATGGACGCGATGGCCTCGGCGAGATCGGAGGCCACGACGAGGCTCGAGTCGCGCTTGCGCAGGATGTGCGCGGCGAGCATGTGGCTGTCGCGGTGCGAATCCACGAGGAGGATGGTGGCGCCCTTGCGCTGCTCGCGCAGGGAGTGGCGGGTGACGAGCGTGGGCGTCTCGTCGGCATCGACGGAGGCGCCCGTGACCGCGACGAGGGCGTCGTTCAGCTGCTTGTCCGACAGCGGAAAGCGAAGGTAGGCGGCGATGCTGTTCTCGCGGCAGGCGATGGCGTCGCCGGGCCTGCCCTCCGTGGCGAGCATCACCACGAGCGTGGGCGAGAGCTTCGCGTGGTGCTTCACGCGGAAGGAGAGGAGGAAGCCGTCCTGCCCGGTCATCCGGTTCGACACCAGCAGGAGCGGCACGGGGCTGCCTTCCTCGTCCAGGCGCTCGAGGAGCGCTACCGCCATCGCGGCGTTGTCGGCCTCCAGGGGCGTCATGCGCCACCCGCGAAGGCGCGTGGTGAGCTCGTGCCGCTGGACCGGATCCTCGCTCACCACCAGCACCGGCATGCTCACGAGCGTCACGTAGGTGGGGCGCGGCGGCGGCGGCGCATGGCGCGCGGGGAACTCGATCGCGAACGCATAGAGCGGGTCGGCGGGGCGAGAGCCGATCGCGAGCTTTCCGCCCATGGCGGCGACCATGAAGCGCGCCACCGCGACGCCCATGCCGGCCTCCGCCGACGGGCGCTGCGGCGACCTTTCCGTCCCGGAGGCCTCGGCGGTCACGGCGAAGGAGAGCTGGATGCCGGACTCCGTCGTGTACTCCGGCGCGATCGCGAGCGTCACGTCGGCGCCGGGCTGGACCGCGAAGGCGCTCTCGAGGAGATTGCGAAGCAGCAGCTGCAGGCGCTCGACGTCGCCTTCGAGGAGGTCGGGCACGTCCTGCTCGACCTTCACGCGAAGCTGGCTGCCGCGCTCGTGGGAGTGGTGGGCGATTCGCTTCACCAGGTCGGCGATCGCCGGCCGAAGCCGGAATTCGGCGCGCTTCAGTTCGATGCCGCCCTCGACCTTGGAGAAGTCCACGAGGTCCCCGATGGCGAGGAGCGCCGTCTCGGTCGAGGCCCGGATGCGCAGGAAGTGCTCCACCAGCGCGGGATCGAACTCCATCTGCTGCGCGCGGATGGAGATCGCGGAAAGCCCTTCCAGGGCGACGGAGAGCTCCGCGCCGATCTTCTCGATCAGGGCGATCTCGGAGGCGCCCTGGTCGGCCTCGGCCTCGGCCTCGGCGTCGCTCTCGCTGGAGCGGGTCGTCCAGAGCGCGCCGGCGGGCACGTCGTCCACGAGCAGCGGCTGGCGCTCCAGCGTCACCGCGGCGACATCGGGCCGCCGCACGGGAATGCTCGCGGGGGCGCCGGGCTTGCGGTGGGCGGCGGACAGGGCGGGGCCGTCGACGAATTTCGACCGCCCGACGACCTCGACCGCCGGAAGCCCCAGAAGCGACTGCGGCGCGCTCTCCAGGCCGAGCAGGCGGGCGAACGACTCGTTCACCAGCTCCACTTCTCCCGCGGCGTTCTCCACCAGCTTGGGGTTTCGCGAGGCCTCGACCAGCGCCATCAGCCGCGCGGTCGTCAGGTTCAGCGCGTTCTCCGTGTCGCGCTGCGCCGCGATGTCCTGCAGCACGGCCACGATGCCCGCGGGCTTTTCGCGCGAATCGAGCGCGGGCTGCAGGCCCAGCTGGACCCACCCGCCGCCCGCCGCCACGCGCACGTCGATCAACGCCGAGGCGGTCTTGCCCTCGGCGATGCGCACGACGTTCTGGTGCACGCGCTTGCCGTCGTCACGGTGGAAGAAGGACTGCAGGGCATGGCCGGGCACGCCGTGGTCCGGGTCGCCGGCAAGCTGCGCGAAGGCGGGATTGGCGAAGGTGACGATGCCCTTCGTGTCCGCGATCGCCACCGCGGTCCTCAGGGTCTCGACGATTCGCTTGAAATCCTCCGTGGCCATCGCGGTTCGCCGGCTCGCCTCAGCGGGGGGGCGCGCCCTGCGCGGCCTTGCGGATGACGCCCAGGAGGTGGCTCGTCGCCGGGTGCAGGGGTTCGCCAGGCGCCGAGAACGCCGTGAGGATCCGGCCCGCGATCGCCTTGCCCAGTTCGACGCCGAACTGGTCGAAGGGATTCACGCCCCAGAGCACGCCCTGGGCGTAGACCTTGTGCTCGTAGAGCGCGACCAGCGCGCCCAGCGCGGCCGGTTCCAGCGACGGCAGCACGATGGTGGTGCTCGGCCGGTTGCCGGGGCAGTCCCGGTGCGGGTCGCCCGTGGCTCGCCCGGTCATCAGCGCCTCCGACTGCGCCAGCGCGTTGGCGAGCAGCACGTCGTGGTCGGCGTCGCGCGATCCCATGGCGCGGGCCACGACGATGAAGTCGCAGGAGGTCTCCTGCGTGCCCTGGTGCAGCCATTGGTAGAACGAGTGCTGGCCCAGGGTGCCGGCCTCGCCGAAGAGGGCGGGGCAGGTCGGCTGCCCGACCGGCTCGCCATCGGTCCTCACGCGCTTGCCGTTGGATTCCATCTCGAGCTGCTGCAGGTAGCCGGGCAGGCTC
>DAORTX010000119.1:0-8195 GCA_035432885.1 Usitatibacteraceae bacterium
GTCGCGCGCCGTGCACCAGCACCACGCGCACCTCGAGGCTCACCAGCACGTTGATATCGTGCGTGAGCTGCTGGAATTCGCCGTCGGCCAGCACCTCGCCGCCGAAAGCGATGACCATCGTCGACCCGCCCCACTGGTGGATGTAGGGCGTGGCGGACCGGAACCATTTCACGAAGGCTTCGGTCTTGAGCGCGGGCGGCTTGGTCATCGGCGGGTGTCGGAAGTCTCGTGGCGGATTCTACCGGCGGAAGTCGCCCCAGAGCGATTGCATCGCGGCGAGCACGGCGAGCGGCGCGGTCTCCGCGCGCAGCACGCGCGGCCCCAGGCTCAATGGCGTGAAGCCCACGGTGTCGGCGATGTCCAGTTCCCGTTCGGAGAGCCCGCCTTCCGGGCCGACGAGGATCTCCACGGGCCCCGCCGGCGGCGCCTGCGCCGCCAGCGCTTCGCCGGCGCCGGGGGCCAGCATCCACCGGGCCGCGGTCGAGGGTTGCGCCGCCCAGTCGCGAAAGGCGAGCGTGGGCCGGATCGCCGGCACGCGGTTGCGGCCGCACTGCTCGCACGCCGCGACCGCGACGCGCTGCCAGTGGGCTTCGCGGCGCGCGGCCCGGTCGCCCGACAGGCGCACGACGCTCCTCTCGCAGACGACGGGCTGGACCCAGGCCACGCCCAGCTCCACGGATTTCTGCAGGATCCAGTCCATCTTGTCCGCCTCGGGAAGCCCCTGCACCAGGCCCACCTCGAGCGGCGATTCACGCTCGGGATCGCGGAACGCGAGGGTCTTCACGTCGACGCGGTCGCGGTCGATGCGCAGGATCGTCGCCTCGTATTCGCCGCCCCGGCCGTCGAACACCACGAGCTCGTCGCCCACCCGCAGGCGAAGCGCCCGGCCCACGTGGTTGGCGGCGTCCTGGGGAAGGGGAAACTGGGCGCCCGGACCGAGCCGGACATCGCAGAAAATACGGGGGGATGCCATGGTGAAGCGCGGAAGGCGGAAGGCGACCCGATGCTAACATACCGCCCGCGCCCGCTCCTCGTGTCGCCCCGTCCCATGCCTCCCACCGAATCGTCCGGCGCCTCGCCTGCCAGCGCCTGCATCACCGTCGAGTTCGCCGCGCGAGCCGTGGAAGCGGTTCGCTCCGTCGCCGCCGCCGAGATCCTGCCGCGCTTTCGCACCGTCACCGCGCTGCGCAAGGACGACGGCAGCCTCGTCACCGAGGCGGACATCGCCGCCCAGGACGCCCTGGCGGTGGCGCTCGCCCGGATCGACGCGGTCGACTTCCTCGGCGAGGAGATGCCCGAAGCCGAACAGCGGCGCATCTGGGAAGGCCGCGGTCGCTTCTGGTGCGTCGACCCCGTCGACGGGACGGGCAACTTCACCGCCGGCATTCCCTATTTCGCCGTCTCGGTCGCCTACATGGACGGTGACGCGCCGCTCTTCGGGACCGTCTACGACCCCATCGCCGACGAGGCCTTCTTCGCGGTGCGCGGCGCGGGCGCGTGGCTGAATTCGCGCCCGCTCGCGCGAGCCTCGAGCGACATCGCGCTCGCGCGCGCCGTGGCCGAGGTCGATCTTCGGCGCACGCTGGCCCATGTTCGCCACGAGATCAAGCATCGCCCGCCGTTCGCGCGACGGCTGACCAGCGGCTCGTCGGCGCTTTCGTGGTGCAACCTCGCCGCGGGCCGCCGCGACGTCTTCGTCCACGCCGGACAGAAGGCCTGGGACTACGCCGCCGGCGCCCTCATCGCCGAGGAGGCGGGCGCCCGGTTGGCCACCCTCGCGCAGGACGACTTCTGGTCGGCGCCGGCGTGGGAGCGCTCCGTCATCGCCGCGCGCTCGCCGGCGCTCTTCGCCGAGTGGCGCGACTGGGTCCGCAAGGCGATCGGGCCGCACGCGGGGATCGCCCCGGCACGCTGACCCCGGCCGCGATCAGTCGGTGAGCGCCCGGACGTAGTTCGGCATCGCGAAGACCGCGCGGTGGGTTTCGCCGTTGTAGTACTGGAGATCGCCCACGCCGCGTTCGCCGATGCGCCGGTCGGCCTCCCCGGCCGCGAGGGCGCGCGGGTCCAGCGAATCGGAGGCGCACGCGAATCCCCAGATCGACCCGTACAGGGGAACGTGCACGAAATAGGGCGCCACGACGCGAAAGACCCGGCGAAGGTTCGCGAGCGTCTGGCGCACGCGCTCCGGATGCGAGAACGGCGAGCCGATGTGCAGCACGAGCGCGGCGCCCTCGGCCATCGCGCCGCGCGCGAGCGCGAAGGTGGCGGGCGAATAGAGCTCGACGCTCGGCCCCACGGGGTCGGTGAGATCCAGGACCACGAGGTCGTAGCGCACCTCGGTCGCGCGCAGGTAGGCAAGCCCGTCGCCCACCGTCACCTTGAGCCGCGGGTCGCCGAAGGCGCCGCGGTGCACGCGCCCGAAGTGCGACTTCGCGATGTCGATCACGTCGGGATCGAGCTCGGCCATGTGCACGAGCTCCATCGTGGAATGCTTGAGCAGCTCCTCGGAGGAACCGCCGTCGCCGCCGCCGATCACCAGCGCGCGCCGCGGCGCCGGGTGCGCGATGGCGGCCGGGTGCACGAGGTTCTCGTGGTAGAAGAACTCGTCGCGCTCGCTCGTCATGTTGCAGCCGTCGAGCCGGAAGATGCGCCCGAGCTCGGGCGTGTCCCAGACCTCGAGCATCTGGAAAGGGGTCTGGCGCCGCTCGACCAGCGTACCGTCGAACCAGACGCCGCTCGCGTCGGTGAGGCGCTCGAAGATTTTCTCGGACATCGGGGATTTCGGGCCCGCTCGCTGGCGCGCCCGCCGCGGGGCGGGCGCCCGGTGGGTGCCCGGCGGGCCTAGCTCACCGCCGAGAGGCGCTTCTTCTTGAGGGGCAGGTCGCGGCCGCGCCAGACGCGCTCGACCAGGACGTCTTCGGGCTGCATGCTCGAGGCGAGCGTCTCGTAGAGCTTCTCGGCCTTGTCGCTGTTGTCGCAGGAGACGTTGCAGACGTACACGTCCAGCGTGGCCCCGTCGCGCTCGGGCCAGGTGTGCACGGCAAGGTGGGACTCGGCGAAGACGACCGCGCCGGTGGCGCCGCCGACCTGGTTCGCGTCGAGCCCGGCGAATTGGTAGAAGTGGTCCCCGAGAACCGTGAGCCCGACGTCCTTGCAGGCCGCCACGCAGATTTCGCGCAGCTTGGCGGAGGAGGCCAGCATTTCGCGATTTCGGCAGCCGTACAGGTCGGCGATGATGTGCAGTCCCTTCACTCCGTTACCCCCCTTCTTCTGGCAGATTCCTGCAGGTGACGGGACCACTCGCCTCATGTCTCGGGCGCCCGCCGCGCTCTAGAGAACGCGGCGACGCCCCGAAACCAGGGACGGCGGATGTAGCCCTTTTTGCAGAGAATTATGCAAGCAGTTTGTTGGTGGAGACAAAGCGCGGAATTATAGCGCCATTCTGCCCCCGACGCCCGGTTTTTTTCAAGATTTTCCGGCAGTTGGCCGCGTTTCGCCGCGCAGGCGCACGCCCGTCGTCTCCGCGATCAGCTTCGCGCCTTCGGCCGCGAGGAAGGCGCGAAAGCTCTCGGCGAGCGGCGACAGGCGCTTGCCCTTCCGGTAGACCACGTGCCAGTCGCGCGTGACGGGCGTGCCGCGCACGTCGAGGCGGACGAGCTTGCCGGCGGAGAGCTCGAGGCCGACGGTGTGAAGCGACAGGAAGGTGAGGCCCATGCCGGCCATCACCGCCTGCTTGATGGTCTCGTTGCTCGCGAGCTCCATGCTGCTCACGAGCTTCACGCCGTGGTCGGCGAAGACGCGCTCCATGGACATGCGCGTGCCCGAGCCCTGCTCGCGCAGGAGGAAATTCTCGTTGGCGAGCCGCGACAGGTCGAGGTTGCGCCGCCGGGCGAGCGGATGCTCGGGCGAGGCGATGATGCCGTGCGGATGCTTCGCGAACGCGGTGGCCACGACGTCCAGGCCGCGCGGCGGCCGGCCCATGATCGCGATGTCGACCTGGTTCGCCTGGAGCTCGCCGATCACCTGCTCGCGGTTGGTGACGGAGAGCTTCACCGTGACGCCGGGGTGGCGGCGGGAGAACTCCGCGAGGAGCCGGGGCGCGAAGTACTTGGCCGTGCTCACCACCGCCAGGTGCAGCCGCCCCCCGGAGATGCCCCGGATCGCGGCGAGCGTGTCCTCGCAGTCCTTCATGCCGCTCTGGACCTCGCGGGCGAATCTGGCGAGCTCCGCGCCGGCCTCGGTCAGGTGGATGCGCTTGCCGACCTGCTCGAGGAGCGGCAATCCCGTCTGGCCCTCGAGGCCCTTCACCTGCATGGAGACCGCGGGCTGCGTGAGGTGCAGTTCCTGGGCGGCGCGGGAGAACGAGAGGTTTCGCGCCACGGCCTCGAAAACCTTCAGCTGGCGCAGCGTGATGTGGCGAAGCGGCATGGCGGCTCCCGGCGGAAAGTCCCGGGCTTATGGAAACCATAACGAAGCTTGAGTTTACCTTATGGAGCTCCGGGCCTAGATTGGACCCTCGCCGACGACACCGACGCAGGAGTTCCCCCCATGACCCCGACCCCCGACCCGCTTTCCGCCTACCGGATCCGCGAGGAGCCCTGGTACCGGCCCGTCGCCGACGAGGTGGCGCTCTTCGAGGCCGCGTGGGGCGCGCGCATGCCGATGATGCTCAAGGGGCCCACCGGCTGCGGCAAGACCCGCTTCGTCGAGCACATGGCCTGGAAGCTCGGCAAGGCGCTCGTCACCGTCTCCTGCAACGAGGACATGACGGCCTCCGATCTCGTGGGCCGCTTCCTGCTGGACGCCACGGGCACGAGGTGGCAGGACGGCCCGCTCGCGCTCGCCGCGCGCCACGGCGCCCTCTGCTACCTGGACGAGGTGGTCGAGGCGCGCCAGGACACGACCGTCGTGATCCACCCGCTCACGGACACGCGCCGCGCGCTGCCGCTGGAGAAGAAGGGCGAGCTCATCCATGCCCACGCCGATTTCCAGCTGGTGGTCTCGTACAACCCCGGCTACCAGAACCTCATGAAGGACCTGAAGCAGTCGACGAAGCAGCGCTTCGGCGCGCTCGACTTCGGCTATCCGCCGCGGGAAGTCGAGGCCGAGATCGTCGCCCACGAATCCGGCGTCGATGCGCAGACGGCCGGCAAGCTCGTGAGCGTCGCCGAGCGCGCGCGCAACCTGAAGGGTCACGGCCTGGACGAGGGCCTCTCGACGCGGATGCTGGTGCACGCCGGGGCGCTCATGGCCCGGGGCGTGCAGCCCGTGGCCGCCTGCCGCGTGGCGCTGGTTCGTCCCATCACCGACGATCCGGACATGCGGGACGCGCTCGACGCGGCGGTCACGACCCATTTCTGAGCGCCCCCGGAGCCCCGCGTTGAGCCTCTCCCTGGACGACTTCCGCGAACTGCACGAGGACCTCGGACCCCGGGCCGCCGAGGTTCTTCGCGCCTCGTGGCAGGAAGCGTCGCGCTCGCTCTCGCCGCGGGGGCTGGAGAACTACCTTCGCGCCGCGCGCGCCCTGCACGCGCTGGGGCGCGGCCATGATCCCGTGGCGAGCTTCATCCAGGAGGCGCCGGTCGTCGCCCGCGAACTGGGCGAGGACGCGGTGGCCGAACTCGCGCAGGCCGCGCTCGCGATGGCCTCGCGAACCAGCGGCGCCGTGATCGCCCTCGTGATCGCCACGAGCGCCACGGCGGCGCGGCGCCTCGGCGACCCCGACCTCTTTCTCGCCTGGCTGCGCTTTCTCGAGCAGCTCCTGGCGCAGGCGCCGCGCGGCGTGCGCCCGATGCTCGAGCGGCTCGACCGCCTGCTGGGCGAGCTCACGCTCGGGGGCCTGCGGCGCTGGGCGCTGTGGGGCGCGCAGGCCCACCGCGCGGATTTCGCGGCGCAGGAGCGCTATTTCTCGCTCGAGAGCCCGGAATCGCTCGCCGTGCTTCAGGGCGAGCGCAAGGGAACGCTCTTCGTGGACGTGCAGCGCCGGCTGGCGATGTACCTGCGAGCGCTGTGGGGGCGCGACTTCTGGATGCGCCCCACGAGCGGCGATCACGAGGATCGCGAGGGGCGCCAGCCCTTCATCGCCGATTTCGTCATCCACCTCCCGGACGCGCTGGACGATCTCGCACTTCCCGCCGGCCGCGCGAGCGGCCTGGACCTCTACCGCGCCATGGCCGCCCACGCCGCGGCGCACACGGTGCACACGCGCGAAGCGATGGCGCTGGAGGGTTTCGACGCCCTCCAGGTGGCGGCCATCGGCGTCGTCGAGGATGCCCGCGTCGAAAGTCTCGCCGGCGAAGGACTTCCCGGGCTCGCGGACCTCTGGCGCCGGTTTCACGTGGCCACGCCATCGCAGGACCGGGAGATCGGCGACTGGCTCGATCGCGCCGCGCGGGCGCTGGCCGACCCGGCCTTCGAGGACGGCCATCCGGTGATCGCCGCCGCGCGCGAACGCCGGGAAGCCCACGCCGCGGCGCTCGCCACCAACCGGGCGTCGATCGACCTGGGGCTCGCCCTAGCGCGCGACCTGTCGGGCCTGGGCATCGCCTTTCACGCGCGCGACGTTCGCGCCAGCGTCGCCTATCGCGACGACAACCGCTACCTGCGCGAATTCGACCCGGCGATCGCGGGGGCGCGCGAGGCCACGGGGCCCGCGCGACAGGTGCGCCGCCGCGTGAGCCTCATGGAATTCGTGAACGAGGTCGACACCGGGACCGCGGGCGACGACGCGCAGGAGATCTGGACGCTTCCCACCGAGCTCTTCCCCTACGAGGACCACGGCCGCAGCTACAACGCCGCCGAGGGGCGAGCCCCCCCCGCCGATCCCGTGCACTACCCCGAATGGGACTACCAGATCGGCATGGAACGGCCCGACTGGTGCACGGTGCTCGACAAGCCCGCCGCGAAGGCGGACCCCGCGGTCATCGACGCGATCGTGGCCGCGCACAAGCCGCTTGCGTCCCGGCTCGCGCGGCTCATCGAGGCGCTGCAACCGCAGGGCGTGCAGCGGCTTCGCAAGCAGGAGGACGGCGACGAGATCGACCTCGAGGCCGCCGTTCGCGCCCTGGTGGACCTGCGCACGGGAACCACGCCCGACACCCGCATCCACCGGCGAAACGTCCGCCGCACCCGCGACCTCGCGGTGCTCGTGCTGCTCGACCTTTCGCAGTCGACCAACGAGACCGTGCGCGGCGGCGAGTCCACCGTCCTCGACCTCACGCGGCAGGCCTCGACCCTGCTCGCCGAAGCGCTGGCGAAGCTCGGCGACCCGTTCGCGATCCACGGATTCGCCTCCGACGGCCGCCACGAGGTCGAGTACCGGCGCTTCAAGGACTTCGACGAGCCGTGGGACGCGCCCGCCCGCGCGAAGCTCTCGGGCATGGAAGGACGGCTTTCCACGCGCATGGGCACCGCGATGCGCCACGCCGGCTCGCGCCTCGCCCGCCGGCCCGAGAAACGAAAGCTCCTCCTCGTGGTGACCGACGGCGCGCCGGCCGACGTGGACGTCCGCGACCCGCAGTACCTGCGCGCGGACGCGAGAAAGGCCGTCGAGGCTCTATCCCGCGACGGCATCGGCGCCTACTGCATCAGCCTCGATCCGGGTGCGGACGCCTACGTCTCGCGCATCTTCGGCGCCAACCGCCACGCGGTGGTGGACCGCGTCGAGCGCCTTCCGGAGCGCCTGCCGCTCCTCTACCTCTCGCTCACCCGCTGAGGCCTTCGCCCAGCGCCGCAAGCCCCCGCTCGCTTGCCCAAGGGGCGCCAGCTCATCGTGACGAGCTTATAGCTACGATAAACAATCGTGACTGTTACTTATGAAAGCATCCGCCTATATTGATTCCTGAAGCACGCCAACCGAGGAGTCGCGCCATGAAACCAGCCGCCAAGGCCTACAGCGCCGGTGTGAAGGAATACCGGCACACCTACTGGGAACCCCACTACCAGGTGAAGGAGACCGACATCCTCGCCTGCTTCAAGATCACGCCCCAGCCGGGCGTCGACCGCGAGGAGGCCGCCGCCGCCGTGGCCGCCGAGTCCTCCACGGGCACGTGGACCACCGTGTGGACCGACCTCCTCACGGACCTCGACCATTACAAGGGCCGCGCCTACCGGATCGAGGACGTGCCCGGCGACGACTCGCGCTTCTACGCCTTCATCGCCTACCCCATCGACCTCTTCGAGGAGGGGTCGGTCGT
>DAORTX010000120.1:0-8189 GCA_035432885.1 Usitatibacteraceae bacterium
GCCGCGGGGTCCTGCGTCGCGCGGCTCCTTCAGCCCTTGAGCGCGGCCCGGATCTGCTCGAGCGCGCCCGGGTCCTCGATCGTCGTGAGGTCGCCCGGATCGCGGCCCTCGCACAGCGCCTGGATCGAGCGCCGCAGCAGCTTGCCGGAGCGGGTCTTCGGCAGCACGGTCACGAAGTGCACGCGCGCGGGCCGCGCGATGGCGCCCAGCTCGCGGTCCACCGTGGCCATGACTTCCTTCTCGAACGCGGCCGCCCGTTCCTTCGTCGCCGTCTTCGCGGCGTCCTTCGCCACGGCGAAGGCCACCGGCACCTGGCCCTTGAGGGAATCGGCCACGCCCACCACCGCCACCTCGGCGATGCCGGCATGGGCCTGCACGGCTTCCTCGATCTCGCGAGTGCCGAGGCGGTGCCCGGCGACGTTGATCACGTCATCGGTGCGCCCCAGCACGAAGTAGTAGCCGTCCTTGTCGCGCACCGCCCAGTCGAAGGTCGAGTAGACCATCTCGTCCTTGAAGGTGCCGTAATAGGTCTTCACGTAGCGTTCGTCGTCGCCCCAGACCGTGGTCATGGCGCCCGGCGGCAGCGGCGGCACCACGCAGAGCACGCCCTTCTCGTCGGGCCCGGTCTCCTTGCCGGTGACCTCGTCCTTCAGCTTCACGTGGTAGCCGTACACCGCGAACGAGGGCGAGCCGAACTTGCGCGGCGTGTCCTCGACGCCCAGGCAGGCCGACAGGATCGGCCATCCGGTCTCGGTCTGCCAGTAGTTGTCCACGATCGCGCAACCCAGGTTGTCCGCGACCCAGCGCGCCGTGGGCTCGTCCAGCGGCTCGCCCGCGAGGAAGAGATACTTGAGGCACTTCACGTCGTACTTCGACATGTAGGCCGGGTCCTGCTTCTTCAGCACGCGCACCGCCGTGGGCGAGGAGAACATCGACGTGACCTTGTGGTCGGACACGATCTTCCACCAGATCCCGGGATCGGGGCGGATCGGCAGGCCCTCGTACATGATCGTGGTCGAGCCGTTGATGAGCGGGCCGTAGACGATGTAGGAATGCCCCACGACCCAGCCGATGTCGGAGGTGGAGAAGTACGCCTCGCCCGGGTTCGAGCAGTAGATGTGCTTCATCGTGGAAGCCAGTGCCACCGCGTAGCCGCCGGTGTCGCGCTGCACGCCCTTGGGATTGCCGGTCGTGCCGCTCGTGTAGAGGATGTAGGACGGCTCGTTCGATTCCAGCCAGGCGACGGGCACCTTCGCCCCCGCGTGCTTCGCGCGAAGCTCGGCGTAGTCGAGGTCGCGCCCGGCCACCTGCTTCATCGCCGGGTCGAGCCCGCGGTTCACGATGACGACGTGGGCCGGCGGCGACTTCGAGAGCCGGATGGACTCGTCCACGAGGGGCTTCAGCGCGAGGGCCTTGCCGCCCCGCGATCCGGCATCCGAGGTGACCATGACCTTCGGCTGCGCATCGTCGATGCGGGCCGCGAGGCTCGCGGCCGCGAAACCGCCGAACACCACGGAGTGGATCGCGCCGATGCGCACCGTCGCGAGCATCGCGAACACCGCCTCCGGCACCATCGGCATGTAGATGAGGACGCGGTCGCCGCGGCCGACGCCCAGGGACACGAGGATGGCGGCGAAGCGGTTGACCTCGTCGGCCAACTCGGCGAAGGTCCAGCTCTTCTCCTCGTTCACCTCGGTCGAGATCCAGACCAGCGCCTTCTGCGCGCCGCGCGTGGCGAGGTGGCGGTCGACCGCGTTGTGGCAGAGGTTCGTGAGGCCGCCGGCGAACCAGGAGCGAAACGGGGGCTTCGCGTAGTCGAGAACCTTGTCGAAGGGGCGATGCCAGTCGATCATCTTCGCCTGCTCCGCCCAGAAGCCTTCGGGATCGCGGATCGAGCGCGCGTGGAATTCCTGGTAGGTGGTCATGGACGATTCTCCTGGCGATGTTGGCCGCTCTGCCTGCCGCGGCTCGGACCCAGCGTAGGGTCCCGGCATGGAGCCTAATTGATCCGCCGCAAACCTTCCGGTGCGCGGATCAGGGTTTTCCCTAAGGGAGCCGCGCGATTTCCGGGGCTCCCCGCCGCTTCAGCCGTTCACGTCGACGACGACCCGGCCCCGGCGCGTGCCCGCCAGGATCCCGGGGGCGAGCGCGAGCGCCTCGGCGAGGCTCGCCTGCGTGGTGATGGCCTCGAGCTTCTTCCTGTCCAGGTCGGTCGCCAGCCGCGCCCACGCTTGCTCCCGGTCGGCAAGGGGCGCCATGACGCTGTCCACGCCGATGAGGCGAACGCCGCGCAGGATGAAGGGCGCCACGCTCGCCGCGAAGTCCATGCCCTGCGCGAGTCCGCAGGCCGTGACCACGCCGCGATACTTCGCCTGCGCGCACGCATTGGCGAGCGTGTGGCTGCCCACCGAATCCACGACGCCGGCCCAGCGTTCCTTCTGCATCGGCTTGCCGGGCTGCGAGAGTTCGTTGCGGTCGATCACGTCGGCCGCGCCCAGGGACTCGAGGTACGCGCGCTCGGCGGACTTTCCCGTGGACGCCACCACGCGGTAGCCCCAGGCCGAGAGAATGGAAATCGCGATGCTGCCCACGCCGCCCGTGGCGCCCGTGACGAGGATGTCGCCCTGCGCCGGCTCGACGCCCTGTTTTTCGAGCGCCAGCGCGCACAGCATCGCGGTGTAGCCCGCGGTGCCGATCGCCATCGCCTGGCGCGACGTGAGGGTCGCCGGCAGGCGCACCAGCCAGTCGCCCTTCACCCGCGCCTTCTGCGCGAGGCATCCCCAGTGCGTTTCCCCGAGGCCCCACCCGTCGACGATGACGTGGTCGCCCGCCTTCCAGGCCGGGTGGCTGCTCGACTCGACCACGCCGGCGCCATCGATGCCGGCCACCATCGGCCACTTGCGCACCACGGGCGCCTGGTTGGCGATGGCGAGCCCGTCCTTGTAGTTGAGGGTCGAGTATTCGACGCGAAGCGTCACGTCGCCCTCGGGCAACGTCGATTCCTCGAGCGAAGCGACGCGGGCGTCGAACCTGTCGGCGTCGCGCGTGAGGTAGATGGCCTTGAACATGATCGATTCGTCTCCTGATCGTTTCCCGTCGGGTCCCGCCGGCGTGGCATCCCTTACCGGGCAAGCACCCGGGGATTCTCCGCCGAAGCGTGCTTGCGCGCGAAATAGTCCTTCGATTGCATCTCGAGCAACCGGCTCGCCGTGCGCGCGAACTCGCCCCGCACCATCCTGCCCGGGCCCGTGGCCTCCGCCGTGGGCACCACGAGATCCTCGGGCGCGGCCTCGGCCGACATCACCAGGCGAACGCGCCTGTCGTAGAGGACATCGACCAGCCAGGTGAGCCGCCGGATCACGTCCGTCTGCTCCGCGTCGAGCCGCGGCACGCCGGACACGAGCACCGTGTGGTAGCCGCTCGCGATCTCGAGGTAGTCCAGCTGCGAGCGCGGCTCCACGCAAAGCGTCGCGAACTCGACCCACACCACGCCCTTGGCCCGCTGGCGGAACGCGAGCGGGCGCCCCCCGATCTCGATCGCCCCGTCGCGCTCGACCGCGGCCTTGGTCACCGCCTCGAAGAACTGCCCGAGCATCCGGTCGGCCTCCTCGCCCGGCGGCGTGTACCAGACCCGGAAGCCCTCGAGGATCCGCCGCCGGTGGTCGAGGCGCCCGTCGAGCGCGATGACATCCAGGTCCCGGTTGAGGATCGCGATGGCCGGCAGGAACCGCGCGCGCTGCAGCCCGTTGGGATAAAGGCCCTCGGGCGCGTAGTTGGACGTCATCACGAAGACGACGCCCTTCTGCACCAGCAGTTCCAGGAGCCGCGCGAGGATCATCGCGTCGGCGATGTCGCTCACGTGGAATTCGTCGAAGCACAGCAGCCGGAGCTCGCGCGCGATCTGCGTCGAGATCTCGTCCAGCGGGTCCTCGGTTCCCGTGAGCGAGCGCATCCGGGCGTGGATCTCGCGCATGAACTCGTGGAAATGGACGCGGCGCTTGCGGCGGTGGCGAGACACCTTGAAGAAGGCGTCCATCAGGAGCGACTTGCCGCGCCCGACGCCTCCCCAGATGTATATCCCGCGCGGCGGCCGGCGGCCGGCGCCGAAGTTGGTGACCAGGCGATTGAGCATGCCCGCGCGGTACTGGCGGTAGTCCTCGAGCTCCCCGAACAGGCGCTCGAGTTCGCCCAGCACGCGCAGCTGCTCGCTGTCGGCCTGGAAATCGGGGCGCTGCTGGAAATGCCAGTACCACTCCAGCGGGCCCGAATACTGGTTCGGGTCGGCGGGCTCGAGTTCCTCGTCGCGCGGGTCCAGGCCCGCCAGGTCGATTTCCTGGTCCGGTCCCATGGGCCTATCGGGCCGCGACGCCGACAATGGCCCGTGCCTACGAGTTGAGGGAGCGCTTGTCGACCGCGAGCGCGGCCTCGCGCACCACCTCCGAGAGCGTCGGGTGCCCGTGGCAGATGCGCGCGATGTCCTCGGAGGCGCCGCGGAACTCCATCACCGTCACCGCTTCCTGGATGAGGTCGGAGGCGTGCGCGTGCACGATGTGCACCCCGAGCACGCGGTCGGTCGCGGCGTCGGCCACGATCTTCACGAAGCCCTGGGACTGCCCCGTGCCCAGCGCGCGGCCGTTGATCGCGAAGGGGAACTGCCCCGTCCTCACCGCGATGCCGTCGGCCTTCGCCTTCTGCTCCGTCATCCCCACCCACGCCACTTCCGGCGAGGTGTAGATGATCCACGGGATGCAGTCGTAGTCGATGTGCGGCTTCTGCCCGGCGATCAGCTCCGCGACCATCACGCCCTCGTCCTCGGCCTTGTGGGCGAGCATGGGCCCGCGCACCACGTCGCCGATCGCCCACACGTTCGGGAGGTTGGTCCTGCAGTGCCCGTCCACCTCGACGAATCCGCGGTCGTCGACCTTGAGACCCACGTTCACGGCCCCGAGGCCGTCGGTGTTCGGGATGCGGCCGACGGAAACCACGAGCTTGTCGCACTCGAGCTTCTGGGCGAGACCCTTCTCGTCCGTGTATTCCACGAGCACGGCGTTCTTGCGCATCGACACCTTCTCGATCTTCACCCCGAGCCGGATGTTGAGCGACTGCGACTTGGTGAAGATCTTCCACGCCTCCTTCTGCACCGCGTCGTCGCAGGCGCCGAGGAAGACGGGGAGCGCCTCGAGGATCGTCACCTCGGAACCGAGCCTTCGCCAGACGCTGCCCAGCTCCAGGCCGATCACGCCCGCGCCGATGACGCCCAGGCGCTTGGGCGCCGAGGAGAAGGCGAGCGCGCCTTCGTTGTCGCAGACCGCCGCGTTGTCGACGGTCACGTTCGGCAGGTGGCGCGCCTTCGAGCCGGTGGCGACGATCACGTGCTTCGCCTGCACCGACTCCTTCCGGTCCCCGCTCGCCACCTCGATCGTGTACAGGTCGCCGCCGGAGACGAGCTTCCCGAAGCCGGCGAGCCAGGTGATCTTGTTCTTCTTGAAGAGGAACTCGATTCCCTTGGTCATCTTGGTGACGATGCCGTCCTTGCGCGCCTGCATCTTCGCCACGTCGATCTTCGCCCCGGAGACGGCGATGCCGTGCTCGTCCAGGTGGTGGTTCACGCGCTCGAACTCCTCCGACGAGGCGA
This sequence comes from Usitatibacteraceae bacterium, assembly GCA_035432885.1. Classification (GTDB taxonomy): domain Bacteria; phylum Pseudomonadota; class Gammaproteobacteria; order Burkholderiales; family Usitatibacteraceae; genus FEB-7. The sequence continues at coordinate 5,636 of DAORTX010000120.1, forward strand.
GCAGCGCCTTCGACGGGATGCAGCCCACGTTGAGGCACGTGCCGCCGAGGGCGAGCTCGCCCCGGGGATTCTTCCATCCCTCGATGCAGGCGGTCTTCAGTCCCAGCTGGGCGGCGCGCACCGCGGCGATGTAGCCGCCGGGGCCGGCACCGATCACGACGACGTCGAAGGTCTGTGACATGGCGATTCCGATCAGTGTGTTGGAACGGGCGAGTCGGGCCGCGCGCTCAGCGCAGCCAGAATCTCGCGATGTGAACCCCCAGGCCCGCGCACAGCCCCGCGGCCAGGGGATGAACGCCCTTCAGGAAGAGCGGCGGGTGCTTGAGCAATCCCAGCAGCCAGAAGGTCGCCGCCACCGCGAGCCCGACCGCGAGCGAGACCGCGACGTGCCGCGGCAGGTACACGCCCAGCGACTGCTGGAAGAATACCGCGAGGAAGCCCACGAGGAGCGAGCCCAGCACGAAGAAGAAGGCCCGCCTGAGGACGACCGCGGGCCGCCATTTCCTGCCGCGACGCGCCAATCACGCGCCCCTAGACATCCAGCAGCTGGCGCGCCGGATCCTCGAGCGCCTCCTTGATGGCCACGAGCGAGAGGACGGCCTCGCGGCCGTCGACGATCCGGTGGTCGTAGGAGAGCGCCAGGTAGTTCATCGGCCGCACGACCACCTGCCCGTCCTCGACCACGGCGCGCTCCTTGGTGGCGTGGATGCCCAGGATCGCGCTCTGCGGCGGGTTGATGATCGGCGTCGAGAGCATCGAGCCGAAGACGCCGCCGTTGGAAATCGAGAAGGTCCCGCCGGTGAGTTCCTCGATGCCGATCTTGCCGTCCTTCGCGCGGCGGCCGAAATCGGCGATGGCGAGCTCGATCTCGGCGATCGACATCCGGTCCGCGTCGCGCAGGATCGGCACCAGCAGGCCCCGCTCGCTGCCCACCGCGATGCCCACGTCGTAGTAGCCGTGGTACACGATGTCGTTGCCGTCGATGGAGGCGTTCACCACCGGGTACTTGCGAAGCGCGGCGACGGCGGCCTTCACGAAGAAGGACATGAAGCCCAGCTTCACGCCGTGCGACTTCTCGAACCGGTCCTTGTAGCGGTTGCGAAGCGCCATCACCGCCGACATGTCGACCTCGTTGAACGTGGTGAGGATGGCCGCGGTCGACTGCGACTGCACCAGCCGCTCCGCGATCCGCGCGCGAAGCCGCGACATGGGCACGCGCTGCTCCGTGCGTCCCCCGGCGATGGCGGGCGCCGCGGCCGCCGCGGGTTTCGCCGGCGGCGCGGCCACCGGCGCCGATCCGGCGGCGATCACGTCCGACTTGGTCACGCGGCCGTCGCGCCCGGATCCGGCGAGTTTCGCCGTGTCCACGCCCTGCTCGGCGGCGAGCTTCGCGGCCGCGGGCGAGGCCGCCTTGGCGCCGGCCGCCGCGGGCGCCTCGGCGACGGCGGCCTGCTTGGCCGCCTGCACCGGGTCGATCGCCGGGGCCACGACGGCGGGGGCTCCCGCGGTGTCGATCACCGCGATGACCTCGCCGGAGGTCACCGTGCTGCCGTCGGGCTTCACGATCTTCACGAGAACGCCGTCCGCGGGCGCCGGAAGCTCCAGCACGACCTTGTCGGTTTCCACGTCGATCAGGTTCTCGTCGCGCTTGACGGCCTCGCCCGCCTTGCGGTGCCAGGCGACGAGCGTGGCTTCCGAGACGCTCTCGGAGAGCTGCGGGACCTTCACTTCGACTTGCATGTCGTTTCCTTCCGGTTGCGCCGTGGCGCCCTCAGGCGGCGGCCTTCTTCGAGGAAGCGGCGTCCAGCGTGAGGGCCGCGTCGATGATTTCCTTCTGCTGCTGGTTGTGGAGCGCGAGATAGCCCACGGCCGGGGACGCCGAGGACTTGCGCTGCGCCGCCGTCAGCACCCGGTCGCCGGTCACGTGCTCCAGCAGGTAATGCTGGATGCGGTGCCAGGCGCCCTGGTTGGCCGGCTCCTCCTGGGCCCAGACGACGCTCTTCGCGTTCGGGTAGCGCGCGATCTGCTCCGCGAAGTCCGAGTGCGGGAAGGGATAGAGCTGCTCGAGGCGCACCAGCGCGACGTTGTCGATGCCGCGCTTGTCGCGCTCGGCCGCGATGTCGAAGAAGACCTTGCCGGAGCAGAAGACGATCCGCTTCACCTTCTTCGGCGAGGGCGCGGCCGGATCCCCGATCACGCAGTGAAAGCCCTTCGGGTCGGCGAGGTCGGCGAGCGCCGAGGTGGACTCCTTGCGCCGCAGGAGGCTCTTGGGCGTCATCACGATGAGCGGTTTTCGCATCGGCCGCAGGATCTGCCGGCGCAGCATGTGGAAGAACTGCGCGGGCGTCGACGGGACGACCACCTGGATGTTGTGCTCCGCGCAGAGCTGGAGGTAGCGCTCCAGCCTCGCCGAGGAGTGTTCCGGGCCCTGGCCCTCGTAGCCGTGCGGCAGGAGCATGGTGAGGGCGCACAGGCGCCCCCACTTCGCCTCGCCCGAGGCGATGAACTGGTCGATCACCACCTGGGCGCCGTTGGCGAAGTCGCCGAACTGCGC
>DAORTX010000121.1:0-8077 GCA_035432885.1 Usitatibacteraceae bacterium
CCGCCGCAGAAGGCGCACATGGCGCGGTCGCGGTGGAAGAGCTCGCGGTTGTTGAGCGGCGGGACCTGGTGAAAGCCCTTGTGCGCGAGCGCCTTGCCGCGGATGGCGATGATGGAATTGGCGCTGATGCTCGAGCGCAGGCCGGTGAGCTGCGACGTCCCGCCCCAGATCGTGAACGCCTCGCGGCCGGTCTCCCAGGCCACGCGTTCCTTGGCGTAGTACCAGACCGCCTGCTGCCACGTGACCCAGCGGTGCGGGACGCCGTGCTGATCCAGCGTGAGGATGAGGGGAAGCGCTCGGTTCATCGTTTTGATACGGCCGTTTTGCCAGTCAAATCGGGAACTTGCGATAATGCCGCCCGGAAGCCCTCGCAATTTACCACATCTGATTGTCAGCGCTTGCTCGCTTCGTGAGCAACGCCCGACCGAAGGAAAGCCATGAATCTCGACCGCGTCGACGCCGGCAAGGACCTGCCCAACGACTTCAACGTCATCATCGAAATCCCGATGAACGCCGACCCGATCAAGTACGAGATCGACAAGGCCACGGGCGCGCTCTTCGTCGACCGCTTCGTGCAGACGGCGATGCATTACCCGTGCAACTACGGCTACATCCCGCACACGCTCGCCGACGACGGCGATCCCACGGACGTGCTCGTGGTCACGCCCTTCGCGCTGATGCCCGGCGTGGTGGTTCGCTGCCGGCCCATCGGCATGCTGAAGATGAGCGACGAGGGCGGCGGCGACACCAAGCTCCTCGCGGTGCCCATCGACAAGCTGACGCCGCTTTATCGAAACATCGAGACCCCGCGCGACCTGCCCGAGGTGATGATCGCCCAGCTCACCCACTTCTTCGGCCACTACAAGGATCTCGAGCCCGGGAAGTGGGTGCGGATCGAGGGCTGGGTCGGCCCGGAGGAGGCCAAGGCCGAGATCCTCGAGAGCGTGAAGCGCTACAAGGCCCCGAAAAAGGGCAAGTGAGCTGTAACTTTCCGGTCGCCGCGGGCGAACTACGGGCATGATCGCCCGCATCGCGCTTGGCGCCGGCCTTTCGATTCTTGCGGTTCCCTCCCTGGGCGCCGAATGCACCGCGCGTTCGGGCGCGGAGCGCGCCGCACTGGTCGAGCTCTACACCTCGGAAGGCTGCAGCAGCTGCCCGCCCGCGGACCGCTGGTTCTCCCGGCTGGACCTCGCGGGGCCGGATGCGCGCTTGGTGCCGCTCGCCTTCCACGTCGAATACTGGGACTACATCGGGTGGAAGGACCGCTTCGCCGATCCCGCATGGTCCGCCCGGCAGCGCGAAGCGGTGACCCGCGCCGGCGGCCGAACCGTCTATACGCCGCAGGTGATGCGAAACGGGCGCGACTTCCCGCGCTGGCACGCGGCCGGGTCGCTCGCCAAGGCCGGGGCCGGGGACGATCCGGCGCGCGCGACGATCGCGCTACGGCTGGCGCCGGCTCCGTCGGGACTCGCGGTCGTGGCCGACGTGCAGCCTTCCGGGAAGCCGCTGCGCGACGGCGAGCTGTTTCTCGCGCTCTCGGAAAACCGGCTCGCCAGCACGGTGCGGGCCGGCGAGAACCGCGGCAAGGCCCTTGCCCACGATCACGTGGTTCGCGCGCTCGTCTCCCTCGGCCCCGTGGGCTTGCCCCGCACCTCGTTCCGGCACACCTTCGCCCTGGGGGCCGACTGGAAGCCGGCCGACCTCGCGGTGTCGGCCTTCGTCCAGGATGCGCGCACGGGAGAAGTGCTCCAGGCCCTGCGCCTCGCCAACTGCGCCGGCTGAACGCGCGCCTTCAGTAGGCGTCGTCCCAGGAGACGCTCAGCCGCGTGGCGCTGTTGATGAGGCCCACCATGCTGTAGGTCTGCGGGAAATTGCCCCAGAGCTCGCCCGTGGCCGGGTCGATGTCCTCGGACAGCAGTCCCAGCCGGTTTCGCCGGGCGAGCGTGGACTCGAAGAGCTCCCGGGCCTCGTCCCGCCGCCCGAGCGCCGCCAGCGCGTCGATGTACCAGAACGTGCAGACCAGGAAGGCGTTCTCGGGCTTGCCGAAGTCGTCGGCCTGGGTGTAGCGGAAGATGAAATCGCCGCGCCGCAACTCGCGCTCGACGGCGCCCACGGTGCTCGCGAAGCGCGGATCGTCGGCCTTGAGGAACCCGAATTCGGCGAGCAGCAGCAGGCTCGCGTCGAGATCCTCGCCGCCGAAGGTGGAGACGAAGCTCTTGCGCTGCGCCGACCAGGCCCGCTCGCAGATCGCCGCGTGGATGCGGTCGGCTTCCGCCCGCCAGCGATGGGCGGGCTCCGTGATGCCCAGTCGCCGCGCGATCTTCGAGAGCCGGTCGCAGGCCACCCAGCACATCACGCTCGAGAAGGTGTGCACGTGGGTCGAGCCGCGAAGCTCCCACAGGCCCGCGTCGGGGCTCGCGTACAAGGCGGCGGCCCGCTCGCCCAGGTGCTCCAGGCGGCGGAACAGGCCCTCGTTGCCCACCGCCGCGAGGCGCCGGTCGAAGAACGCGTGGGTGGCCGCGAGGATCGTCGAGCCGTACACGTCGTTCTGGACCTGTTCGTAGGCCTGGTTGCCGATGCGCACCGGCCCCATGCCGCGGTAACCGGGCAGGGAACCCACGATCCGCTCGGGAATCTCCGGCCGCCCGCTGATCCGGTAGACCGGCTGCAGGTGTCCGTCGCTCCTCGAGGCGACGTTGATGATGTAGCCCAGGTAGCGCTCCATCATCCGCGTGGCGTTCAGGCGGTTCAACGCCCCCACCACGAAATAGGCGTCCCTCAGCCAGCAGTAGCGGTAGTCCCAGTTGCGCCCGCTGCCCGGCGACTCGGGAATCGAGGTCGTCAGCGCCGCGATCATCGCCCCGGTGTCGTCGTAGGCCGCGAGCTTCAAGGTGATCGCCGCGCGGATGATCTCGTCCTGCCACTCGAAGGGAAGCGACAGGTCGCGAACCCAGTTCTGCCAGTAGTCGACGGTGCGTTCGCGGTAGTGCCGCGCGACTTCCGTCACGCTTCCCTGCAGCGTCTCGTCGGGACTCATCAGGAAGGCCATGCCGTCCCTCAGGACGAAGGGCATCTCCTCGAGGATCGCCGTGAGCGAGCAGTCCGTCGTGAGGCGAAGCACGTTCGAGGCGCCCACGTAGCGGATGTGGTTGGAGCCCGAGGTCACCTCGGGGCGCCGCCGCCCGTAGTCGTCCGCCGGCCGCATCCGCACCTTGACGCGCGGGCTGCCGGCGATCGGGGTCACCACGCGGACGAACTGCGCGGGGCTGAAGAGGCGGCCGAACTGGCGGAAGCGCGGCGCGAAATCGAGGATCTCCACCGCGCCGCCGCGGTCGTCGTAAAGGCGCGTCCTGAGGATCGGCGTGTTGGGCACGTACTCCTGCTCGGTCCGCACCTGCCAGTGGAGCTCGATCGCCATGAAGCCGAAGGCATCCTCGCCGTCGCGTTCGCGAAGCAGCGAGCAGAAGACCGCGTCGGCGTCGTAGCGCGGCAGGCACGCCCAGACGATCTCGCCCGCCCCATCGACCAGCGCGCCGACGGTGCAGTTGCCGATGAGGCCGAGGTCGAGGTTTCTCACGTCGCGCCGCCTACCCCGGACCGCCGCCCGGCCGCGCCGCGAAATCGGCGAGCCATCGCCTCACGGCGTCGGCATCGGCGAGGCGCCAGCGCGCGCTCGTGGGGCCGGGGCCGACCTTCACCGTGTGGCCGCCGCGGCCGTCGACGAGGGCGAAGCCCAGCTCGTCCGTGAGGTCGTCGCCGACGAACACCGGCAGGCGGCCCGCGAAGGGCGCCTCCCCGAGAAACTCGGCGATCGCCGTTCCCTTGTCGCGGCCGCTCGGGCGGATCTCGAAGACGAACTTGCCGCCCTGCAGCTCGAACTCCTCGCCCAGCGCGGCGAGGACCCGGCGCGCTTCTCGTTCGGCGGGCTGCGCGAGCGCCGGCGCATTGCGGTAGTGAAGCGCGAGGCTCGTGCCCTTGTTCTCCAGGAGGAGCCCGGGATGGGCGTCGACGAAGCGGCGCAGCTCCTCCTCGGACCCGTGGAGCCGCGAGGCGGGCGTGGCGTGGAAATGCATCGTGCCGTCGGCGGACCGGCGTTCCGCGCCATGCTGGCCGGCGATGGCGAAGCGCTCGGGCGAGAAGAGCGCGTCGATGTCGGCGATCGACCGGCCGCTGATCAGCGCGAGCGCGCCCGCGGACGCGCGCTGCAGGCCCTCCATGAGGGCGCGAAGCGGCGCGTCGACCGCCACGGCATCGGGGCGGTCCTCGTGGTGGACGAGCGTGCCGTCGAAGTCGAGGAAGATCGCCATGCCGGGCTCGAGCACCGGGGCGCCATCGATCGCCGGTCCGCCGCGGTCCGCCGGACCGTTCGCCATTGCCGTCGCCTCGCCCGTGGTCGTCATGATCGCCGTGCCGGCCTCCGCGTTTGCGCAGCCGTCAGTTCCGGCGCGCCCGCGACGACTCGATGGCGGGCCGCGGGCCGGCCGAAAGCCGGCTGCGATTGCGCATGCGCGCCGCGTCGAGCAGCATCCGGCCCGCCCAGCGGTACACGTTGAACTCCTGGAGGAGCCCGCGCATGCTGCGCATCCGCGCGCGCTGCTCGTCCGGCGGCATGGCGAGCGCGGTGGCGACCGCCGCGGCGCATTGCTCCGTGTCGTAGGGGTTGACGATCAGCGCCTCGGGCAGCTCGCGGGCCGCGCCGGCGAACTGCGACAGGATCAGCACGCCGCGTTCGTCCTCGCGCGTGGCCACGTATTCCTTCGCGACCAGGTTCATGCCGTCGTGCAGGCTCGAGACGAAGCAGAAATCCGCGGCGCGGTAGAACGCGTAGACGCGCCTCGAATCGTGGTGCTCGATCCGCAGGTCGATGGCCTTGCAGGCCGCGGAACCGAAGCGGTGGTTGATGCGCCCGGCCGCCGCGCGCACGCGCGCGTCGAGCGACTGGTACTCGTCGATGCTCGCGCGGCTGGGCGCGGCGATCTGCACGAAGGAGAGGCGGCCGACCCAGTCCGGGTTCAGCTCCAGGAAGCGCTCGATGGCCGAGAAGCGCTCGAGGATGCCCTTCGTGTAGTCCAGGCGGTCCACGCCGATGCCCATGCGCACCTCGGGCGCGAGGCCCAGTTCCTCCCGGATGGCGCGGCGGCATTCCTCGACCGGCGGCATGCCTTCGAGCCCCTGGAGCGGCCACTCGATCGAGATCGGGTAGCGGTGGACCTCCGTGGTCTCCCCGCCGTAGGAGATGCCGAAGCTCTCGCGGTCCACGCGCGCCTCGACGTAGGTGTCCACCGTGTCGAAGAAATTGTTGCAGTGGAACTGCGTGTGGAAGCCGAGGATCGAGGAACCCAGCATGCCGTCGAGCAGTTCGTTTCGCCACGGGCAGACGCCGAAGGCCTCGGGGTTCGGCCAGGGGATGTGCCAGAAGGTGATGATCGTCGCTTCCGGGAGCTGCGCGCGGATCATCCGCGGCAGCAGCGCGAAGTGGTAGTCCTGCACCAGCACGATGGGATTCTTCGTGCGCGATTCCGACACCACGGTATCGGCGAAGCGCTGGTTCACCGTCTTGTAGTGCTCCCAGTCGGAGGCGCGGAACACCGGGCGCGTGTGGGCGATGTGGCAGAGCGGCCACAGGCCCTCGTTCGCGAACCCGTAGTAGTAGCCGGCTTCTTCCTCCTTCGTGAGCCAGACGCGGCGGATCTGGTACGAGGGCTTGTCGGGCGGCACCCGCACGTGGTCGTTCCCGTCGACCACCTCGCGGTCCGCCGTTCCCGCCCCGTGCGCGATCCAGGTGCCCGAGCAGGCGCGCATCACCGGTTCGAGCGAGGTGATGAGGCCGCTCGCCGGGCGCAGCACCTCGATCCGGTCGCCCTGCCGGACGTGGATGTAGGGCTCGCGGTTGGAGACGATGAGGATCTCGTCGCCCTTCAGGTCCTCGCGCAGGATCGTGCGCAGCGTCTCCGGCGCCCAGCTGATCTGCGACTCGTCGCGCATCCGGCGCTCCGTCTCCAGGTCGCGCACCAGCGCCTCGAGGTCGCGGGCGATGGGGCCGAGCGCCTTCGAGGGCGGCTGGGGCGGCTGGGCGAGGGCCTGGCCGCGGATCAGCGCCTTGATGCTCGCGACCCACCCGCGCCACGAGAGCTCCGCGATGACGACCGTGATCAGCGCGATCACCGCGGCGATCGCCGCGAAGAGGTAGACGAGGTATTTCTGGGTATCCGCGCTTCGCCGCTCGACGAAGCTCATGTCGTGGACGATGACCAGCTCGCCCTTGCGCGCGCCGTCGATCTCGATGGGCGTGGTCGAGACGAGGAGCTTGCCGCTCGGCTGCTGCAGGATGCGGCCGTGCTCCTCCGGGGGCGATGCCGGCGCGCGGCAGGCGAGGCTGCGGGGCAGCGTGGCCGTCCGGTAGGCGAGCCTGCCGTCCGCGTCGCAGAACCCGATCGCGAAGAGGCGCTCGTCCTGGATGATGCGGTTGAAGAAGGACTCCAGGCGCTGCGAGCGGACCTTCTCCCGGGCCTCGTCGGCCAGCATTTCGGCGAGCGGTTCCTGGACGGCGGTCGCGATGAGGTGCGTGCGGCTTTCGAGGTCGCGCACGAACCACTTGAGCGTCAGGTCGTCGACGAGCGGCGCCACGCCGTAGGCGATCAGGCCCAGCGCGAGCGTGAGGGGGAGGAGGAATCGAAGGGAGAGCCGCATGGTTCCGGTTGCCGGTGCGCCCGCCCCGCGCCTGCTTGCGCCGGGCGCGCGATCGCGAGCATTCGAGGACCCCGGCGACATCGCGCGGGGAATGGAGACGTCCATTGTATCGCCTCGGGCGGCCGGGGGCACCCGCGCGACCGCGCGACGGGCTCAGTCCACCGGCGTTGCGACCGGCCTGCGCAGCCCGAGCGCGGCGAGCAGCGCGAGTGCGACGCCGATCAGGGCCATGCCGAAGAGCTCGTGGGGCGGCGGGCGCTCCCCGAGCTGCAGCCACGAGGCGATGACGGCGATGACGGGAATCGCGAGCGTGTTGAGCCCGGTGACGCCCGCGGGCGCGTGGGAGAGCACGTAGGTCCACAGCCACCAGCCGCCGGCGGTCGCGAACACCGTGGAATAGGCGAGCGCCACGGCGTACTCGCCGTTCCAGCGCGGCGGCTCGTGCGGATGGAAGACCGAGAGCAGCACGAGCGGGATCGACCCGAAGGCGAGTTGCCACGCGGTGAAGGTGAGCGGCTCGGCGTCCTTCGTGGGCCAGCGCTTGGACATCACGGCGGCCAGCGCCCAGACCGCGCCCGCGGCCACCGCGAGCAGGCTCGCCTCCAGGCTCGTGAGGCGCCACGGCGAGACGATCAGCACCAGCCCCGCGAAGGCAAGCGCCACGGAAACCCACTGCGCGCCGCGCATGCGCTCGCCGATCAGCAGGTGCGCGAACACGATCATCCAGAAAGGCATCGTGTAGGTGAGCACCGAGGTCTTGCCCGGGCCGGCCGAGAGCAGGGCGAAATGGGTGAGCATCACGAACGCGCCCACCTGCACGAAGCCGAGCACGATGGCCATGCGGTAGCGAGACAGCGTCAGCCGGCGGCCCGTGGCGGCGATGATGGCGAAGAGCAGCAGCGAGCCGAGCACCAGGCGCTCGGCCGCGAAGTCGAAGGGATGCGCGTGCCGCAGCGCGATCTTCATCAGGATCCAGGAGTAGCCCCAGATCGCGCACATGGCGGCCATGGCGGCGAGCGGGGCGGATCGGGGGTTCATCGCGGGAGGCGGTTAGAATTGCGGCGAGCCGCGACTCTACCATGACGAAAACCCCCGACTTCCGCGTGCGTCTTGCCGACTGGCGTGACGAATCGGCCACGCTTTCGCGCATCCGCACCGCCGTCTTCGTTGTCGAGCAGAACGTGCCCGCGGACCTCGAGATGGACGGGCGCGACGGCGACTGCGCCCATGTGCTCGCCGGGAGCGCCACCGGCGAAGCCATCGGCACGGGCCGCCTCATGCCCGACGGGCGCATCGGGCGCATGGCGGTGCTCGCCGCCTGGCGCGGCAAGGGCGTGGGGGCCGCGATGCTCGCGGCGCTCATCGCCGAGGCGAGGCGGCGCGGCCT
>DAORTX010000122.1:0-8056 GCA_035432885.1 Usitatibacteraceae bacterium
CAGCCAGTGTAGCGGGGGGGCCTCCCGGCCGGTTGTCTTTTCGTTGACAATCTCGCCTGCAGACCCCCGTGAATACCCTTACCGAACTCCTCGACGCCTCCCTGTGGACGAAGTCCCTGTCCGCGGAGCGGCGCGCCCGCGTCGAAGCCGAGACCGTCCTCAAGGACGTGCCGGCCGGCGCCTTTGTCTGCCGCAAGGGCGACCCGGTCGAGAGCTGGATCGGCATCGTGCACGGACTGGTCAAGATGACGAGCGTCTCGCCGGAGGGCAAGACCACCACCTTTCTCGGGGTGGCCGGCGGGGGCTGGTTCGGGGAGGGATCGCTGCTCAAGGACCAGACCCGCAAGTACGACATCGTGGCCCTGCGCGCGACGCGGCTCGCCTTCATGCCCAAGGCAACCTTCGAGTGGCTGCTGGACACCGACATCGCCTTCAACCGCTTCCTGCTGGTGCAGCTGAACGAGCGGCTGGCGCAGTTCATCGCCATGGTGGAGACGCAGCGCCTGCTGGAGCCCGACGCGCGCGTGGCCCGCTCCATCGCCGCGCTCTTCAACCCCGTGCTCTACCCGGCCATGGCTTCCGAGGTGCAGATCTCGCAGGAGGAGATCGGATACCTCTCCGGGGTCTCCCGACAGCGCGTGAACCAGGCGCTGCACGTTCTCGAGTCGGCGGGCCTGCTCAAGGTGGAATACGGCGGGCTCTCGATCGTCGACCTCGAGGGCTTGCGCCGGTTCGGTACCTAGCCCGGCTGGCGCAGGGCGTTCATGATCTCCCGGCCAGGCAGTCCGCGGGCCGCGAGTCGGCAGATCGTGCGCATCGGGCGGTCGATGTGGCGAAAGAAGGCCCGGTAACCCTCGCACAGGTAGTTGCCCGGAAGCGCCTCGCCGGGCCGTGCCACGAACCGGTCCTTGGGGCAGCCGCCTTCGCAGGCGAACCGGTACTCGCAAGAACGGCAGGCCGTGGGCAGGGTGTCGCGCTTGGCCTGGCCGAAGCGCCGCTGGCGCGGCGAATCCACCATCTCGCGCAGGGTCGTCCGGGCGACGTTTCCCAGCCGGTATCCCGGCTCGACGTAATGGTCGCAGGAGTACACGTCGCCGTTGTGCTCGAGAGCCACGGCCCGGCCGCAGGTCGGCGCGAACACGCACAGGGGAGGCGGCAGGCCGGACCACGCGGCGCAGGCGGCGTCGATCGCCTGCACGGAGACGCGCCCGATGTCCCGGGCCGCCCACTCGTCAAAGACGGCCGCGAGAAAGCGCCCGTAATCGGCCGCGGCGATGGACCGGGCGCCGGCACGGTCTCCCCGCTGCATGTAGAGGACGCGATCCTGGCCCGCGCCGGTTCGAACCGGCGGCGGGCCCGGTGGCGCGTCGTCGGGCGCGCCCTCGCGCTCGACGATCGGGATGAACTGGATGTACCGCGCCCCGGCCACGTCGCGCAGGAACCGGTACACCTCGCGGGGATAAGGGGCGTTCGCGCGATGGAGCGTCGCGAGGACGTTCCACTGCACGCCGGCGCTGCGCAGGGAGGCGATGCCGCGCATGACGCGCTCGAAGGTGGGTGCCCCCCGCTTGTCCACCCGGTAGGCGTCGTGCAGCGCACGCGGGCCGTCGAGACTCACGCCGACGAGGAACTCGTGCTGCCGGAAGAATCGCGCCCAGTCCCGGTCCAGGAGAACGCCATTGGTCTGGATGCAGTGCAGCGGCCGCTGCCCGGGCCGCCGCAACCGTTCCGCGAGCGCGACCGCCTCCTCGAAGAACTCCCGGCCCAGCAACGTGGGCTCGCCGCCCTGCCAGGCGAAAACCACGTCGCCGGGACCGTGCGCCTCGAGCATCTGGCGCACGTACGCCTCCAGCAGCTCGCGGGACATGCGGAATCCGCTGCCCGGGTAGATCGCCTGCTTCGAGACATAGAAGCAGTAGGCGCAATCCAGGTTGCAGATCGCACCCGTCGGCTTCGCCATCACGTGGAACGGCGACAGGTGCGACCGGCCCGGCATCGGCAAACACCCCCTACTGCTGGACCTTGACGTTGCGCTCCTTGGCGACCTTCGTGTACGCGGCGCGCTCCGACTCCAGGAAGGCGCGGAACTCGGCCGGCGTGTTGCCGATGGGGTCGACGCCCCCGGCCAGGAGCTTGGCGCGGATCTCCGGCTCGCGGACGATCTTGCCCACCTCGGTCGCCAGGCGCTCGACAACCGCGGCAGGGGTTCCGGCCGGGACGTACAGGCCCATCCAGTTGGTGAAGCGATAGCCGCTGAAGCCCCGCGTCTCGGCGACGGCAGCCACGTCCGGCATCGCCCCGGAGCGCCCGGCGCTCGTGACGGCGATGATCCTCAGCTTGCCGCTCTTCGCGTGCTGCACCGTCGGAGGCATGCCCGAGATCCCCAGCGGCACCTGGCCGCCGATCACGTCCCTCACGGCAGGCGCCGCGCCGCGGTATGGCACGTGCTGCAGCTCGACACCCGCGATGCCGCTCAGGGCCTCGCCGGCGAAATGCTGCGCGCTGCCGTTGCCGGGCGTCGCGTAGGAGAGCGTGCCGGGCTTCGACTTCGCCAGGTCGATGAGCTCGGGCAGCGACTTGGCCTGCACCGACGGGTTCGCCATCAGGACGAGGGGGGTCTCGCCGATGAGCGTCACCGGGAGGAGGTCCCTTTCCGGGTCGTAGGGTGTCTTCTGGCCCGCGATGGGCGCCACGAGCACCTCGGCCGGCGAGGCCACCATGAAGGTGTAGCCGTCCGGCGCGGACTTGGCGAGCGTGTCCGCCCCGATCGTCCCGGAGGCGCCCGTGCGGTTTTCCACGATGACCGACTGCTTGAGCACTTCCGACAGGCGCTGCGCGACCGTGCGGGTCACGAAATCGACCCCGCCGCCGGCCGGAAAGGGCACGATCGCGCGAAGGGACTTCGACGGCCAGTCCTGGGCCTGCGCGGCGAGCGCGAGCGAGGCCGCCAGGGCGAACACTATTCTCCTCATGATTTCTCCTCCTCTTCTGGGTTGGGACTGCTGGAAGCCGGCGGCGAAACCGGCGCTGGCGCTGCCTGGCGGTTACTGGAAGTCGGCCGCGAAACCTGGTGCGGGCGTGAAGCCCAGGTCGCCGCGGTCGATGACGGCCTGCCTGCCCCCGTTTGCGGCAAGCAGCTCCGCCTGCCTCGCCTTGGCGTGCCGGTCGACCTCCTCGGGGTCGCAGAGGCCGTAGAGGCGCTCCCGGCATGCCGCGAGCATCCCGGCGTGGGCGGGGTCGTCTGCGAGGTCGTGGATCTCCTCCGGATCGGCCTGCAGGTCGAAGAGCTGCGGCGCGTACGCCACGTAGTGCACGTACTTGTACTTGCCATGGCGGATCGCGAAGGCCCCGGTGGTCGAGCCCATGCCGTGGTACTCGCTGAGCACCGTGCGGTCGGGCGAGGCACCGTGCGCGATATCCAGGAGGTTCACGCCGGGATGGCCCTCGCGCACCGAATCGAAGGGCACGCCGACCGTATCGACGATCGTGGGGAAGGCATCGACGTGGCTCACGGGCGTGTCGACGCGCCTGCCCCCGGGCACGCCTGGCCCGGCGAGGATCCACGGCACCCCGGCGATCTCTTCGTACATCGTGGACTTGCCCCAGAGGCCCCGCGAGCCGAGGTTGTCGCCGTGGTCGCTCGTGTACATGACGCGCGTGTTCGCCGAAAGGCCCGTCTCGTCGAGCGCGCGCAGTATCTTGCCGATGTTCTCGTCGAGGTAGGACACGAGGCCGAAATAGCCCGCGATGGCGCGCCTCACGTCCGTCTCCGACTCGAAATAGTCGTCGTAGCAGAAGCTTTCGCGGTAGTCGCGCAGGTAGGGGTGTTCCGGACGCTGCTCGCGCGCGTAGAGCTTGGGCATCGGCAGGTCGCGATTCCAGTATGGGTAGTAGTGCTCCGGCGGCGCCGTGAGCGGGAAATGGGGCGCGACGAAGGAGACGAAGAGGACCCAGGGCTTGTCGGATTCCCGCGTGCCCTGTTCCCGTAGCCAGACCTGCGCCCGTGAGCAGATCTCCTTGTCGTAGAACGTGTAGGGCGACTCGCCCGGTCCGGCCATCGCGGCCATCTTCTTCGCGCCGCCGCGCCGGGGCAGGTCCTCGCGGACCAGGCCCATCAGGTCGCCCTTGCCGTCGATGATGTGCATGGGGATCTGCTCTTCGGTGAACCCGTGGTCTTCTCCGGGCAGGCGGAAGTGAAGCTTGCCGATGGACACGACCTGGTGCCCGCGCTCGCGCAGCACGTGGTGCCAGCTGGCGACCGAGCCGTCGTAGGCGTCCGCGTTGTCCCAGAAGCCCACCTGGTGGATGTACTTGCCCGTGGCGAAGCCGGCCCGCGCCGGGATGCACACAGGGCTGGTCGTATAGGCGGACGTGAAGGTCGTCCCGCGTGCCGCGAGCCGGTCCAGGTTCGGCGTGGTGATGACGGGATGCCCGGCGTGACCCTGGACCTTCGGATTGTGCTCGTCGGACATAATTACGAGAAAGTTCGGGTGGCGCATGATCGCGGCGCTTCTCATAAAGGTCGCTGGAGCGGCTTATCATAATACTATATAGTAATAAGGCAACCCCCCCCATGGAGCACCACGCCACGATTCCCGCCGATGCCCGGAGCTGGCTTGCCCGCTACAGCCGTCCCGGCGTGCCGAAGTACGTGATGCTTCGCGACGCCATGGTCGCCGAGATCACCGGGGGGGCCTGGCCGGCGGGTACGCGCCTGCCGACCGAGGCGGAATGGGCGGCCCGGGTGCCGCTCAGCCTGGGCACGATACAGCGCGCTTTGCGGATGCTCGCCGACGAGGGACTCGTGCACCGGCGCACCGGGCAGGGCACGTTCGTCGCGACTCGCGACACGGACGAGATGCGCGCGCCGCTGCACTGCCGGTTCCTTGACGATTCGGGCAGGGGCTACCTACCCGTCTACTCCCAGGTCACGGCAAGGGAGGAGGTCGCCGCGGAGGGTCCCTGGTCGGAACACCTCGGCACGGCGTTCCCGCTACTGCGAATAGACCGGGTGCTGGACATCAACAAGGAGTTCGCGGTCTTCAGCGAGTTCTACGTGGACCCGCAGCGGATGCCCGCCTTCGCGCGACTTCCCGTGCGCAGGCTGTGCGGCGAGAATTTCAAGGAGATCATCTGGCGGGAGAGCCACCAGCCCGTGGCGAGGATCACGCAGTACCTGTCATCGGTGAGGTTTTCCCCAAGCGTGGCCAAGGCCACGAACATGGACCGGGACACGGCCGGATTGCTGCTCGAGGCCCGGGCGTACCTGAACGGCGGCAGCCCCATCTACTACCAGCGGCTCTACATCCCGCCGAACAACCGGCGGCTGCACCTGGCCGGGGACTAGCCTCGCGGCGGCTCAGGCCGGCATCGTCGGGACGGCGCGCGCCGCTTCGACCCGCATCGCCCCGGTCTTCACCAGCTCGCCGATGAGCCGCACGCCCAGGCCCTCGAGGCCCTCGCCGAGGAAGCGCTCGTCGAGATCGCGGTAGCAGGGAACCCGCGCGACGTAATCGTCGGCCTCGGCCAGCGCGATGCCGCCGCGGTGCAGCATCGAGAAGACGAACATCACCTTCATCATGTGCCGGGCCGTCCGGCGCGGGTCGCCGGCGAACGCGCCGAGCCGCGAGCGGGCCCGCGCGAGCGCCCCCGCCACGTCCGCGAAGGGCTCCCCGTGCCCCGGGATGACCACGCGGGGGGCGAGGCGCTCGATGGCGTCGAGGGCCGACAGCGCCGCCTCCACGAAGGGGTTGGGCGGCTCGTGGGCCCACACGAAGCCCAGGCCGTTCTCCCAGAGGGCGTCGCCGGAGATGAGGATGCGCCCCGTCGGCTCGAAGAACATGAGCCCTTCCATGTCATGCCCGGGCGCCGCGTGGGCCTGCCAGTCGCGGTCGGCGCCGCGAAACGATTCGCCGGCGGCGATCGTGGCCTGGTAGGCGAAAGGCTCGGCGAACTGGTCGACGTAGGCGTTCCAGCGCGCCTGGATCGTCCAGTCGTCGATGGTCGGCACCTCGTCGCGGGGAATCGTGATCGGGCACCCGTAGGCACGCGCCACCGCCGCATTGCCGCCGATGTGGTCGGAGTGGCAATGGGTGTTCACCAGGGCCGCCAGGGGCTCGTCGCCGAGCATCGCGGGCTCGCGAAGGCGCGTGAGCGTCTCGGCGGCGCACGCGGAGTAGCCGGAATCGACCAGCACGTGCCCCGCGGCCGAACGCAGCAGCACCTGGTTGCAGTTGAGCCATCCGCGCACGGCGACGCGCACGCTGTCGGGAAGCAGGGGCAAGGCTGGCGGGGAGCGAAGGGGAATCCGCCATCTTAACGCGGGGGCGGCGCGGCACGCGGCGCTATAATTCGGGCTTCCCCACTCGCAGCGCAACCCCCACCATGCAGATCGAAAAGCACACCTTCCTCGTCGCCGGCGGCGGCTCCGGCCTGGGCGCCGCCACGGCCCAGCGCCTCTTTTCCGCGGGCGCCAACGTCGTGATCGCCGACGTGAACGACGCCGGCGACTGGGTGGCCCGGCAGTTCGGCGACCAGGGCCGCTTCGTGCGCGCCGACGTGACCGACGAGTCGCAGGTCCAGGCGGCCGTCGACCTGTGCGCCAGCGCCTTCGGCGCCATCCACGGCGCCATCAACTGCGCGGGCGTGGCGCCCGGCGAGCGCGTGGTGGGGAAGGCCGGCCCGCACTCGCTCGCGAGCTTCGAGCGCACGGTGAAGATCAACCTCCTCGGCACCTTCAACGTGATCCGGCTCGCGGCCGCGCGGATGACGACCCAGCCGCCGCTCGCCACGGGCGAGCGCGGCGTCATCGTGAACACCTCTTCCGTCGCCTCGTTCGAGGGCCAGATCGGCCAGGCCGCCTACGCCGCCTCCAAGGCCGGCGTGAACGGGATGACCCTGCCCATTGCCCGGGAACTCGCCCGCTTCGGCATCCGGGTGGTGACCATCGCCCCCGGCATCTTCGACACGCCGATGCTGCAGGGCATGAGCGAGGAGGTCCGCGCCTCCCTCGGCGCCCAGGTCCCCTTCCCGCCCCGCCTCGGGCGTCCCGACGAGTACGCCGCGCTCGTCGAGCACATCCTCGAGAACGAAGTGCTCAACGGCGAGGTGATCCGCCTCGACGGCGCCATCCGCATGGCCCCCAAGTGACCCGCCCGCGCGGGAATGACGGCGGAACGGGAACGACGGAGGGGGCGCGAATGACGAGGCCCGCTGTCGTGCGATAATTGCGGACTCGGCCGCCACCGCAGCGGTCCCCGCCCCACCCGGGGCGCCCCACGCGGGGCGCACAACGAAACGGAGGCAATTTGCCGTTCGACATGGACCTCCCCGAGGAACTCGACGCGCTTCGCGCCAGCACCCGGCGCCTGTGCGACGCCGAACTCGCCCCGCGCGCCGCAGACATCGACCGCGCCAACGAATTCCCGGCCGACATGTGGGCGAAGCTGGGCGGGCTGGGCCTGCTCGGCATGACGGTGCCGGAGGAGTACGGCGGCACGGGCCTGGGTTACCTCGCCCACGTGGTGGCCATGGAGGAAGTCTCCCGGGCCTCGGCCTCGGTGGGGCTCTCCTACGGCGCGCACTCCAACCTGTGCGTGAACAACCTCCATCTCAACGGCACCGAGGCGCAACGGCGCAAGTACCTGCCGAAACTCTGCTCGGGCGAGCACGTGGGCGCGCTCGCGATGAGCGAACCGGGCGCGGGCTCCGACGTCGTCGGCTCCATGGCCTGCCGCGCCGAGCGGAAGGGCGAGCGCTGGGTCGCCAACGGCTCCAAGATGTGGATCACCAACGGGCCCGATGCGGACGTCCTCATCGTCTACATGCGCACCGCCCCGCGCGAGCAGGGCTCGAAGGCGATGACGGCCTTCCTGGTGGAAAAGGGCATGAAGGGCTTCTCCACGGCCCAGAAGCTCGACAAGCTGGGGATGCGGGGCTCGAACACCTGCGAGCTCGTCTTCACCGACTGCGAGATCCCCGCGGAGAACGTCCTCGGCGAAGTGAACGGCGGCTCGCGCGTCCTGATGAAGGGCCTGGACACCGAGCGTTGCGTGCT